>NZ_CP150637.1:2177500-2407500 GCF_038500265.1 Ignatzschineria larvae DSM 13226 | reverse complement strand
ATCAAATAGCGCTTCTGCACGATCTTTTAAGATATTTTTGACCTGTTGATTACTGCTGCAATTAGGTACTTTATGATCTAAATTGACCACATGCGAGATATGCTCACGACCTTCGGCAATATTGAGTACATTGAGTTCACTATAAGCCCCTTCCCCCTCTACCTCGAAAACAATATCAGAACGGGTAATCGCTCCTTGAGATTGATAGCTCATATAGTGCAACTGGCTCTCTGATGCTTGTGTTGCCACAAAATCAAAAAGGCTTGAGCCTGCTTTGCTATTAAGCCCCGCATGGACAAACTCAATATTCGCTGTTTCGGCTAGTGAAACACTCATTGTTCCTAAGTTAAGATACTCTCCATCCCCCGCTTCTACTAATAGAAATGAAGCTTGAGTGCCCTCTTCAGCGGTAACAACAATACTGAGATCCACTTGTACCGCTGCATTTTGCCCATCCGTTACATGATAAATCACGATCGGACGATCAACCACGGCACCATTCATCAAACGGATCTCTAATAGATTATTTGTTGCCCGTACTAAAAGCGTCTCCGGCAATGAGAGCTCATGAATCCAACGAGAAGCAACTTCACCATTATAAATGGGTAGAATAATAGCACCTTCCGGTAATGTTTCATTAATCGGCGCCGATGCTTCCTTTGATACAGGTGCTTGCCATGCTGTTGAGAAGAGCTTACGCAGTGGCGTATCTTTAAAGCGCTCACGATGCGCATTATCTTGATATTTTGTTAGCATGATAATCTCCTTATTTATGAACTCGAGAACCGCCCGCATCTTCACCACGGAAAGCCACATATCCTTCTTTCTCAAGCTCAAGCGCTAACTCTTTGCCACCACTTTTCACAATTCGACCATCCGTCATCACGTGAACAAAATCTGGTTGAACATAGTCAAGTAGACGTTGGTAATGAGTAATCAATAAGAAACCACGACTGGCATCTCTCAGAGAATTAATCCCTTCGGAAATCACGCGAAGTGCATCAATATCAAGCCCTGAATCGGTTTCATCTAACACTGCAAATTTAGGTTGAAGCACTAACATTTGTAGAATTTCATTACGTTTCTTCTCACCACCAGAGAAGCCAGCATTCACAGCACGCTTAAGGAATGACGAATCCATTTTTACAGTTTTCATCTTCTCTTGAAGTATCTCATAGAATTCAAGTGCATCAATTTCCTCTTCTCCTCTTGAACGGCGAATAGCATTGAGCGCGCTGCGTAAGAAATAGTGATTATTCACGCCTGGTAATTCCGCAGGATATTGGAATCCTAAGAAAATCCCTAATTGTGCCCGTTCATCAGGATCCATCTCTAAAATTGAACGCCCCTCAAAAAGGATATCACCTTCAGTGATTTCATAACCCTCTTTCCCCACGATCACATTTGCAAGTGTACTTTTCCCTGAACCATTAGGGCCCATGATGGCATGTACTTTCCCTGCTTCGATCTCTAAGGTCACACCTTTAAGAATCTCGGTACCATCAACTTCTACATGTAAATTTTGAATACTTAACATATTTTCTACTCTCAATTAAATTTTATAAATTCTGTTATAACGCTGATATAGGATCAACGGGTCAAAAATCAAAGATTAACCCACGCTACCTTCTAGTCGTAGCTCAATCAAGCGTTGCGCTTCTACGGCAAATTCCATCGGCAATTCATCAAAGATCTCTTTACAGTAACCATTTACAATAAGGTTAATCGCATCTTCTTCTGACAAGCCGCGTTGTTGACAATAGAAGAGCTGCTCTTCTGAAATCTTTGAAGTAGAGGCTTCATGCTCTACTTTTGAACTTGAATTGCGGACATCGATATAGGGAAAAGTATGTGCACCGCATTTATCCCCCATTAAGAGCGAATCACACTGCGAGTAATTGTAAGAGCCCGTTGCATTGGGACTAATTCTGACTAATCCGCGGTAAGAGTTCTCTGAGTAACCGGCTGAAATTCCTTTTGAGATAATCGTCGAGCGAGTATTTTTACCTAAATGAATCATCTTTGTACCGGTATCCGCTTGCTGACGATCTTTGACAAGCGCAACAGAGTAGAATTCGCCAACAGATTCATCACCTTTCAGGATACAGCTTGGATATTTCCACGTAATTGCCGATCCTGTTTCCACTTGTGTCCACGTGATTTTAGATTGAAAACCTTCGCAAATGCCACGTTTTGTGACAAAGTTATAGATACCACCGGCACCATTTTCATCTCCAGGATACCAGTTTTGAACAGTTGAATATTTAATTGTTGCCTTCTCTTTCGCTACTAACTCTACAACTGCAGCATGAAGCTGATTTTCATCCCGCTGCGGTGCGGTACATCCTTCAAGATAAGAGACATAACTCCCCTCATCTGCCACGATTAACGTTCTTTCAAACTGACCTGTGTTAGAAGCATTAATTCGGAAATAGGTGGAAAGCTCCATCGGGCAACGAGTGCCTTTAGGAATATAGACAAAAGAGCCATCGGTAAATACTGCCGCATTCAGTGCAGCAAAGTAGTTATCATCATGCGGTACAACGGTGCCGAGATGCTCTTTTACTAATTCAGGATACTCTTGAACCGCCTCACTAAAAGAGCAGAAGATAATGCCTTGCTCTAACAAACGACCCTTATAAGAGGTTGCCACAGAAACCGAGTCAAAAACCGCATCCACTGCCACACCGGCGAGGATTTTTTGTTCTGAAAGCGGAATACCTAAACGCTCATAAGTGTAGAGTAATTCAGGATCTACCTCATCTAAACTCTTAGGGCCATCAGCCATTGATTTAGGTGCTGAATAGTAAGAGATCGCTTGATAATCGATCGGGTCGATCTGTAAATGCGCCCAATCCGGCGCTTCCATCTCAAGCCAAGCACGGTAAGCGGTTAAACGATATTCTAATAACCACTCAGGCTCTTCTTTAATCTTAGAGATATGACGAATCACATCTTCATCTAAGCCAGGGGGAAGCGTTGTCTGTTCAATATCAGTAGTAAAGCCATATTTATACTCTTCACTGGTGATCGCTTCAATTCTATCTTTTTCTGTAATTTCTGCTGTCATAATTTGTTATAGTCATCCATCAATTAGATTTATCAAGGATCTATTCTTATCTTCTACCCTATCTATATATTGTTATATACAATAAGTGCCTAAAAAGTGATTTCGTTACTTACTCCACTAGCTTCCTTAAATCTTGTGCTGATCCGAGCAGCGATTTTAAAGTCACTTCCGAGAAACTCTCGTAAAGCTTATGATTAATCACTCTCCAATGCGGCGCTAATGTGCAGACAATCGCTTTATCACAAGGATTTTCCATGTCATTACACGCATTCACCGCCACCGGACCTTCAATGGCTTCAATGACTTCCAATAAAGTGATCTCTTTGGGATCACGTTGTAGTTGATAGCCACCGTAGATTCCGCGAGTAGATGTCAAAAGCTCTGCTTTAACCAGTAATTTTAAAACCTTACTCACTAGCGAAACATTGAGCTCACATATTTCAGCTAAAGCCGAAGCGCTTAGCTTTTCTTCACGAACTGCTAATTTCGTCAACACTAACAGGGCATAATCTGTTTCTCGAGTAATTCTCAATGTATAGACTCTCTAAAAATAAATATAGGACCAATATAGTACTATATTAGTCCTAATTCAAATTTGTTTTACTAATGACGTTTAATTAAAGCTTAAATGTAGAGTTCACATCTAAAGTTCCTAGATCAAAACAGAAACCCTCAACGATCACTTACCGCTTTAATCCATCATCATAACCATCACTTAAAACTTCACCGCTTTAAATGCCTTTTGACCTGCATATTCCGCTTTATCGCCAAGCTCAGCTTCAATACAGATTAAGCGGTTATATTTTGCAACCCGATCCGAACGACAGAGGGAACCTGTCTTGATCTGCGTTGCTACTGTTGCCGCTGCGATATCCGCAATGGTTGTATCTTCCGTTTCACCAGAACGATGTGAAACAACCGCCGTGTAGTTCGCATCATTTGCCATATTGATCGCATCGATTGTTTCAGTCAATGTTCCGATCTGATTTGGTTTAATAAGAATCGAGTTCGCAACCCCTTCTTTGATACCACGCTCAAGAATCTTGGTGTTTGTCACGAAAAGGTCATCCCCAACGATTTGCACGCGATCGCCGATACGTTTAGTAAGGATATCCCAACCTTTCCAATCTTCTTCATCCATACCATCTTCAATCGTGATAATAGGATAACGGTTTACCCAATCTTCTAAGAATGCCGCAAATTCTTCAGAGGTAAAGGCTTTGTTTTCAGAGGCTAGTACATATTTACCATCTTTATAAAATTCAGAAGCTGCGATATCTAAACCTAAGAAGACATCTTTGCCTGGCTCATAACCTGCACGTTTAATCGCTGTCATGATCACTTCTAATGCTTCTTCATTAGAACCTAAGTTTGGTGCAAAACCACCTTCATCACCCACGCCTGTAGAAAGACCTTTTTCCGTTAATACTTTACGTAACTCATGGAAAATTTCAGAACCATAACGAATCGCTTCAGCAAACGTTGGAGCACCTACAGGTAAAATCATAAACTCTTGCACATCCACTGAGTTATCCGCATGCGCACCACCATTGACGATATTCATCATCGGTACAGGAAGCGTATATTTCGCGCGATCTGCAAGATACGCATAAAGCGGTAAACCTTTCTCATTTGCCGCCGCATGTGCACAAGCAAGTGATACCCCTAATAGCGCATTTGCGCCTAATTTAGACTTATTATCGGTGCCATCTAACTTGATTAAGATCTCATCGATTTTTTTCTGATCTGAGACTTCAATGCCCTTTAATGCTTCAAAAATAGGACCATTGACATTACTACAAGCTTGCAACACACCTTTACCGCCGTAACGTTTTTTATCGCCATCTCGAAGCTCTACAGCCTCTTTAGCACCGGTTGATGCACCGCTTGGAACTGCCGCCTCACCCGAAATGCCTGAATCTAAAGTTACTTTAACCCAAACTGTTGGATTGCCACGTGAATCTAAGATTTCTCTTGCGATAATCGAGTTAATTGCTGACATATAATATCTCCAAATAGTTATTATTGAAAAAATCAGAGGGCATAGCTACAAAGTCGCTACACCCCCTATTATTTATTGTTCTTGATGAAATATCAAATTGGACTCACCAAAACTTATTTTACATCACGAATTTTAGGACCAATATAACGTTGACGTGGACGGCCAATCTTCATATTAGGATCTGCAATCATCTCTGCCCAATGGCTAATCCAGCCACTTGTCCGTGCAATTGCGAACATTGGGGTAAACATCTCTACAGGAATACCTAATGCTTTGTAGATAATACCTGAGTAGAAATCCACATTTGGATAGAGTTTACGTTCAACAAAATATTCATCTTTCAATGCAATTTCTTCTAAACGAACTGCAATTTCCATCAATGGATCATTACCATATTTTGCCAATACTTGATCAGCAATACCTTTGATGATACGTGCACGTGGATCGAAGTTTTTATAAACACGATGCCCAAAGCCCATTAAACGGAATGGATCATCTTTATCTTTCGCTTTTGCCACATATTTATCGATATTGCTCACTGAGCCGATCTCTTCAAGCATTACCAATACAGCTTCATTTGCACCGCCATGTGATGGCCCCCAAAGTGAAGCGATCCCTGAAGCAATTGCCGTAAATGGATCCGCACCTGAAGAGCCTGCAAGACGTACAGTTGAAGTTGATGCATTTTGCTCATGGTCAGCATGAAGTGTAAAGAGCATATCGATTGCTTTCTCTGCAACAGGATCAATCTCATAATCAGAGCAAGGTGTTGAGAACATCATTTGCAAGAAGTTACCGGCATAAGAGAGGTCATTGCGAGGATAACGAATCGGTTGACCTTTTCCATGTTTATAGCAAGCTGCAGCAATCGTTGGCATTTTTGAGATCAAGCGATGTGCAATAATCATGCGGTGCTCAGGATCAAAGATATTCATCTTATCATGATAGAATCCCGCCATTGAGGCCACTGAACCTACCAACATCGCCATAGGATGAGAATCATAGCGGAAACCTTGTAAGAAGCGTTTCATGTTCTCATGCATCAATGAATGGGTCATGATGATCTCTTTGAACTCTTTCGATTGAGATGCATCTGGTAACTCACCATTCCAAAGTAAGTAAGCAACATCAAGATAATCTTTCTTCGCTGCTAATTGCTCAATTGGATAACCACGATAGAGGAGCTCCCCTTTCTCACCGTCGAGATAAGTAATGGCACTTTCACAACTTGCTGTTGAAACATAGCCTGGGTCATAACTGAACATCGACATCTCTTTATTGAGTTTGGCGATATCGATCACAGAATTGCCATACACAGAATCAAGAATAGGGAAATCTGCTTCTACCCCGGTTCTATTGTTAATAAAGGTCACTGTATCTTTTTTGCTCATACTAATAATCCTCCGACTAGTCAGTCCCTATCCTTCTGCATAGAAAACAACTTCTACTTCGAAAAATAGTGAGTGCTAGCATACTTTTATAAAAAAACTCAAACTTGAGATAAATCATATATTCCATCCATAGTAGTACATATAGTAGGAATTTAAAATAGATAAACTGCTGAGTGGGCTATTCAATTTTCTAATCGGTCTAGTAAAGCTTGGTTTATTTCCTCAATTAAAGCAGGACCTTCGTAGATAAAACCAGTATAAAGTTGCACGAGTGAAGCGCCGGCATCAAGCTTATCTAAGGCATCTTGTGCCGACATAATGCCCCCTACCCCAATAATAGGGAATGCGCCTTGACTCTCTTTCGCTAAAAACCGAATCACTTCTAATGAGCGAGCAGTTAAAGGTGCCCCGCTTAAACCACCCGTTTCCGCTCTACCCGCTGACTGCAACCCTTCTCTATCAATCGTCGTATTGGTTGCAATAATGCCGGCAATTTTAGCCTCTAACACAATCTCAACGATTTCCCAAAGCTGATCTTCTGAGAGATCCGGCGCGATTTTTAAGAGAATCGGTTTGGGCTGATCATAACTTTGATTTTTATTCTGCAAGGTTTTTAGTAGATGCAATAACGGCTCTTTCTCTTGTAGAGCGCGCAAATCAGGGGTATTGGGCGAACTCACATTTACCACAAAATAATCCACCACATCAAAAAGCGTTTCAAAACAGATCAGATAATCATTGACCGCCTCTTCATTCGGGGTCGTTTTATTCTTCCCGATATTACCCCCAATAATCAACTGATGATCCCGTTTTAAGAGCCGAAGTTTCGCGGCATCGACGCCATCATTATTAAACCCCATTCGATTAATAATCGCTTGATCTTCCACTAATCGAAAAAGTCTCTTACGGGGGTTACCTGGTTGTCCTTTCGGTGTAATCGTGCCAATTTCTATAAAAGAGAAGCCAAGTTTCCCTAGCGCACCATAAAGCTTCGCATCTTTATCAAATCCGGCAGCAAGCCCTACAGGATGACGAAAATATAGCCCCCAAATCGTCTTTGCCAAACGCGGATCATGAGAGGCCGTCTGTTTGCCAAGCACTAACTGTGTTAGAAAGGGAATCGCTGTCAAAGCACGAATGCCCCAAAATGAGAGATGATGTGATTTCTCAGGATCAATTTTAAAGAGCATTTGTTGAATGATCGATTTAAGCATAATGATGATCTCCCTATTTTATGCACATAAATAGATGACCGTTTTGCTTATTCTTATTAAAGCTCATAACAGTCAAAATCGTTGTATAGTAATATCAGTTCAAAATAAGCTTATTTAGATGCCGGCGCATCAGCTGATAGAGGCAAGAAAACTGTTCTATCCGGCATCTTGCAAGTGTTGGTGAGTCAGGTTTTATGTTCTTTTAAAACCCCACAATAGCTGTTTAAAAACCATTTTTCTTAAATCCATTTACTATAATTCGCAAGGTTACTTTAGGATATTGAGACTTTTGGGATACGAAAAAAAAGCATCTCTAAGAGATGCCTTTCTAACTCTAAAATAGTACTGCGTTGTTTATTAACAATCTGCCAGTCATGAGGAATACAATTCCTATTAACGACCGTATTTTTTACGGAAGCGATCAACACGACCTTCAGCGTCAAGAATATTTTGTTGACCTGTGAAGAATGGGTGTGATGCAGAAGTCACTTCCATACGCACTAATGGGTACTCGTTACCATCTTCCCATTTGATTGTATCTTTAGTTTTGATTGTTGAACGCGTTAAAATTGCAAAATCGCTTGATGCATCTTGGAACACAACAGGGCGATAGTTAATTTGATTTTCTTTTGACATAGTTAGTTTATCCATTAATTAATGTTATGAAGCTACTCTTTAAATACGCCGGAAAGATTCGTCAACCTTCAGCTTAATGTATTTAAAAAATAATCAAGAGGGGAATTTTACTGCAATCCCCCACTCTTTGCAAATTTTTAAGATTTTGTCAGCTCAATATCAGGCAACTGTCTACCCTTTTTGAGCGGGATATCTTAGCCTTTCATCATTTGGAAGAATTCAGCATTTGTCTTTGTCTCTTTCATTCGATCAAGCACAAATTCAGCCGCTTCAATCTCATCCATCGGATGAATTAATTTGCGTAAAATCCACATTTTTTGTAGCTCTTCAGGATTCATCAAGAGCTCTTCACGACGGGTTCCTGAACGATTGACATTAATCGCCGGGAAGATCCGTTTCTCAGCAATACGGCGATCAAGTTGAATCTCCGAGTTACCCGTTCCTTTAAATTCTTCAAAGATCACTTCATCCATCTTCGAACCTGTATCAATCATCGCCGTAGCAATAATCGTTAGGCTTCCGCCATTTTCAATATTTCGCGCGGCACCAAAGAAACGCTTAGGCCGGTGAAGCGCATTCGCATCTACCCCTCCTGATAATACTTTTCCTGAAGAAGGTACAACTGTATTGTAAGCTCTTGCTAGACGGGTCATCGAATCAAGTAGGATCACCACATCGCGACCATGTTCCACCAAGCGGCGCGCTTTTTCAATCACCATTTCGGCTACTTGAACATGCCGAAGTGCCGGCTCATCAAAGGTTGAAGCGACCACATCCCCTTTAACAAGACGTTGCATCTCTGTGACTTCTTCAGGACGCTCATCAATCAAAAGAACCATCAGATAGGCTTCAGGATGATTAATCGCAATTGATTGGGCGATATTTTGCATCATAATGGTTTTACCCGCTTTCGGCGGCGCCACAATCATGCTTCGTTGCCCCTTACCAATCGGTGCAACGATATCGATCATTCTTGCGGTAATATCTTCACTAGAACCATTCCCAAGTTCCATTTTGAGTGGTTGATCCGGATGGATCGGTGTTAAATTTTCAAACGCAATTTTCCGGCGATTTTGACTTACCGGCTCATAGTTGATCTCATTGACCTTCACGAGCGCAAAATATTTTTCATTATCTTTCGGCGCACGAATGACACCGGAAACAGTATCGCCGGTACGAAGATTAAAACGGCGGATTTGTGAGGGGCTGATATACACATCATCAGGACCTGCTAAGAAAGAGCTATCTACGCCCCGTAGAAAACCATAGCCATCATTGAGGACTTCAAGCACGCCATCACCGATGACCTCGCCCCCTTTCTCAGCTTGTGCTTGTAAAATAGCGAAAATTAATTCATGCTTTTTAGCACGCATTAACCCTTGGATATCCATAGCTTCAGCAATATCAACGAGCTCTTGCGCGGTTTTCTGTTTTAATTCTGTTAGATTCATAGATTGATGGTAGATATTTATTAAATATATAAAAAGGGTTCTAAACGACGTTAGAATCTGATAGATCAATAATGGGTGATAAGAGGGCGATACAGATGCCCGAACAGCCTTTTCTCAACAAGTCTTTTAATTTTAAACTTGCACATAACTCAAAAAGGGCGAAAAGAAAATTGTATAAAAAATCTGTATAGAAAATCTATATTAGCGGAAAGTTTATGCTTTATTATCTTTTCGTGCAACTTTATTTCTTGAACGCGCCCACATTGCCTTTAAAATTTCAATTCCAATAGGCAGTGCCGAGATGATCACAATACCAATCACCACTAATGAGAAATTCTCTTTCACAACCGGCATAGTGCCGAAGAAGAAACCTGCGCCTAACATACTCGTTGTCCAAAGCAAGGCTCCCGTCACATTATAAAAGCCAAATCGACGATAACACATCTGACTTGCACCCGCAACAAAGGGGGCAAAGGTTCTCACTATCGGGATAAAACGCGCCAAAATAATCGTTTTACCCCCATGCCGTTCATAAAAGGCTTCCGTTTTTTCAAGATATTTGAGCTTAAAAATCTTTGCATCAGGTTTAAAAGGCTTAACCCCCAGGTGTTTGCCGATTTGATAATTAACCGCATCACCGAGAATCGCCGCAATCAGTAACGTTCCCCATAATATCCAAATGTTCATAGCACCAATCGCCGCAAGTGCCCCGGCCGCAAAAAGTAACGAATCTCCTGGTAAAAATGGCGTGACAACGAGCCCCGTTTCGCAGAATACCACTAAGATTAAGATAGCGTAGATCCAATACCCATATTCCGCAACAATCACTTCAAGATAGCGATCAATATGCAGAAAAATATCTATAAACTGTGTGATCCACTCCATCTTTTTTCCTTAATCAATTATCCAATAAAGGATTCATCATAAATCATGAATAATAACGTGCCATATCGTTCAAACAATATCAATCTCGCTATATCAATCTAGCCATATCAACATTGGTGAATAGATATCCAATTGCCTTAAAAACCCGTAATGGGATTAAGCTGTAGATCCTTTAATTGCCAACACTGATCCATTTTTCGTGCAAGCGATAGATCGTGCGTAACAACAATCAAGGCCGTTCCTACCTCATCATTAATTTCACACATCAGATCAAAAATCGCATGGGCATTATCTTCATCTAAATTCCCCGTCGGTTCATCTGCAAGTACTGCCGCCGGCTTAGTCACTAAAGCCCGCGCAATGGCAACCCGTTGCCGCTCACCACCGGAGAGTTTACCCGGGCGATGACTTAAACGGTGAGAAAGCCCTACTCGTCCTAATAACACTTCAGCTTCCGCTCTTGCCGCCTGAATATGACCGCCACCAATCACTAGGGGCAATGCCACATTATCAAGCGCCGTAAACTCCGGCAATAGATGGTGAAATTGGTAGATAAAACCCAAATACTCATTACGCAGATAGCCCCGCTTCGCTTCAGATTCCCGGTTAAAATGGTGTCCGTTAAGATAGATTTCACCGCTTGTAGGTTTATCAAGCCCTGAGATCACGTGCATCAAAGTACTCTTACCCGCACCCGAAGCGCCGACAATCGCAATACGATCCCCTTTATGAATTTGAAAACTCAAATCTTTAAAGATCGCAATCTCCTCTTTCTGATCAATAAAGACTTTTGAGATCTTCTCTACATCAAGCACGATCTCATTTGAAGCAGATGATGCCACTGAAAGTGGCGAGGATAATAATTTACTCATAGCGTAACGCCTCCGCGGGTTGCGTTCTTGATGCTTTCCAAGCAGGATAGAGTGTGGCTAAGCTTGCTAATAAGAAAGCAATACCAGCAATCGTTGCCACATCTGAGAAGAGAACTATCGACGGGATTTCTGAAATGGGATAAATACTAGGTTCAAAGAGTGTTTTACCCACTAAATGCTCAATCCAATGGACAATATCCGCCACATTAAGGGCGATAAGTAACCCTAAAATAATCCCAATGACCGCACCAAAGAACCCAATAAAGGTGCCTTGTACCATAAAGATCGCCATAATTTTCCGAGGGGGTAGACCTAAAGTTCGCAAAATCGCAATCTCTGAACGTTTCTCGGTTACCACCATTACGAGCATTGATACCACATTAAATACAGCAACCGCGACAATCATACTCATAATAAGGAACATCGAGATCTTTTCAATCTCAATCATCTTAAAGAGCGCCGCAAATTGGTTCACCCACGTATAGACAGAGTAAGATTCTTCAGCATTATTACCCTCATTCCCCCCTTGATGTTGCAATTGCATTTGGGCGCGATCTTGTAATTTAGTTTGTAGATAAAAGGCGGTTTCTCTCGCTTTCATCGGCTCGGCTAATTTTAAGCGAACACCGGTCACACTCTCTTTCGGTAAACGGTAGAGAATCCCTGCATCTTTAAGATTCACAAAGATATTACTAATATCATATTCATACACGCCGGCTCTAAAGAGCGCCACCACTTTCAAGCGCTTCATCCGCGGGGTTGCGCCGGCTACAGTGACATTGATATCCGAGGTAATCAGGGAAATATAATCGCCGATACGCACCCCTAAGCGATTGGCCATATCTTGGCTAATCATCACTCCAAAGGGTTGTGTTGAGAGAATATCAAAAGTCCCTTCTGTCAGCTGTCCATTATCATCTTGAATGGTAATCGTGTTTGCAATCGGCGATACTTCTGCCTCATATTGTGGATCAACACCATAGACTTGAACGGGCAACATCAATCCTGAGGCATTAATCAAGCCCTGCCCTTCAATAAAAGGCGCACCCCCAATCACGTTATCCTCTGCTTTTGCTATCGGAATCAATGCTTCCCATTCAGCAATATGACCTGTGCGATCATTGAGAATTTGATTATGAAAAGCCATCGCAATACTGCGTTCAGCCACCTCTTTTTGGAAACCATTCATCACCGATAACACCACAATCATCGTCATTACGCCTAGCGCAATCCCTCCGATTGAGACAAAAGAGATAAACGAGATAAAATTATTTTTGCGTTTAGCGGCGGTATAACGTAAGCCGATAAAAAGCGGTAAAGGTCTAAACATAATCACTCATTTTATAGGTAAATTAAGGGGTTATTATAAAGCAAAAAACAATGCTGTCAGAAGATATTCCCTAAC
The DNA here is from genome assembly GCF_038500265.1 of Ignatzschineria larvae DSM 13226. Taxonomy (NCBI): domain Bacteria; kingdom Pseudomonadati; phylum Pseudomonadota; class Gammaproteobacteria; order Cardiobacteriales; family Ignatzschineriaceae; genus Ignatzschineria; species Ignatzschineria larvae. The sequence continues at coordinate 2,394,574 of NZ_CP150637.1, read as the reverse complement.
GATGGGTAAAACTGATCAAGCAATGTTCCTTGAGTATAACTTATAGAGACATTATAGAAGATCAAATATAGAGGATTAAATCACAAGATCCTCTTCCTCACCGGCAAGCTCTTTGAAGAGGGTTTCTAATTCTGGTAAGGGCGGTAATTCTTTGAGAGATTTGAGATTAAAGTCATCTAAAAACTGCTCTGTCGTTCCATAAAGAATCGGCCGTCCCGGCGTCTCTTTGCGCCCTACCACCTTAATCCATTCCCGATCTTCTAAGGTTTTAATAATATTACTATTGACCGCGACGCCACGAACAGCTTCAATATCACCGCGGGTCACAGGCTGTTGATAAGCAATCAAGGCAATAGTTTCAAAAAAGGCGGTACTATAACGTTGTTGCCTTGCTTCAAAGAGCTTGCCGACCCAAGGTGCAAAACGCTCTGGCACTTGAAAACGCCAACCGGAAGCAACTTCGACTAATTCAATCCCCCCTTTTGCTTGACGATAATGGTGCTCTAACTCAAAGAGCGCGCGAATAATATCACTCTCACCGTATGCTTCACTCTCTAAAATGGATAAAATTTCCCGCAGGGATAGCGGTACTTCTGAAGCCATCAAGATCGCTTCTAATAATGCTTTTAAGCTCTCATCAATGCTCTCTTGTCCCTCATGCTTCTCTATTATCTCCTGCATGTATCCTCTCTTCTTCGTCTCTCTTATAGATCCCATTGATCATTTCATTGATCACTCAGCTTGTAATTTTATGTCCTTTTCCCCTAAAAACATAGTCCCAAAATCAGAATGATTGCTGAAATATTACGATCTATTCTCACTATGCAATTCTCATAAATTCTCAATGTGACACTAATAAAACTCTAATTAGTCGTTAATTAATGAAATTATCGGATCATCTTTAGAAGATCTCCCGGCCAATAACCGCTCGGTAGGATTATCAGTGAGCATTTATTTAAAATAAGTCCCTATAAACTTACAATAAGATCATACACAATATCTTAACTTTGAAACATTCAATAATATAGATGATTGATTTTATTTATTTTTATAAGATTATTGAGTCAATCTATCCCTATTTTCATCAGGATAGATTTTAACGGAATAATTCCCCAAGCAAATACTTTTCAGTAATAAGGATTCATCACCAATATTGCAATAGAAATCGTTATTTTTTCAAAACTAAAACTCACTATAAACAACAATAACCCATTGAAACAAAACAATTATAAAAAATATTTATATTCTAGAAAATAGACAATAATTGACCCTCATCACAAATAATATAATGAGTTTTTATTATTGATAATAATCGTGATAAATTTTCAATATCTTATTACAAGAATGATTATGTGAAGTAGCTTTCCTCATTTGGAATTAAGCAACCTTACATAACCCCATGAATCTGATAAAAAATGTGAAACTATACCCTAAAAGGTTTCATACAAATCCATCGCATTATTGAGGAGATTGCTATGCGAGACAATCAAAAATGGATCGAAATGCTCAAAGCGGTCAAAAAAGAGGTCTTACCTGCTTTAGGCTGCACGGAACCCATTTCACTCGCTTTAGCCTCTGCTATTGCAGCCTCTCATCTCGAGGGTGAGATCGATTATATCGATGCTAAAGTCTCTCCTAACTTAATGAAAAATGGGATGGGCGTAACGGTTCCCGGCACAGGAATGCAAGGTTTACCTATTGCAGCTGCGGTTGGGGCTCTCGGGGGCGATCATGAAGCGGGGCTTGAAGTACTTTCGACCTTAACACCAGAGTTAGTCGCTGCCGGGAAAAAGCTATTAGAAGAGAATAAGGTATCCGTCAGTATCTCACCAAAACCGAAACTCCTCTATGCCGAATCAACTGTTGTTTCAGGCGATCATAGCGTCAAAGTCGCCATTGCTGATTCCCATACCCATGTCATTCTCATTCAAAAAGATGATCAGATTCTCTTTGAAGAGATTGAAGAGGTCGGACAAGAAGAGAGTAGCGCTTACTCCTTTGACGGGATTAATACTCATGATCTCTTTGAGTTTGTGAGTAATGTACCCTTTGAAGAGATTCAATTTATTCTACAAGCCGAAAAACTGAACGATGCCCTGTCTCAAGAGGGGCTCAAGAATAGTTATGGCCTTCATATCGGCGCCACGTTAAAACGGCAGATGGAAAATGGTTTCCTTGCCGATGATCTCCTCACCAAAGTACTGATTCGTTCAACTGCTGCGGCGGATGCCCGAATGGGAGGTGCGACATTACCAGCTATGAGTAATTCAGGTTCTGGTAATCAAGGCATTACAGCAACAATGCCGGTGGTAGTGGTTGCTGATTTTATCGATGCTTCACCTGAAAATCGGGCTCGTGCGTTAATGCTCTCGCACTTAATGGCGGTCTATATCCACGATAAATTACCCCGTCTGTCTGCGCTTTGCGCCGTTACCACAGCAGCAATGGGTGCGGCAGCAGGTATGGCTTATCTCTTAGGCAAAGGTGAATATGAACCGATTAGCCGAGCAGTTTCGAGCATGGTGGGGGATCTAGCCGGCATGATCTGTGATGGCGCTGCAAATAGCTGTGCTATGAAAGTTTCCACCTCTGTAGGCTCTGCATTTAAGGCGGTATTAATGGCATTAGACAATACCGGCGTAACAGGCCAAGAGGGAATCGTCAGTGATGATGTCGATGATTCTATTGATAATTTATGCGCTTTAGCAAGCGGCAGTATGCAACAAGTAGATACACAAGTTCTACAAATTATGGTGAATAAGAAATAGTGTCACAACAAGATCACTGATTAACTGACTGATTTTAGTTATTTCACGTGACGCTCTTTTCAATTTCACCACTTAAGCTTCACTTTTTTTAATTTCACTTCTTCAACTTCTTTAGGGGTAAACTTATGAACGTGTTCGATTCTGGCCCAATATTTGAAGGGACCTTCTTTGATAAATTCCTTGCCATTACACACTATCAAACGTTGGTCTGTATCTTTATTCTTCTAATCTGTTTCTACATTATGAAGCAGCTCCAAAATAGAAAGATGACCTTCTCAATGCGTATGCTTGTAGGCCTTATTTTAGGGGCTGTGCTTGGTTTAGTGATTCAACTTGTGGCAGGTTTCCCAGATAACCCATCTGTTTGGATGAGGGAAACTTCCGTCTGGTACGGACTCTTTGGACGCGCCTTTATCGCCTTTATCCGAATGCTCGTTATTCCACTGATCTTTGTATCGATTGTAAAAGTCATCATCGACTTTGCAGGTAAAGAGAATCTACCGAAAATTGCTTTTAGAGGGATCTTCTGGTTACTATTCACTACGGGAATAGCCTGTATCGTGGGCATTATTCTCGCGAATATCTTTAGTCTTGGTGAAAATCAAACCAATATTGAGATCGCAACCACCGCAACTGCAAAACAATATACCAATCTTGTAGATACCTTTATCCGCCTCATTCCAAGTAATATCGTTTCAGCAATGAATACTGAGAATATCGTGGGTTTAGTGATTTTCTCAGCCCTACTTGGAATTGCGGCAAACCGTATGGAGAAAAAGAATCCTGAAGCCATCGGTGCTTTTAAACTCTTCATGCAAGGTTTCTATAAAATTGTGATGTCTGTGGCAATGACCATTATTAAATTCATGCCTTATGCAGTGATTGCATTGCTTGCGAATACAATTGTTTCAAATGGTATTCCGGCGATTATTGAAGCATCTAGTTTCGTCTTAGCCGTCTATATTGCTATGATTGTTATGGTCATCGTTCATATTATTATCGTTGCGATCCATGGTGTCTCTCCGGTGATGTTTGTGAAAAAATCATTAGGCGTATGGTTAATGGGCTTCACTAGCCGTTCATCAGTCGGAACTTTACCGATGACCATTTCAACCTTAACAGCTCGTATGGGGGTTAATGATGGTACCGCTAACCTTGTGGGTTCTTTAGGAACAACCATGGGGATGAATGGTTGTGCTGGTTTCTTCCCTGCACTGATTGCCGTCATGGTCGCCCACATGGTCGGGATTGAGACAGATCTACAGTTCTATGTCATGATGGTTATTGTTGTGGTCATCGGCTCTATCGGTATTGCAGGTATTCCAGGTACAGCTACCGTTGCGGCAACAATCGTCTTATCAGGGATGAATATGGCAGAGTACTTCCCACTAATTGGTATGGTATTAGCGATTGACCCAATCATCGATATGGCGCGGACATTAACAAACGTATCAGGCACCTTAACTGCAGCTGTGGCGACAGATAGAGAGGTGGGTACGATGAATATGGAAGTCTTTAATGATCCCAATGCAACCTTAGAAAACTTAACAGATGATCATATGGATTAATATCATATGGATTAATGGAATAGCATAATATTGATCTTCTACGTGACTCTAAAAGAGTACACTAAGGAAATAGGTTAAAACTTAAATAAAAATATTCAATCAGAATCGCCCCTTTCAAGGGGCGAATTGTTACCGAAATATGGCTAGAGGTGAAATAAAATGAATTATCTAATTTTAGGGGCAAATGCAGCCGGAATGTCTGCGGCTGTCAGAATTCAAAAATCGGACAAATCCGCAAAGATCACTGTACTTGAAAAGAGCGATGTAGTCTCCTTTGGTTCCTGTGGTATCCCTTACTTTGTTGCTGGAGAATTTACCAATATTGAGCAGATGACTGCGCGCCCCTTAGAAGATTTTCTAAAAACAGGCATTGATATTCGTTGCTTTCATCAAGCTATTAAGGTTGACCCTGAACAAAAAAGCGTAACGGCTCGCAATCTCCAAACAGATGAGACTCTTCAATTTCTTTTTGATAAGCTCCTCATCGCAACAGGCGCTTCCCCTAGTGTTCCGCCGATTACCGGTTTAGATGCCGAACACGTTTATACAATGCATTCTCGATATGATGCGAAAGCGCTCGTTGAACGTTTACCTCATACACAAAATGTGGTCATTATTGGGGGTGGATTTATCGGTGTTGAAGCGGCAGAAGCATTTCAAGAGCGCGGCAAAAATGTCACGCTTATTGAGTTTGCACCTCGTATTCTCGAAAAAACATTTGATGCCGAAATTACACCGCTCCTAGAAGCGGAACTTCGACAAAAAGGGGTGAATCTTCGTACGGAAGAACGGGTCATCGAAATTGAAAAAGAGGCTACCGGCAAAGTCAGCCACGTTATCACGAATCAAGGTCGTTATGCTGCGGATTTAGTTGTGTTAGCCACAGGGTTTAAACCCAATACCGAGTTTCTCCAAGGTGTGATCGACATGACGCCGCAAGGGGCCATTATCATTGATGATCTATGCCAAACCAATCAAACCGATATCTATGCTGCCGGTGATTGTGCCACCGTACAACATCGTATTGCCGGCGATCGTTATCTTCCACTTGCCACAACGGCTAATAAACTTGGTCGTTTAGTCGGTGATACCATGGCGGGTAGACCTCGCCCCTTTATAGGCACTTTAGGATCAAGTGGTATTCGGGCATTTAATCTAGAAGCAGGTCGTACAGGTATTGGTGAAGAGGAAGCAAAAGCCCTTGGACTCGATTACAAAACTGTCTTTATCCAAGATAAAAATCATACTGATTATGTGCAACCCCAAACGGATATCTGGGTAAAACTGATCTATGATGCCAAAACACGCGTTATTTTAGGGGGACAGATGTGTGGTGCTTATCTAGGCGGTGCGGTACATCGTGTAGATGCCTTAGCGGTTGCCATTTATAGTGGTTTAACTGTAGATGAGCTTGGCTTTATGGACTTTATCTACGCGCCACCTTTTGCCCGCACTTGGGATGTGCTCAATATTGCCGGCAATGTTGCCAAGTAATATCCCGATAAATATTCTCAATAAATATCTCAATAGGGTTAATCTCTGATGTACCAAAACCCTATCTGATCCATCTATTTACCCAATATAAATAGTGGAAGATAGGGTTTTCTATAATAGCAATGCTCGTGATTACACCATTTATCTTAAATCAGATTTACTATAATATTCTGTGACTAGAGAATTTTAGACGGGACGATGACACCATCACTAGCGAACAACGGCAACAGCGCTTAGTGAGAGTAGACGTTCCCCTGACAGTGCAAAAGCCACACGCCGAAGTGCATTCCAAGGATTCTCTTTCAGTTGTCCTTTAGTCGCTTGATCGATCTGTACCATCATCTTCATCACATTTTTAATCAACGGTAAACTAATTCGTGATAAAGCACGTTGATAGAGCGGTTGTTTATTACGCCAAACTTTTGAGAGCACTTGTTGCATACTCTGTCCTGCTTGCAGATTAAGTAGCATCTCCCGAAGCGTCGCCACCTCTTTTTGTAGTAATGAATTGACTAATACAGCCGACTCATTCTCCTCCTCGAAGGCGCTAATAATTCGATGAATACGCGCAATATCGCCCTCTAAAATGGCATCACTTAAATCAAAAGCAATAAATTTCGAACTCTGCGTTAATGCATCCTTGAGATGTACTTCTGAAATTGATTGATCCCCGTAATAGAGCGCAAGATAATCTAACTCTTGAATCACCGAGAAGAGATTTCCCTCATTATTTTGCGCTAATAGCTCAACGGCTTCCCGCTCAAGATGCAAATTTCGGCGTTTCGCTTCATTAAAGATCCAACCAGGATATTCATGCACTCTTGGCGGATAGAGAAAAGCCACGATTCCGGCCTTATCGATTGCCGTTACCCATTTAGTTTTCTGCTGTGCTGATTTTAATTGCGGTGTAGAAATCAACAGAAAAAGATCCGGTTCAGGATGAGAAAAATAGGACTCTAATGCCGTTTGCGCCTTACGATCAGGAAGATGATTAAAGCGTAACTCAATGATCTTTTTCTCAGAAAAGAGCGAGAGCGATTGTGTCGCTTCGGTAAAAAGGTTCCAATCAAATTTGGCATCAATCTCAAAGAGATCCCGTTCGGTAAACCCTGCTTCCCGACAAAAGGCACGTGCTTGATCCATTAAGCTCAAGACTAAATAAGGCTCATCGCCAGCCGCTAATAGCGCCGAGACTTTACTGCCATGTTTTGCTAATGCCGGCATCACTTCATAAGCACTTAGTCGCATCCTTTATCCTCTAACCAGGTTGTTAAATATAATACTCTTAAAATCATACCTAAAAATGCTCTCTAGTATAGCACTGCCTTTCATCTATGATATACCTGCATTAATCATCGAAATACAGTAAAACATTAAGCCTGCTCTGAAAGTAACCCAAGCATTGCACTATTGCCTTTCTCTTTGGCTAAATCAATGGCGGTAATACCGGCTTTATTGGCGTGATAAGGATCGCTCCCCGCTAACAGAAGTGCTTTAGCAATATTGAGTTCACCCATAGCGCTTGCTCGATGCAGTGCCGTAAAACCGAGTTGATCCTTTAATTGGGGATGAGCGCCGAGTGTTAATAACGCATTGACCCCTTTCTCTGAACGCAATTCAACCGCATCCATCAAGGGCGTTGTTTGTGACAAGGAATAAGCATTGATATCCACACCTTTATCGGCTAAAAGTTCCATCATCTCAAAATGATCGGTATAGAGCGCCCAATGAATCGGGGTAAAGCCATCTTGTGCGATCACATTGGGATCAACCCAATTTCGAGAGAGAATGAGCTTCACGCTCTCCTTGTCATCATTGGCAATGGCAATATGGTAAGCGGTTGTTGAACGAATAATGCCCCCTTGCGCCGGGAAAATAGCATCTTCGGCAAAGACACCGACTTTGGCTTTATGGCCACAAAAAGCAAATGCCCAAACAGCCGCGCGATTAGGATCAGATTCAAGTTCATTGAGCAGAGGGACCGGCGCACTCTCGCCTAATACATGACTTAACATCAGGAAATTCACTAGCGCAATGGTCTGATTCTCTGTTTCAAACTCCTCTAAAATCGCACCTTCAATCTCCGTAATTAAGAGCTGATGAGGTTCAAGTTCCACCTTTGCCCTTGCCACTAATTGCCGGGACCAACTGCGCACAAAGTAGATATAACGCCCATCGAAGAAGATCGCCCAACGATCCTCCGGCGTTTGTGGTACAAAGAGCGAGCCGGGATAGAGTTTTTCAACCGTCTCATAAGAGAGTTCACAAGGAACTCGTCGAATTGTCTCTACAGATACCGTTTCGATGATGCTTCCGATATTCCCATCGCCCTTATTCGTATCGCTCTTGTCAGTACCACCATTATTCTCATCATCATTGCCACGATTCTCCGGCGATTCCCCCGGCAATAATCCGCTAAAGGTTGCACCATCCTCTAAACTATAACTGTCCAAATGTTTAAGTGCGACTTCTCCCACATCACTCGCAAGTTGAAATGTAATAGGACGAAGATCTAACAACGGTACACCATAAGGATTACGATCATAACGAATCCAAGGGAGTTGTGTTGCGTTATCTTTAATCTGTGTCATAAATATAGAACCTTTTGCGACAAAGTGGGGAAAATGATTATAACAATAGTATCGCCTAACGATTAGGCTAGATCGATCTTAGACGATTCATTAGTCTATCAGAGAATCGGCGATTCCCAAATCATTGCCCAAAGGGATTCTATGATAAAATGACACTAAAATTACGTCTCTACTGAACGACTTGATTTGCCATCCTATTTTCAGCGTATATAAGGATTTTTTATGCTAAAAGAGCTTCCCATAGCGACCCGTTCATTGATTTTCATTAATGTCGGGGTGTTTATCCTCACACTGCTCCTCTCTTATCTTGAGATCACCGATTTAAGCTATATTCTCGGCAGTTATTATCCCGGTTCGCCCCTCTTTCATTTCTGGCAACCTTTTACCCATCTCTTTATCCACGCGGGTATCTCTCATCTACTCTTTAATATGCTTGCACTCTTTATGTTTGGGGGAATGATTGAGCGGATTTTAGGAACGAAACGCTTCTTAATTCTCTATTTTGTGGCGGGATTTGGCTCCTTTATCCTCTTTAATGCGCAGAGTTATTTCTCTATTCACAACCTCGAAGAGAATGTAATCACAACACTCGGCATTTCCCCTGAAATATTGGCGCAAATTACCGGTTCAATCAAAATGGATGCGCTAGGCAATATTACCGGCAGTGAGATTATTAATCGTGTGCCCATTTTAATGGATTTAGTGAGTGAATATCTCCGGCCGATGATGGGTGCTTCAGGCGCGATCTATGGTGTATTGATCGCCTTTGGGATGTTCTTCCCCAATGCAGGCTTGATGATTATCTTTATTCCTTACCCGATTAAAGCAAAATACTTTATCCCCGGCATTATCGTTTTAGAGATTATTCTAGGTTTAATGAATCTCTCTTGGAATCCGATTGCCCACTTTGCCCATTTAGGCGGTGCAGTTGCCGGCTTCCTACTGATTCTCTACTGGAAAAAACGGGGATTAACAATTCCAAGCTACAATGGCACGATTTAATCAATCCGGAAGATAGATCCGTTCAAGACCTGTTCAAGATCATTCAAAGATCATCAACCCATAACCATAAAAAACCCCGACAAGATCAATTCTATCGGGGTTTTTATGATTGTATCAATGCAATCGATGATATTGATAATATTGATTACATCTTTTGAATTTTATCATTCGCTAATTGGGATAACTCTTTCGCTTTTGCCTTTAATGCTTCGATCTGCTCATTCAAAGAACTTCTCGCTTCATCAGCATTATCCGCTAGCGCATCACGCTTCTCTTTGAGCGTTGCAATCTGATCATCTAATGCTCTTTTCGCTTCATGGCTTTTAAGGATCGTTTCATCAGTCAGCTTCGCAGCCACATTGCCTAATTTTTCAGCCGCGTGAGTGATATTTTCTTTAACGATATCGCCTTTAGTTTTTGTCATTTTCTTATCTCCTACATTAAGTGGATCAAACAACTACCTATATTGAGTTTAAATAACGATAAATTCGAATTTTCAATTTTATTGATCTTTTATTTATCTATTTCAATATTCTTTGATGATTATAGCACTATTGCACTTATAACAGTGAATATCTATCTTTTTCATTCTCCACTTAATCTCTAGTGACTATCTATTTAATATCTATCTAAGGTCAGATTAAGCAGCAATTAAACAGTGCTATTTTCAGCTTCATAACTTCTTGCAAAGGTGCGCCATTCCACTAATCCATAGAGGGAATTAAAGAGGTAAACACTATATTGCGCACCAATAACAGGATTCGGTTCAGGGCCAAAGAAGTTGAGAATCACCATAAAGATATTCATCAACACCCAAAGATACCAACTAAAATCATAGCGCATCATTAAGAGCGTCTGCGCCGGAATGGCTAGCCCAAAGATAAAGCCATTGAGGATCAATTGCCAAAAGGTATTCTCTACCCCTAACATTCGGGTAATCACAATATTAAAGAGGAAGATCAGGATAAAGGCGAGCGCCACATAGAGATACTGCTTGAGCGTTAATGAGCGGGTAATCACTTTATCATCCGCATCGTGATTTTTGCGCCAATTAATAACACCGTACACGTGGGTACTAAAATTGTAGATATGGGGTAATCCTGCACCAATATTCCCCCCTAAGAAATTCCCGATACTTTCACCAAATGTAGAGAGTAGACCAAAGTAATTGGCAATCTGACTTCTTCGGGTCATTAAAATCACACAGATTAACCCGGTAATCGCGCCAAAAAACGAAATCCCATAGCGCAAATCAAATTCGGCAAAAGGTTCCGTATAGAGATAGGAAGCAATTACTAAAATAAAACAGATATAAGGGTAAGATTTATGGCGACCGATCGACAATACAGCCCGAGAAAAAGGACTCATCTTTATCGGGGAAGAGGTCAATGTAACCGGTGCTTCTTGAGTATTGTAAGTCATTGTAACGTCCTCATTGGATAATTTAATTCATAGATTAACGGGCATTTCTAAGCAATTCTTCAACTAATTCAATACATTGAAGATATCGTTCATCATATTGATCGCTCGTGACTTCCACATAATCAATCTGATTTTCTCGCAGTAATTTTTTGAGAAGTGATTGAAATTCTTTACGTACCTGATTATCCCCTAAATGCCGTAAACCATCGGCCACCCAAGGGGTATTGTTATCCAGTAGAATCACTAAATCGAAGCGGTAGCTATCAATCAACGCTTGTACAAAGGGATGCGGTTTGCCCTCATATTGAATGCAGAAAGCCTGCGTTGTGAGAAAATCGGTATCGATAAAGGCAATCTTATTGGCGTGTTTCACTGCAAAATTGATATATTTCGCGTGACCGAGAGCAATCTGATCGTAATCAGAATATTGCAGTGCGCGCTCATCGCCCCCTAAATGTTCAAAGACATATTCCCGACCATATTCCCAAGCACTTGTAGTATTAAACATATTGGCTAACTTATTGACCATCATACTTTTTCCACTCGATTCTCCGCCTAAAATCGCAATTGTTTTCACGAAAAAGGGGCGAACTTCTGTCGGAATATATTCCCAATGGGCAAGTGGCGACCGGCGAATATCTTCCCCGTGAATTGGCATAAATTCTCGATCCGGGTCAATAATTTTGGTCGGAATATTGAGATATTTTTGATAAAAAACTTCATCCGCTAATTCACTTGTATAGATCAAATCCGGTTGAATATTGTGAGATTTGAGAAAATAAGCAACCTTTTGAGCCCACAAAGCCTGATCTTTTGCAGAATCCGTCAAATTCTCTTCATCAATATAATGAATATGAATATTCTTCTGATACTTGAAAGTCTGTAGTAACCAACGCAGACGATCCTTCAGTGTAGGTTGCCGGCTCATAGCACTATCTTCGAAAGTTTGCAGATCTCTTGCCTCATTGTAACGAAGCACAATATGCAACTCATCTAACTGACTAATCGCTCGCTGAATAAGGTAGATATGTCCGGTATGAAGTGGATAGAAAGCCCCAAAAATAAGCCCCACTTTCTGCTTTTGCGTATCCGATTGTTGAATATTGAGATATTGATAGAGCGCATTCATCTTTACGGCACTAGGGTTTTGAATCTTGCCATTCAATAATTGACTCAAGTAACCTTTCGTCATATCGCACTGTTCTGCAACACGCTGCAGTGTTAAACCACGATCCTTGATTACTTTCTTAAGATGTTCAACCGGTATCATCATCGCAACCTCTTTCACTAAACTTTTTCTATTAATTAAGTTAATTTTGTTTAATATACAAAACATCAATATCAAAAGAAAGCTTTATTTGTTCAATGAATTAAATTTTTAAACGATCTCTTACATCATTCTCGAGTGATCTCCTAGATTGCAATAACAAGATCAAGTAAGATAACGGCTATCAATCACAAATTAATTTCGAACAGAGCAAGGTAGGATATGGCACAACATACTCGATTTTTATCCTCATTCATATCGCAACATTCAGATCGTAAAGATCTCCGTAATTCCCATCATCGATTGAGATTAAAGACTTCACTGAAGCTATTATTGAGTATAACGGTAGGGATGAGTGCATTGCTTTTTATGCCGGTTACAGCACAAAATAGGACAGGTTTGAATCCCGCCACCTCCACCCAACCCATCCATATTTCGCAACAAGCTCTCGCGCGCGTTGGGGAACAGATCTATCAAAATGAAACTGGAGGGAAACTAGAAAATCTAGTCTCGTGGAATGTCGGCGAAAATTTCCCTTCACTCGGGATTGGTCACTTTATTTGGTATAAAGCGGGGGAAAGGGACAAATATGAAGAGACTTTCCCGGCTTTAGTGGCGTTTTTACGACAAAATGGCGTGCCATTACCGGCGATACTACAAAAATATCCGACCGCCCCTTGGCCTAATCGAGAAGCTTTTAATCAAGCAAAAGCCCGCGGTGAGCTACAAGAATTAACCCAATTTTTGGCCAATACCAAAGATTATCAGGCGCTCTTTATCTTCCAACGATTACAAAATGCCCTCGGTAAAATGAAAGCGGTTTCTCAATATCCCGATTTTATAGAGATTAAATTCTACGAAGTGGCGAATGCCCAAAATGGACTCTATGCACTCATTGATTATGTCAATTTCAAAGGCGAGGGTATTAATACCAATGAGCGCTATCAAGGGGAAGGCTGGGGCTTAATGCAAGTATTAGAGAATATGGCACTCACTCATAACGGGCAGACTAAAGCAGAGAAAGATCAAGCGATCCTCGCTGATTTTCGCCGTTCGGCTGAACAGGTACTAACGAATCGAGTGAATAACGCAGATCCCGCAAAAGGCGAATCTCGTTGGCTTGCCGGTTGGAAAAATCGAATTCAGACTTATCAACCTTAAAAAGCAACTATAGTATAGTAATATCCGTTCAAAATAAGCTTATTCAAATGCCGGCGCATCAGCTGATCGAGGCAAGGAAGTTGTTCTATCCGGCATCTTGCAAGTGTTGGTGAGTCAGGTTTTATCTTCTTTTAAAACCACACAATAGCTGTTTAAAAGCCATTTTTCTTAAACCAAATTGACTATAATATTCATTAATAATACAAAAAAGCTGAATGATTCAATCGTCATTCAGCTCTCTTTTTATTCAATAGAGTATTCTACTGAATATTCGATGTTAGAAATTCCTAACAATCCATTACGCATCCATATTTTCAGCATCTGCACGCATTTGTGCTTGGCGCTCTGCATAGACTGCTTCAAAATTGATTGGTGAAAGAATCACTGGTGGGAATCCCCCTTTAGAGATGAGATTATCAAGTGATTGACGCGCATAAGGATAGAGGATATTGGGGCAATAACCTCCGCGAATCGCCTGTAGTTGCTCTGCAGGGAAGTTCACTAATTGGAAAAGACCCGCTTGCTCAACTTCAGCGATAAACATAATTTTATCTTCGCTTTTTGCGGTGACGGTGACTTTTAATGCCACCTCGTGAATACCTGGCTCGATTTCACGTTCTTCATTACTCAATTGAATTTGAATTTCTGGTTGCACTTCCATTTTAAAGATTTCAGGTGTGCTTGGGGATTCAAGAGAGACATTTTTAGTATAGATTCTTAAGATATCAAATGATGCTTGGTTCTCTTGGTTTACTTCGTTAGTTTGATTTGTTTCGCTCATGGATTTTAACCCTTTTAACTTAATAAATGAGGATCATCATAGATGATCCTCGTTTTAAAATTGCTTAGTGAGAGTGCATCGACACTCTTATCTATTACGACAATTACTGAGGTAACTTACCTGAAAGGTAATCATCAAGCTCACCTTTCTTCTCAAGCATCATTAGATCATCGCAACCACCGACGTGATAATCGCCGATGAAAATTTGAGGTACAGTATTACGACCAGAACGTTTTTGGCACTCTTCCCAAAGTTTTGGATCGCTATCCACATCAATTTTGACAGGCTCAACATTGTGACGTGCTAATACTTCAAATGCACGACGGCAATAACCACAAGTGGTTTTAAAATAGACTTCTACTTTTTTCATTTTCTACTCCTTTAACCTTTAGAAAGAGGTAAATTCGCCTCTTGCCAACCGACAATACCGCCTACAAGCACATTAAGCGCTGCATTCGGATGCAATTTACGTAATTTAATACACGCTTCATTAGCACGTGGATCAGTATCGCTATATACAATAATTTTCTTATCGCCAAATTGCGCTAAACTCTCTAATTGCTTCTCAAGCTCGGCTGTCGGAATGTTAACCGCATTAGGAATATGCAATTTTTTAAAATCCTTTTTCGGGCGAATATCAATAAATACAGCATTATCATCATTATATTCCCTCAAAGCATCGGTAATACTCATACGATACTTTTTACCACGAGCAGCGTTAATCTCATTGGCAATTAAAAGAACGACAACAACAACAAATGCTGCCACAAACATCCAGTTTTGTTGGATAAAAGGCATAATCGAATTCATATACTTACTCTTTATTCTTAATTGTTTTGAATCTTTGAGGTGAAGAGGTTTCACATAACCATCGGTTATCTTACGCTATTTTAGAGTAAAATGATACAGCCAAAGCGCTACCTTATCGCTTCCATTCCCTGATTCGTTATTTTAAATGTATGGCGACAGAGTCGACCCTTTTCAAGTACTAAATAATCTCCCGTTCGATCCCAATCACTTAAGACAACACGAACCTGTCCATTGCGATACCGATGAATGCCGGCGCGATGAGTATGCCCATGAATAATAGTCGATACCGACTTTTTTGCGAAAAAGTGTTCGGTAAAATCTTCATTGACATCAATAATCGCTTTATTAGGCAAATCTCGACTTTTCTGTCGGATCTTATCCGCTAATCGCAAACGATAAGCTCTTGGTAACCGCCGAAGTAAACTTAAAATCATGGGCTGACGAATCCATCTTTTATAGCGTTGATACGCGATATCATCAGTGCAGAGTTCATCCCCATGAATCAGTAAAATAGGTGAATCAATCGCAAGACAGTCAGCACTTTCTCTTGAATCATCAATATCCTTATCTATATCATCAGATATATCATTAAGATAATTCAGTGCTTTCGCCTCACTGTCATTCTCGACTATAAGCCGGTATTCCGTTGGCAGAATATGAAAATGAGCTTGTTGAGCATATCGCTTTCCTAACGCAAAATCACGATTACCCGGTAAGAAAAAGATCTCAACACCGGATTTCGCTAACTTTGATAGATGCGCTGCAACCTTTTCCGTTAAGGCAGTTTCAATATCATCTCCAGCCCAAAAATCAAAGAGATCGCCGAGGATATAGAGTCGATCGGCTTTAGGTGCAACCTCTGTCACAAATTGCAAGAAAGCCGTAACGATATCGTTACGACTCTCACTTAAATGAATATCACTGATAAAGAGTGAGATAGGATGATGTGCCAGTTGTGCACCGAGATGACTCCTATCCATATTTCACTCCTCTACTACGATTTTAATGCGGATCCCTATTTTATCACGTCATTCCTGTCTGAGAATCAAAGAAATGAATCATCCACAACAAATAGCGTGTAACAAGATAACGTTTAAAAAATATCGTAGTTTGATTAATTCATTACTCGCCAATGACTTCAACCCGCTCAATGATAATATCTTCAACCGGTACATCTCTGTGACCCGCTTTAGATGATGTTTTTACTTTTGCCATCGCATCGATTACATCCATACCTTCAGTGACTTTACCAAATACAGCATAGCCCCAACCTTGTGGCGTTTGTGATTTATGATCTAAGAAATCATTATCCACTAAGTTCACAAAAAATTGGCTTGTTGCAGAATGGGGGTCCATCGTTCTTGCCATCGCAACTGAACCTCGGACATTTTTAAGACCATTATCCGCTTCATTTTGAATTGGCTCATGATGACCTTTCGTCTTATTATGCATGCCAGGCTCTAAACCGCCGCCTTGCACCATAAATCCAGGGATAATACGATGAAAAAGCGTTCCTTCAAAATAACCTTCTTTAGCATATTGTACAAAGTTAGCGGCTGTAATCGGCGCTTTCTCATGATCTAAAGTAATAACAAACTCACCCATTGTCGTGTGAAACTTAAGCATAGGAATATCCTTCTATATTAATGTTGATATGTTGATATTGACTGTCACATATGAATGTCACAAAACGGATAAAAGAGAGAGGTTTCACGTGAATCCAAAAGTCGTTTGAAACCTCTACCTGCTAATCACTCGATACTCTACAGTAGAAACAGTGCCATATTCAGTACCGATATTCAATACTGAGATAATCGTGATCTACAATGGTTTTGATGATCAAGATTGATTACTTGCGCTGTAAAAGTATCTTCAAATAGTATTAACCCTCCGGTAATACTTTCTGTAAGTTGTAATCAAAAGGTCCTTCATTTTCGATGCGTTTACCCTCTTTATTTGCAGGGAAAAGGATATTCTCTCCCACGAAGAAGCGTAATTGACCATCTGGCCCGCCATCGGTGCCCTCTAATGTTACAACTTGTCCTTCTTTGTTCCACGTGAAACGACCTGATTCATTAAAGGTCTCATTTTTCCCTTTCACATCTAAATAGGTCTGTTTTAGATCATAATTACCATTATAATCTAAGGTTAATTCCACATCGATCCCACTACAATCTGCGCAAGGATATTGTCCTTTATAAACGCCGGCATAATCTAATGAATTTTGTGCGGTATGCTCAGATGAAAACTCAACGCTATTGGCATCAACCTCGGCAGGTGTGACCTCTTTCGCTTTATCATCACCGCAAGCGGCGAGTAATAATGTAGCACTAAGCGCTAAAATTAATTTCTTTTTCATAGTAAACTCCTATGCTGAATGAACTTGATGAATAAATTCTAAATGAGCGGAAACTTATGGTTTCTCCACAAACTTCATACTTTCAATCACAATCGGTTTAGCGGGGACATCTTGATGCATCCCTTTTGAAGTCGTTTTCACTTTCTCCATCTTGTCGATCACATCCATTCCCTCAACCACTTTTCCAAATACAGTATAACCATAGCCATCTTGTCCTGGATAATCTAAGAACGTATTATCTTGAGTATTAATGAAGAATTGGCTT
Source organism: Ignatzschineria larvae DSM 13226 (assembly GCF_038500265.1). Taxonomy (NCBI): domain Bacteria; kingdom Pseudomonadati; phylum Pseudomonadota; class Gammaproteobacteria; order Cardiobacteriales; family Ignatzschineriaceae; genus Ignatzschineria; species Ignatzschineria larvae. The sequence goes on along the minus strand of NZ_CP150637.1, from coordinate 2,377,086 downwards.
GTCGCTGAATTAGGATCCATCGTTCTCGCCATTGCAATTGATCCACGAACATTTTTAAGTCCATTATCGGATTCGATCTTGATTGGCGCGGCTGTTTTCTTCTGTTTCATATCGGTATCAAAACCGCCCCCTTGTACCATAAAGCCATCAATCACTCTATGGAAAATTAAGCCATCATAGAAACCATCATCCACATAATTTTTGAAGTTTTCTACCGTAATAGGGGCTTTAGCTTCATCTAATTCAAAGACGACATTGCCAAGATTTGTATCCATTTCGACATAAAGAGGCGGTGCTTTGACCTCATCGGCGGCCATCGTTACGCCCGTCATTAAACTTGCCATTAAAGCGCCGGCTAACATCAATTTTCTCATTCTTTATTCCTCTACATCATTCAAATTTCATTAGATGATTCATTGCGATTATCGATGACGATAATCAATAATGTCTCCTTACATCATCTCATAATGGGGTTACTTTCTCTAATTTCAACCCATAAAAAAAGCGAGATTCTAAAGAACCTCACCTTTTCAATATACTTATCAATATTCCCTTCAATAACTTAAGAGCTGATATAGATATAAGATAAATATAAGATCAATACTATCTACGCGCTATTTCTAAGCGCGACTTGAATACTCTCTTGTATCCGTATTCACGATAATCTTCGTACCATTTTCAATATATTCTGGTACAGAAACGGTAATACCGGTTGAGAGTTTTGCAGGTTTATTGCGTTTTGTTGCACTCGCCCCTTTCATTTCAGGCGCAGTATCGATCACTTCTAACACTACTGTCTGCGGTAGAGAGAGCGCAACTGGCGCTTCATCAATCAGAGAAACATAATATCCTTCAATCCCCTCAATGATAAAACCGGCATCAATACCCACTAGTTTCTCGCTAAGATAGTATTGACTATAATCTTCACTATCCATAAAAACATAGCTTTCACCATCTTTATAGGAGAATGTCGCTGCGCGCTTACTTAATTGCACATCTTCAAGCTCATCATCCGCACGAAGAGAGAGATCAATTTTGTGGTTATCAGGAATCGAAAACATCTGGATTCTAAATGTAGTATTGCCACCGCGTGCAGTGGGCGCTGACTTTTCCACTTCTCGTACTAAATAGTAGAGATTGTTATGTGCAATCACATCTCCACGACGTACATCATTTGCTTTTTTCATGATTCTCTCCTCTAATTGGATAATTTAAACTACTCGGCACAGCAAAATAGGATTAATCAATATTGAATCATCAATGGAATCATAGATTACGGCCCTATTGCAGGATTGATAGCGCTTATCTTATGACTTATGCTCGCGAGGATCAATATCAAAGTAATCTAAACGTTTTTTGAGCGTTGAGCGGGTGATCCCTAAAATTTCAGAAGCCTTTGATTGATTACCATCCGTATATTCTAAAACTTTCTCAAAAAGCGGACGCTCTACTTCATTAATCACTAAACGATAGAGATTAGGTGGATATTTACCATCTAATAAATTAGAAATTTCATCTAATGCTTCTTTGACCGATTCACGTAAAGGAATGTGATCTTTAAGACGCTCACGAGAAATCATGTTGTTACTCCTAAAATAATTGTAATTTAATAAGTTAAACTAATAATTAAAACTAATCACTGAAACTAACAATTGAGACTTAAATAACTACTTAAATAACTATTTAAATAAGTACTCAATAATGCGATATTCCATCCATCGACTATTCACCAAAGATTCGAGTCACCCATTCAAGTTGCCTTGTGGGATCTAATTCCCGTAGCATAGTGCTACGCCAATCCTCCGCAATAGTGCGATTTTGCAAATACCAAAGTAGGTGCTTCCGCGCAACACGGACGCCCTTTTCAATTCCATAAAATTCATGTAACTCACGAATATGAGTCATCACGACCCCTAACCGCTCTCTATTCGAGGGTTGATATAGCTGCCCTTCCACCAATGAACGAAAAAGCCAAGGATTCCCAAGTGCTGCTCGACCAATCATAATGGCATCAACACCGGTGTAGGCCTTGATTTTGACCGCCTTCTCTACCGAATCAATATCCCCATTGGCCATTACAGGGATATTGATCGCAGCTTTTACCTCTGCAATCGTGTCATACTCTGCTTCTCCATTGAAGCGATCTTCGCGAGTACGACCATGAATGGCTAAAGCTTGAATACCAATAGCTTCAGCCAATTTTGCCACTCTTACTGCATTTTTATGCTCTCGACTCCAACCGGTACGAATTTTCAGTGTCACAGGGACTTCGACAGCATTGACCACCGCTTCTAAAATGGCCTGTACTAAAGGTTCATCTTGTAGCAGTGCCGATCCCGCCGCTTTTTTACACACTTTCTTAGCAGGACAACCCATATTAATATCGATAATCTCAGCGCCACACCCCACACTATAACGCGCCACATCTGCCATCATTACCGGATCGTATCCCACTATCTGTGCACTCACCGGCGAGACTTCCCCTTCATAGGTAAATCGCAATTGCGACTTCTCTGTCTCCCACAATTCGACATTAGCATTGACCATTTCACAGACGGCAAGCCCTGCGCCCATTGAGCGACAAATTTTACGGAAAGGAAGATCCGTTACCCCCGCCATCGGTGCTAACACATAAGGCGATGATAGTTGATATTGACCGATATTCATTGCTTACTGTTTTTTGATGCCGTAGAGTCGTGTCCAACCATCTAAACTCTTATCTGCCTCAAAGACAAATTGATCTCGATAGGCCGATTTTACAAATTCCGCATCGTGATCTAAGAGCCCGGCTAAGACTAAATGACCACCCGGTTCTACTAAATTCCCGAGAATAGGGGCTAATTCGACTAAAGGTCCTGAGAGGATATTAGAGAGCACAACCCGCGCTTTAGGCGGCGAGAACCCATCAGGTAATGAGGCAACAATCTCTACATTATTACGCGCAGCATTTTGCTCTGTCGCATAAATGGCCTGTGGATCTATATCAGTGCTATAACAAGATTTTGCCCCTAACAATTGACCGGCAATCCCTAAGATCCCTGAACCGCAACCATAATCAATGATGTTTTGATCGATAAAGAGCGATTGATTCTCTGAGAGCCACTCAAGACAGAGCGCCGTTGTAGGATGTGTGCCTGTACCAAATGCTAAACCTGGGTCTAAGCGTACGGTGGCAATTTCAGGTTCTGGTGAGGGTAAATGTGTTGGGCAGATCCAAAGATTAGGCCCAAATTTGATAGGCTTATAGTGATCTTGCCACGCTTTCACCCAATCCTTATCTTCTAGCTCGTGCTTATCGACGATCGGTAGATGCGGTTCATCTAGATATTGGCCTAAAAAAGCAATAATCCCATCCACATCACAAGGCACTTCATAGAGCCCTGTTACTAATGTCTCACGCCAAAGCGGTGTTTCGCCGGGAAGGGGTTCAAAAATAGGTTCATCTTCACCATCTTTCATTGTGACAGCCACAGCACCTGATTCTACCAAAGCTTCATCTAGTAATTCTGCGGTCAAACGTGAGTCTGCCTTGAGCGTCAATTCAAACCATCTATTCATAGTTCACCATCTGTCACAATAATTAAAGGGGAGAATACTAGCTAAGAAATGGCAGATAATCAAGCAAAAGTGATCTTGATTACTCTCTACCAATTTTCAGCAAGGGATAGATCATATCAAAAATAGCACATCATTTGCTCATTTTTTTTACGAATTTCAGGTAATCATCTGTTTTTAGTGAGGGCTTTCTCATTCAAATAGATTAAAAAAGAATATTGCGGGGCTACAGATAAATTCATCATATACGATATGGTGCTATAAGGTATTCCCTATTTTGCAATAAAAACGATAAACTAGGAGAATAATCCGATAACATCACTAAAAGATTTATTCCTTTCAGGAGGCTTACTATGAGTGAACAATATGATCTTCGAAAAATAAAATGGCGCTCACGCAGAGGAATGCGGGAACTCGATGCGCTATGCGATCGCTATCTAGAGCAGCACTTTGAATCTGCACCTATTGAAGAGAAAGATCTCTATCTATCATTGCTTGATATGCAAGATCCTGAACTCTATTCGCTCTTAATGCATCGCGCACCCTATCCTACGCCGGAAATTGAAGCGCTCGTTAAAAAGATGAATCCCGATATATTAGAAGATTAACCTCAATTCCCTAACCTAAGTTCCGATCAAATTTCAAATTACAAGTTATGGTAATGTCGGTTCAAAATAAGCTTATTTAAATGCCGGCGCATCGACTGTAATAAGCAAGGAAGCCATTCTATCCGGCATCTTGCAAGTGTTGTTTAAAATCATTTTTCTTAAACCAAATTTACTATACAAGAGCAGACTCTCTACTTAGAGGTATTCAGCAATAACAACAGAGCCCTAAGAAATCCATCTTACTGATCAGATTTCTTAGGGCTTTTAGCATTTAAACATTACCCCATTCTTCTTACTCTCTTACTCTCTTACTCTCTTACTCTCTTACTCTCTTACTCTCTTACTCTCTTACTCTCTTACTCTCTTACTCTCTTACTCTCTTACTCTCTTACTCTTCTTCTCACTCTACTTTTGAGGAAGATGATTCGTCTACATAGATAATTAATAATAGAGAAAAAGCAAAAAACCCAGTAACTTTCATTACTGGGTTCTTACTGTATGGTGCCGGCACCACGAATCGAACGCGGGACCTACTGATTACAAGTCAGTTGCTCTACCAACTGAGCTACGCCGGCTGAACTACATTTCAGAATTAGGATTATAGAGATGAGTTTTACTTCTGTCAACAGATGTCTAATCTTTAATCAATATTTTTACTACTTTTCTCTAAATCTCGCCGAATTACAGCATTTTGCACGCTATAAGCGGTCCGTTTTTCTTGCTCACAAGCCTCTATAACCATTTGATCTCGTTGATCAAATTCCCCACTCACCGCATATTTTTCCAATATATTCTTAATTTCTGGTAAAAAGGGGCGATTTTGCAGATGTAAAAAGGCATCCGCCTGAAATTTTACAATTGATTCCGCAATCCAAGCTTGCGACACAGTATTGAGCGCTTTAATCACAACCCCTGAATACAATCCGGTACTTTTATCTAAATGATAGCCTAAATGAATCATCTGATAATGACAACTACGCCAAAAATCGAGCAAATTTGGCGTTAAACCGAAACTGACCGAGATAAAATCAATAGATCGTTGTTGATCTCTGATCGCCTCTTCTAACTGCTTTACCATCGCTTGGCCAATACCTAAGCGCCGATAGGACTCATCGACTGAAATTCGGGAAATTCGAATAGAATATTGCCTCATTGCTTCCGGAAAATAGCTCTGCCCTGTGAGCATTTGCGCCACAAGATTCCCTTTAGGCCGGCGATAACCATTAAACACGCCGGCAATTAAATCCTCTGATAACCCCCCTTCTTCTACCCCCCAAATTGCGCCTATCAATTGCTGATTCTCACCAATATCGACCCCATTTTCAGCTTGAGATAAATACGCTAGAAGAAAACATTGACCGGGCAGATCAAAAAGACGCCGTAAATCTTGAATATGTGTTTGATAGTGAGTGCGATTGAATAACTGATAGAGCGCACGCATCGCCGGGATATTGCTTCGTAACTCGGCCATATTTTGATCATCAAAGTAGCGAAAAGTGAGTTTTGTTAGGATATCGCCCTTCTCCTCATTCCTTTTTGAGTGAGTAAGGGGAGCTGTAGAGCGCTCTCCACTTTGCAACATTAAGGCATTAGAGAGTTGCTGTAGGGGATCTTGCGGATCAAATCGATGAATCTGACTAAGCTTGTAATTTTTATGGATTGTAATCAGATCCGGCAATTTCTGCTGTAAACCTTGCCCGGTGCCTTCATAATTATCGGTAGAAGAGATTAAGAGCACTTTCTGAAAACGCTGAGATAAACGTACCAAATGATTCAATGGCATTTTCCCAGCCTCTTCCACAATCAAGGTTTCGGCATAACGATCGGGTTTCTGTGCAAGAAACAGCGCATCGGGGGCACGAAATTGTAATCCGTCAATCTGTTGATATTGAGAAATCGCTGATTGATTCGGGGCAGTCACAATATAGTCGCTCACATTATGGGCTACCAATTGGGAGGATAGCCACGATTTTCCACACCCTCGAGGGGCAAAAAGGGTATAAATACCGGCGGATTGCGCTTGAAAATCGTGGATAATCGCCTGCTGTTCAGGGGTTATCTCAATGACTTCTCGACTGTCTAACTCTTTTTCCGTTTGATTGAGGATATTCAAATGCGCATTTTGTAGATATTCAGGAATCATCACCCTATGATCTACAAAACGATACCCATAATAGGAGAGTTGTTGCTGTAAATAATGATCAAAAAAAGGGGTTGCAATCACTTCAGAATGAAATCGTAGACTTTCTGCCGTTCCAAATGCACCATTTATTCCATTATCCCTATTCTTATCCCCATTATTATCGCCACTCTTATCCTCTCTGTTGAGTAACAGAATGAGCAATCCCCCTTGCCTGATCGTCGCTGTAATCGCTAAGAAATAATCTAAGGGAAACCCTTGCCTAACATCGAGCAGTACCGCCTCTGTCGTTGCACCTAGATAGTGCCGTGTCGCTCTGAGGGGCTCTATGGTTATCTTCGCTTGTTCATCTGATAACTGTAGCTGATCGGAAAAGAGAAGCGCTTGCGGGTAATGGGCTTTAACGCTAGAGAGTAAAGCCGGGAAACTGAGCACTTCAAAATCATCAGCACATTCCACAATCCATAATTGCCGGGATAATGGGTGAATATATTGACTCAATGCTTGTTGCCAAAAAGGGATCATATTTCTTACGCTCTTCTATTACCTATTGTCTCTTGCAATGCTTCTAATGCACTGCTCTTCTGCTCCATTACCTTATTACCATCATTACTATAAAAGCAATCAAAAAAGACAGAGATAGCCATAGGCATAAACAGATAGACATAAAAAAACCTCCCAAAGGGAGGTTTCTTCAATTTGGTGGGTCATGAAAGATTCGAACTTTCGACCAATTGGTTAAAAGCCAACTGCTCTACCACTGAGCTAATGACCCAAATGAAGTGGTTATTATAATCTTTTTCTTCGCTTCGTCAACCCTGTTTTTAACATTATCTTGATTATCTTTAAAACAATCTTGAAAACAGATTCAATAATATTGATCGACTTAATCAGCTAGATAAGAAAAAAGCACCTAAAAGGTGCTTTTCTAGTCTGGTGGGTCATGAAAGATTCGAACTTTCGACCAATTGGTTAAAAGCCAACTGCTCTACCACTGAGCTAATGACCCGACAAGGATTGACATTATAGAGAAATTTTCAGAATCGTCAACTCTCTTTTTGATTTTTTTCAGAGGAGCGTCGATTTAAATAATACTCTTTTAAAAATCATTCTTCATTGTCAATTATTTACCCTTATATTCTGAATTATGAATAGAGAAAGAAAATTTATCATTTTTTCAAAATCTTCTTAGACAACCTATAAGTTCTCTACTATGATCAAAGAAATGGTTAAAATCAGTGCTCAAAAATCAGTATTTGTATACCAATGATAAGAAACCGTTATATTCTTACCCTCTTAATCGTGACTCAATAAGTGGTGAGCGTTAAACAAAAACTCTGATCATACTGATTTTATGGCTTAAATTTTATTAACTATTAATCTCAAATATTGACCCACAATCATCGTTAAATCATAAATGTTGATTGTTTTTATCTTCACTATAAGGATAGTAACAACGTGACAAATCGTGTATTTGGAAGTACGCTCATCATCGCCGGAACGGCGGTAGGTGCAGGAATGTTGGCAATGCCACTCACATCGGCACAAATGGGCTTTGGAATGACTTTTGCCCTACTCTTTTTCCTCTGGGTGCTCTTAACCTTTACGGCACTGCTCTATGCCGAAGTACATCAATATAGCCCTTATGATTACGGCATTGCCGGTATTACAGAGCAATATTTTGGCTTAACGGGTAAACTCATTGTGAACTTTATCCTGCTCTTCTTTATGTATGCCGTATTAACCGCGTATATTACCGGCAGTGGGGATCTACTCTTTAGTTTTATTCCTAATTCTTTCAATTTAGCCCCCGAGAAAGCGCAGAAAATTGCCTCTCTCTCTTTTGCGATTCTATTCGGTATTATTGTTACCATCGGTATCGCTTTATCAGATATCACCAATCGTCTCTTTTTTGCCCTGAAGGTAATCAGCTTTATCATCTTGCTCTATCTTCTCTTTGGCAAATTTAGTATTACCAATTTACAGTATAAGCCTACTAATAATCTGCTCTTTTTCTCGGCGCTTCCTATCTTCTTTATGACCTTTGGCTTTCACATCTGTACCCCCACTATTAATGAATATCTCAAAGGAGATAATCGTAAATTGCGAATGGCCTGTTTCTTCGGCTCAACTGGTATTTTTATCATCTACATCATTTGGCAAATGGCAACCCATGGCGTGCTTAAACAGTCAGAATTGATTGCGATCCTTAATGAAACGCCGAATCTTAATGGCTTAATTCAAGCCTTTGAGGTCACTACCGGCAGTAAAACTATTAGTGAAATGGTACGAATCTTCTCACTCTTTGCCTTAACAACCTCTTATATCGGCGTCTCTTTAGGCTTATCAAATGCGGTCAAAGATCTTCTTTCTCACTTTAATATGAGTAAAAATAATACCTTAGTTGGCGCGGTAACCTTTATTCCACCGATTATTGTGGGCTTTACCTACCCAAATATCTTCTTAAGCGCCTTTAGCTTTGCCGGTGTTATCTTCGCCTTTATCGGCGTTATCTTACCGGTTGCCTTAGTCTATAAAGCGCGGAAGAGAAATCCGCAAGGTCGAGCTGTTCGAGGTGGAAATCTCTCACTACTATTAGCCCTTCTTTGCGCTGGCGTGATTATTGTTGTCGGTTCATTCCCTGAGCTTTTAAAGCTACCCAGTGTTGTAGGCTAATTTCAAGCATAGACACTATATATAGTAAATTTGGTTTAAGAAAAATGGTTTTTCAACAGCTATTATGGAGTTTAAAAAACATAAAACCGTACTAAACAACACTTGCAAGATGCCGGATAGAACAGCTTTCTTGCCTCGATCAGCTGATGCGCCGGCATTTGAATAAGCTTATTTTAAACCGACATGACTATACAACAAAAAGGGAAGTTCAATCGAACTTCCCTTTTATAATCATATCTCTACAATCTAATATGTCTATCACTTAAATAGCTTAGTCTATCAAGATAGACAAACGATGTTTTTAGAGCCTCATTACAATCATTGCAATAATCACAATAATATTAATGGATCTCTAAATTGACTAATTCCCGTAATTGATCTAGATCGAGAAGTTTAATTTGCCGATGATTCACTTCGATTAAGCCTTGATCTTGTAACTTTTTCAATAATCGACTCACTGTTTCCACTGCTAAGCCCAAATAGCTACCGATATCGGCACGAGACATACTCAATGAAAATTCAGTAGCAGAATAACCACGACGTTTTAAACGCGCAGAAAGACTTAAGAATAACGCAATCAAACGTGCTTGTGCCGGTTGAGAACCGATCATTGTCATCATCTGTTCATCACACTTAATCTCATGACTCATAATTTTGAGTAATTGTCGGGAGATATTCGGGATCGTCACCGCAATCGTGTCAAGTTGAGTATACGGAATTTCACAGAGACTCGTTGTTTCTAAAGTTTTAGCCCCGCAAGTATGAACACCGGAACTTAATGCATCTAAACCGATAATTTCCCCAGGAAGATAGAAACTCGTGACATACTCTGTTCCATCATTGGCAACTTTGTATGTTTTCACTGCACCTGAACGTACAGCATAAAGTGATGTAAAAGGATCGCCGGGATAGTAGATATGTTTACCTCGTGACAAAGGTTTACCGCGTTGTACAATCTTTTCTAATTTTACAAACTCACTATTCTCAAGCCCAACGGGTAGGCAGAGTTGTTGTAAGCTACAATTTCCACATGCGACTTTAATTTTTTTATGCATGCCTTTTCCCTCAACATAAGATGCTTTTCTACTGTTTATCTACTCATTCACGTCGAATTCTATCATAGAGTGAAACAAAATAGCGCATTAACCAATAAAGAATACACTTTTGACTCATTGCAAATAATAAATTAATACCCACAAATAACGTTCTTGATGATAGATATTTCCTGATAGATATCACTGCTACCACTATTATTTCAATTTGACTGTAGAAAATCCTTTTCCTACTAAATTAATACATATTTTCTCATATTACAACGATTATTATCATATTTGTAATATCTTTACGTAAATATATGGTAGAAAACATGAGTAATGCTATTCAATCATGGTTGATAGATAGCCATTTTTATTTATTACGATCTCAAATTCTATATTTTAATATATTAAATCTTCTTTTCATAATAATCTCTAGCCACTATATTACCACGTTTTCCCGCTTAAACACTGCACTCGCTATTTAGATTATAGTCATAAAAGAATAATCCTATAACTTATTTAAATAATTTAAAAATAAAAATAAAAAATATTGCCAATTATATTAATTTTAAAAGTCCTTTCTAAAGTAGAAGAGTAAAAGTCATCATATCTCACTATTGATCTTCTAACGACAGCTACCCTTCTAAAGGATTACACAATCAAATTATCCGTTAAACTACTTGTTCCATTGATTGTGCTTGCAAGATAGCCATAATGACACTACTTGCTTTATTCTCTGTCTCATCTGCTTCTCGATCAGGATTCGATTCTGCCACGATACCGGCACCCGCCTGTACTTTTGCGATACCATCAGCCACATAAGCCGAACGAATTACAATTGCACTATCGAAATATTCCCCTTCCATCGTAGCTTGAATATAACCAATAGCCCCCCCGAAACTCCCTCGAGCCACTTGTTCATATCGATAGATCTCTTCCATTGCATAACGCTTTGGTGCGCCGGTCAAAGTTCCCATATTCATCACCGCTAAATAGGCATCAATCGGTGAAAGATCATCTCGCAAGCGGCCTACAACTTGTGAAACTAAATGCATTACATAACGATAACGATCGACTTTCATTAAAGCTTTAACTGCGATGGTCTCAGGATCAGAAACAAGCGCTAAATCCTCTTCTGCTAGATCCACTAACATCAGATGTTCCGAACGCTCTTTTGGGTCATTAATCAAAGTCTCTTCAGCAAGTTGATCTAACGCTTCATCAATCTCACCATTGATCATCCCTCGCAGTTTAGTACCGGCAATTGGATAGAGCTCTAACTCTCGACTTGTCGGATCATATTTAAGGGAAGATTCCGGCGAGGCACCAAAGAGCGTAAATTCAGAATCGTGAAGATAGAAGAGATAAGGACTTGGATAAGCTGTTTTAAGTGCTCGATAACTACTTAAAGGGTCAGGGCACGGCACTGTAAAAGTACGAGAAGGTACGATTTGCGCTAATTTTCCCGCATGAATCTGTTCAATATAAGACTCTACTATAGCTTTAAAGGGTGCTCTATCAGGGATCTGAACCCCTTTTTCGGGATCCATCACATTCCGCATATCCCCATCAGCCTGTGGATAACTCTGTGAATATTGTTGATGATAAGATTGCGTATAACTCTGAGTAGAACCTTTGGATAATGTGGATAACCCATTTTGATTCGCTTTTATTTCTGTAGAATCTGTCTGAATCTTATGATCTCCTGTGGATAACTCTGGGGATATTGTGGGGGAATCAGTGTGATGACTCACTCTATCGAGGATAGATTGATAATCTTTTAAATGTTGATTAAAAGATTTATAACTCTCAAGGCGCGTCGTAATTTCACTCAAAAAGAGTTCTTCATAACGACTCTCTTTTGTTTGATGATCTACTGTAATCAAGCCTTCTGCAAGATAGAGAGAAAGATCTCGTTCTCTCCCCTTTTCAGGAATGGTGATTTGATAAACATCCCCCACAAGATCATATCCGAGTAATCCGCCAATAAAAGGCGAAAATTCGGGATTCTTAAGCGCTAATAGCGGATCTAAAATAGTCAATACACCTCGTGGGCGAACTGCTGCATCAAAGGGGAGATCAAATATCGCTTCTTGATCCTGAAAATGAATTAATTCAGATTTAAAAATTTCTTGGAGATACGCAAGTAAATATTCCCCTAAAGTTGTCATTGCTCGGACAGTAACATGACTTTTTAAGGCTCTGATCGTAAGCGCTGATTGAGTAATGATCAGGCTTTTAAGGGCGCGTTGATCATCGGTACTAGCAGATTCAAAGAGTAGGTAAGGCGCTTGTGGATTTTGATGCACAAGCTCTGTAAAGAGTGTGCAAGGATCAAAATAGTGATCTGCTGATTTTGTCAGTGATTCTGTAAGTGTGAATATTTGTGAACGATTAAAAGTAGTGTAAGGCATGATTTGATTCCTCTTATTGTGGTTAACTGACTTGTTTTATATATGGATAGTTTTCCTCATCCATCATTGATTGAAGGGTTACGGGGATAAACCGAAGACTTCATTCCACAATATGAGTGCATCAAAAAAGCCCGCATATTGCGGGCTTAAAATCTCTAGGTGACTCTTATTTTAACTGACACGCCACCACGTCCCGCGATATTTCATCACAGGCCACCAACGGCGAGGTGTTGTTAAAATAGTTGAGGTCATCTTTAAATTCCTTATAAATGGGGGATTTCTCACTTGAAGCTAGTGGTTCCTTTTTTATCGTGACACTTTATTATCTCAAGATAAAAAAAGAACCCTGATCGTTTAGAAGTCTTAGGATATAATTTGCATGTTTTTTGGAGGAAGTCAACAAATTCTATTTCTAAGGATCAGGGCCAAGAGCAGAAACTGTGTTTTATCAAGGGATAGCGATTACAAGAAATATTGCTACTATCCATAAAAATTATGAGGAATCTAAACAGAGTTGCTCATCTCTGATTTCCTCTTCAATATGCTTTTATTGAGCAGAAGATGAAGAATCTTTTAATGCCGAAAGAACCTCATTCGCTTGCGTTTCGATACTGATTAAGCCATTACCTGAAAGATACCAGAGGGTTGGATCAAGATAGATCACTTTAATCGCTTTTCCATCTTTATTCATTGCTTTACTGACAACATTGGTTTCAAATAGAGATTGATCCATCGGCGTTTGACCAATCGCACTACTACGATCGACTACAAAAATAAGATCTGGTTGAATGTTATTCAAATAAGCCTCATCCACTGCTTGACGTGCAGGGCGAGCATCTTTATCTTGTTCTGTGGGTTGCGGTACTTCAGGAGCCGCATTCTTCACCCCTAAAAATTGATGAATAAATTTTGCAGTTCCACTTGTGGGCGTTGCCATATAGTGACCATCATTGTGGATCATCACAAGGGCTGTTTGAGGGAATTGGGCTATTTCAGCCCGTACTTGATCTAATTTGCCATTCAGTACATCTAATGATGCTTTTGCTTCGGATTCGGCATCCACTAACTCTGCTAACGCCAAAATATTTGTCGCCACCGATTGAGCATAATGATCTGAATCTACTGTGAAATTAAGTACTTTTCCATATTCACTTAATTCATCAACACGACCGCCTAAGCGAGGAGATATCACAATAAATTGGGGTTTTAACTCTGCAAATACCGCTAAATCAGGCGATTTCATTCCACCGCTATTTTGAATATCTTTAAGATCTAAATCGGATAGATAGGCCGGCAAATTCTGTATTGGCAACGCAGAGATACGATCCGCTTTACCTAGCGCTTTAAGGGTATCCACAGCCCCAAAATCCATAACAATCCCTTTATCCACAGCCATAGAAGGAGAGATAACAGAGAGCGCTGTCATTAAAGGGAGCATCCAAACACTACGTTTTAACAGAGTTTTCATTGTTGTCCTTTGATTCAGCAATATCATAGGTTGCCGAATTTTTATTTATAATCAGTCTTATTAACAGAGTAAGCTCTCTTAATAAGTCAATAGGGTAGATAGGTTTAGCAAGCCTATCTTAGAAATATATCAATGAGATATATTTAAACTTTATAGTTACAGAACGCTTCATTAAAATTTATGCTTCCATTCTCAATTGACTATTGATCTCTTTTGAGAATGATTCTTATTATTATTGAAAATAATCGACTTGTCTACTCTTTCTATTAAAATTTTTCACATTTTTTTGCTCAATCAGTGAGATGATTGATGATTGCTACTTTTTCATATCTAAAATTTATTTTAAATTGTTCCAATATTGCATTATTTTTACCCTATTTCCGATAAACCGTTCATAATCAATCTTCCTTAAAACCCAATTTTCTATAGGCAACTCTATAGATCAATGCTAAGAATTTATTTTATAGTAATATCGGTTCAAAATAAGCTTGTTTAAATGCCGGCGCATCGGCTGTAATAAGTAAGAAAGCCGTTCTATCCGGCATCTTGCAAGTGGTGTTTAAAACCATTTTTCTTAAACCAAATTTACTATAATAGCGTTCCCTTAAATGAATCTTAATAGATCTTTTCACGGTTGTTATCAACATATAGACAGTATTACCCACAAAGTTATCCACAAGTCATATCTCAATTATAAGTAACAACCATTACTGACAACTATCATTTTGTTTCTATTGAAAAAAAATAGTATATTAAAACTTCGAAAGTTTACTATTTGACGATTTTAGCCTCGATTTTTAGCCTATTTTTAAGGAGATCCTTATTCATAATCCTATTCATCGATTAAATACTTTTCATTCCCAATTTACGGTGCTAGAATATGCCCAATTTAAATGAATGAAAGTGAAATAGGGATATTTGCAGATGAAACAAACAGGCCAAACTCGTTGTTCACAACTCAATCATTCATAAGAGGAATAGCCGACAATAGTCGGTTTTTTTTTGGAAAAATAAAATAAAAGTAGATTGTTATGACAAAACCCATTATTGCCCTCGACTTCCCCAATTATCTCGAAACGAAAGCTTTTCTAGAGATGATGCCTAAAGGGGAAGAACTCTATATTAAAATTGGGATGGAGCTCTTCTATAACGAAGGGCCTATGCTAGTTGAAACTCTCAAAGCAAGAGGTTATGAGGTTTTTTTAGATCTAAAACTCTACGATATTCCAAACACCGTAAAAAGTGCGATGATCGGCCTTGCTAAAATGGGCGTTGATATGGTGAATGTCCATGCTGCCGGAGGAAAACGCATGATGGAAGAGGCGTTAGAAGGCTTAGAGATTGGCAGTGGCAATTCAAAACGTCCACGTCTTATTGCCGTTACTCAGCTGACGAGTATGAGTGAAAAAGAGATGCAAGCAGAGCAAAATATTCAAACAAGCTTACTTGAATCAGTCATTCACTACAGCAAAATGACCAATAATTCAGGATTAGATGGCGTTGTCTGCTCAGCACTAGAAGCGAAGATGGTCAAAGAAAACACGCGCGACAGCTTCCTTTGTGTCACCCCAGGGATTCGTCTAGCCTCTGATGCCGCGGATGATCAACGCCGGATTATGACCCCCTTTGAAGCAAAGAAAAATGGTTCAAGTTATATCGTTGTAGGTCGCTCAATTACACAAGCGAAAGATCCATTAAAAGCATATTACACAGTGAAAGAAGAATGGGAGAGAACAGAATAATGAATACGAATAATACTGCTAATTTACAACATGATGAAACCGTAAAACATAAAGTTGCGGAAGCACTGCTCTCTATCGATGCTGTTTCATTATCGCCTAAAGATCCTTTTACTTGGGCATCAGGCCTTAAATCTCCAATTTATTGTGATAACCGTCTTATTGTCAGTCATCCTGAAGTACGGAAATTTATCTCAAAAAATTTGATTAAATTGATCCAGGAGAACTTCCCTGGAGTAGAAGTGATTGCGGGAACCGCAACGGCCGGCATTCCTCACGCATCTTGGGTGAGTGCGGTCTTAGAAAAACCGATGGTCTATGTTCGTAGCTCACCTAAGAAACATGGTCGCGGGAATATGATCGAAGGAATTATTAAGCCGGGCCAAAAAGTCGTAATCGTAGAAGATCTAATCTCAACCGGTGGCAGCTCTTTAACCTGTGCAGATGCACTCAAAGAAGCAGGCGCTGAAGTGATTGGTGTTGCGGCAATCTTCTCTTACGATCTACCTATTGCAGCGGAAAACTTTGGTAAAGTAGGTCTACATTATGCGACTTTAAGTAATTATCCTGCACTGCTTGAAACAGCGCTTAGCAAAAACATCATTAGCGAAGAGGAGCGTGTTGCCCTCACTGAATGGAATAAAGATCCAAGTAGCTGGGGTAAGTAATCACTATGATATTTGCTTATATTGAATGGGGCGTTGAGCTCTTAGTCGATATTCTCAATATTTTTTCAATTCTTGTACTCTTAATCGGCGTGGTGAAAGCGGCTTTTGGCTTTATCAAAAATGAATGTTCTAAAGCTGACCGCTTTGCGATTGCTCATAAAAATAATGGTATTAAGATCTATCTCGGTTCCTATATTCTCTTGAGTTTAGAGATACTCATAGCTTCTGATATTATCGAAACCATTATGAATCCCTCTATTGACGATATGTTAATTTTAGGGGGCATTGTGGTCATTCGGACCGCAATCTCTTTCTTCTTAGGCAAAGAGATTGAGGCCGGCGAGAGAGAACGATTAGAGAAAGAACAAATTGAGAAATAATGGCTTGAAAAAATAATTGTTTAAGAAAAAATTTGATGGCTAGGGATAATATCAATCAATAAAGTCGATATAAGCAAGGATGCAATCAATATCGATCAATCATGAATAATCTATTTTTCGTGATCCAACCACAAGAGATCTACTTGAAGAATGGTTTATACCATCGTTCATTCTCAAGTAGATCTTTTTTATCTCTATTATAAATCTATTCTAAGATCATTCTATTAGACTTGAATATTAGAACTGAAAGTTCTCTAACCGACTTTGAGCAACCGCTTCCCAGCGCGTTCCTGTTTTACCATAATTGGCATAAGGATGAATAGAAATGCCGCCGCGAGGGGTAAATTCACCACGCACCTCAAGATAGAGAGGATCCATTAATGAGACAAGATCATTGAGAATAATATTGACACAATCTTCATGGAAAGAGCCATGATTGCGAAAACTAAAGAGATAGAGTTTCAACGATTTACTCTCGACCATCTCAATGGTCGGGACATAAGAGATATAGATCGTAGCAAAATCGGGTTGATTCGTTAGCGGGCAGAGCGTGGTAAATTCAGGGCAATGAAAATTCACAAAATATTCCCGATCAGGATGGGCATTTTTAAAGGTCTCTAAAATCGCCGGCGAATATTCCGTTGGGTAGATCGTTGCTTGATTCCCCAGTAATGTTAAATTTTCTAATTGTGTTTTTTTATCCGTTGTCATCATTAATCCTTAGTTTTTTATTGTGGGAGGGTTACGAACCACTAAATCAGGGATGATCATATCATTCTTAGGCTCTTGATGACAAAAAAGGAGAATATATTCCTGTCAAAACCACAGATCTTTATTGATCTCTCAAATCAACTATAAAGCTATCTCTAAGGGATATATCCAAGAAAAATTGACCGATGCGATATCAAAGAGATTTATCAAAGATAATCGTTATTTTAGAGCCTTTTTTTATGAGCCTTGTGAATAAGTTGCTATAATATTTTCCGTTTTAAATACTTGAAATTTGTATCTCTGCAAATTCTCACATTCTCTTATTGCATATCTCATACTTGTTCAGAAGGATCTCTTATGACACAGCACAATCACGTCCCTACAATCGAGAAAGGGGATCGTAAGACGCTCCTTGCGTCCACCTTAGGCTACGCAATGGATGGCCTTGATATTATGATTCTCGCCTTTGCCTTGATGCTTATTAAAGCGGAATTTGGTTTAACCGATGCCGAAGGCGGTATGATTCAGACAATCACCTTAATCGGAACCGTTATTGGGGGAATTGTCTTTGGAATGTTGGCCGATAAATATGGTCGTGTGCGTGTTTTTAACTGGACTATCCTACTCTTTTCTCTCTTTACAGGATTAGCAGCAATCTCTACAAGTGCCGAGATGTTTACGGTTTTTCGTTTCTTAGCAGGTTTAGGCTTAGGCGGTGAGTTTGGCATCGGGATGACATTAGTTGCGGAAACCTGGCCGGCGAATAAACGTTCAAGAGCAACAGCAGTAGTCGCCATTGGCTTTCAAATCGGGATTGTACTAGCGGCAGTTGTAGGGTTACTCTCCCCTTATATCGGCTGGCATGGCATGTTTATTATTGGTGCATTGCCGGCACTATTAGTTTGGTGGACACGCCGCAACCTGAGTGAACCTGAAATTTGGTTACAAGTGAAAAGAGAACATCGCAATAAAATCTCCATTAAACCGCTGTTTAAAGATACGCGCACAACGCTCACAACATTAGGCCTTATTATCGCGACAAGCGTACAAAACTTCGGCTTTCACGGCATTATGGTGTGGATGCCAACAATGCTAGCAAAAGAGCATGGTTTTACGCTTTCAGGCACTTTCTATTGGACGCTTATTACAACGCTCGGTATGGTAATCGGTACTCTCACTTTTGGTTCTGCATCCGATAAATTTGGTCGCCGCCCTGTCTATATTCTCTTCCTTTTAGTCAGCGCTGCTTTTGTGTGGATCTATTTCCAACAATCGAATTACTATGTATTAATGTTCTTAGGCGCTATTTTAGGCTTCTTTGTGAATGGCATGATGGGAGGCTATGGAGCGCTTCTCTCCGAGCACTATCCTACCGAAGCTCGTTCTTCCGCTCAAAATATTATCTTTAATATCGGTCGTGGTATTGCTGGTTTTGCACCTGTTATTATCGGTACACTCGCGATGCAATATAGCATCAGTTATGCATTAGGCTTAATCTCCGGCGTATATCTCTTATCGGCGCTTGCTTTTATCTTCTTAATTCCAGAAACAAAAGGTAAAATACTTGATTAAAGAGTCTTATTGCACAGGGTATCAATATATCGGGATAAAAAACAATATGCTTTACCTATCTTAATATTATATTAATTCTATTATAATAATATATTATTTCATTATTTTATTTACAGTTAATATTATATATAATAGGTTATTGTTTGTGGCAATATTGAGATCATTATAGGCTGTCTGTAATAGTAGAAATAGGCTGTTACCCTGTTTCTACTCTTTTTTTACCCTTGCAATTCATGATTCATTAATATTTAATTTTATTAAAAATGAAATTTATTCTCTGTAATAATGCCACTATGTCTAATTTCAGTTTATAATGAACATCAATTAGAGATTCTTGTTGATGTCAATGCAGAATCTAATACTCTCTCAAAACGTTACAAGTGTGTTTTTAAAGATGATAACTTGAGGGATGAACTTTATTCGAATACCAACTTTAAGAGTACTCACCTCTTAATGACTACTTATCAGGAGTTATTCAATATGCGCAAGATTTCTTCCAAAAAATTACTTCTCTCCTTGATTGTTTCAGCAATGCTTTCACCAGCACTTGCCGCAAATTCCCTCGAAGATTATATCGATCAAACGCTCGATCGTTATCAGGCAGTTTCGGAAACAAAAATTGCCGCAGATAAGAGTGCGGAGCTCTCTATCGAAAAACTACTCACCTCATCTCAAACGGCTCGTCATCAAAAGCTCAAATCGAATCTCAATACGATCGAGCAAGGTGCTAAAGCGCAAAATCCTGATGATCTCTTTCTCCTTGGATATTACTACTATTCAGAAGGGGAAAATGATAATAATCCTGAAACCTTTGCGAAAGCCAAACAATATTTCTTAGATGCAGAAAAATTGGGCTCTAAAGATGCCTCCTACCTTTTAGGTGAACTCTACTATTATGGGGAAGGCGTTGAACAAGATTATCTAGAAGCGGCAAAGTATTACCAAAAAGCCGCTGATCAAGGTCAAGCAGAAGCGCTCTTTAGTCTTGCCTCTCTCTATATGTCCGGTCGTGGTGTAGAGGAGAATCAAAATAGAGCGATTGAACTCTATGAAGCGGCGGCTCATTTAAATCATGCGGATTCTATTAATGTCCTTGCCTATACTTATGAAAATGGCAATATCGGTGAGATTGTGCCAAATCGTGAAAAAGCCCTTGAATGGTATCAAAAAGGCTGTGAACAAGGGAATGCTTCAAGCTGTGAATCAAAAGATCAGTTAACTGTTCGCTCTGAAGGTTTTGATGATCTTTTAGTTCAAGCGAAAAAAGAGATACCCTCAGTCAACAATACCACCGAGACGCTACCAGTTGTCGCCGACATCCTTACTTTAAATACCTTCGAGAGACTCATGCTCTTAAATGATCATGCCGCTACACTAATCGATGGTGCTGAAGCGAACAATGCCGATGATACATTTCTTCTAGGTCTACTTTATGAGACTCAAGGAGAGCTCAATAACAGTGAAGCGGATTATCAGAAAGCAAAAGTGATCTTTGAAAAAGCCGCTGAGTTAGGATCGAAAGATGCACTCTATAATCTCGGCGAGCTCTACTATTATGGTAACGGAGTAGAACAAGACTATCAAAAATCACTTGAATACTACTCAAATCCAAGCTTAAGCGATTATCCTGAAGCACTCTTTAGTCTTGCTGTACAGTATGACTTAGGTGAAGGCGTTGATCAGAGCTATGCAAAATCATTAGAACTTTACAAAAAGGCTGCATCATTAGGTCATGGCCCATCGATATTTAATGTAGGGTATATGTATGAACATGGGGAATATGTCGAACAAGATCTCCGTGAAGCACTGAATTGGTACAAAAAAGCCTGTGATGTGCAATATCAGGATGGCTGCTACGCTTATTCTATCGTGCAATCTTACTTCCCATTTGATATCGAAGATGATAGTGATGAAGCATTAGTCGATAATGCTAATGATGATATCAACATGATGGCAGACAATAATAGCTCCATGGCACTTGTTGAAGACTCTGCAACAACCGATCCGCTACTTCAACTTCCTACCGATGAAGCTATAGATGAAGATGTTGAGGAGAAATCTGTAGATAATAGCGGTGATAATGCAGAAACAGATGCTGTAGTTGCGGAAACACTTGCGGCAGAATCAACAGAATTAGAAACCCAAGATCCTGAGCTTGTACTGCTTGAAACACAGGAAGCAGCAGAAGAGCTAACACAAGATCCGCCATTAGCGGTTGACTCAACGTCAACAACAGATAAAAATACAGAAGCGCCTGCCCTACAATCTTTCTTTAATGAGATTATGGGAAATGTAGCACCAGAACCCGCTTTAACACTCGATAGTGCCTCAATTTTAGCGGCAGATCCGACTCAAGCAAAAGCTTTCTTACTTGAAGAGATGCCTCAAATTCTTGAAAATATCAAAACAGATCAAAGTGGTGAAAGCCTCTTCTTATCGGGTTATCTCTTCCTCTTAGAAGCTTACGATACGGAAGATATGAACACTCTCAATCAAGCGATCAAACTATTTGAGGTTGCTTCGGAAGCGGGTAACAATGATGCAACATTCTATCTCGGTAAAATCTATTTTGATACCGCTGAATCTGATTCAGATATGATCAAAGCGCGTTATTACTTTGAGAAACTGCGTAATAGCGATCATGCTGAAGCACTCTTCTACTTAGCAAGTATCTATGATCTTGGTTTAGGTGTACCACAAAGCTCAGAGCAATCATTTGCACTTTACCAAAAAGCAGCAGGTTTAGGCTACGCGCCAGCGGCTTACAATGTGGGCTTTATGTATGAAAATGGTGAAGCTGTGGATATTGATCTGATTGAAGCGAGTAATTGGTATAACGAAGCCTGTATTTTAGGCGATACTGATGGTTGCGAGAAAGTCACTGAATTAGCCTCAGCCATTGAAGCGGAAAATCAGAAGATTGATGAAGTCACGCAAAAAATTGAAGGCGGTATCAAAAACATCTTTAAAGAGATCATCAATAATATTCAAACTGATGAAAAATAAGGGTGTTAATAACTCATTGATATTTAACCTATAATGTTAAATATGGACTATCAAGTGTAATCCGTTGAATGTAGTTTGTTGAATGTAATCAATGAGATTGTACTTAGGGGATTAGAGATTCGATAGGCTATATCAAAAAATTAAAAGGATCGTTTCAGCGCTTATTTTCGGCGGTAGCGATCCTTTTTTATATTGAGATTGGATTTTTCCATCCCAATGCTGTCAACAGAGTTATCCACAAGTTATCGAATGGTGCAGTAATGATGAGTGTCGTTTTTTGGGTCGGATGAATAATCTCTAATTGATAAGCGTGAAGCAACAATCGATCAACCCCATAATGCGTTGAAAAGAGCCTATTATGCCGTAAGTCGCCATGTGTTGTATCTCCTACAATAGGATGAGCAATATGATTCATATGCCGGCGTAATTGATGTTTCCGCCCTGTTTCTGGTCTTAATTCTACCAAGGAATAACGAGAAGTGGGATATTTCCCTGTGGATAACGGTAGCTCAACTGTATCAATTCCTCGGTAAAAAGTATGCGCTTCCTGCGCCTCTTTTATCCCCTCATAACGATCGGCAATTTTATCTTTCATCACAGTTAAAGGTTCATTAATCTCCCCTGAATCAGTGAGATAACCTCGTATGATGGCTAAATATCGTTTTGTCACACGATTCTCTTGCCACAATTGAGATAAAATACGCGCACTCTCTTCGGTAAAAGCAAAAAGAAGCACGCCGGAAGTAGGTCGATCTAAACGATGAATAGGGTAGAGGTAACGCCCAACCTGATCCCGCAGATGTTGAAGGACGATATCAGTGACTTTGGGGTCTAATAGAGAACGATGAACGAACCAGCCTGCAGGCTTATTGACCGCTATGATCTCCTCATCTTGATAGAGGATCTCTAATGCTTGAGTTGTAATGGGTTGAGGTGTAATTGATTGAGATGTAGTCTCTGCAGATTGTACAGCGACATCATTCTCACTATTCGCATATATAGAAGTCATCAAATTCATCATTAAACGTAGAGGCTATTGAAAATAATTATCGAGATTGCGATGAATAGAGCTGCCGAGTATAGACAATATCTTCCTCTAAACCTTTACCACTTTCCCGGCGATCTTGCCCAAGCGTAATGAGAAAATATTGTTGAGGGGTAATCTCATAATAATAAGGAATGCCCCAAGGATCGATCAGCAATTCTGGCTGAATATAAGGCCCTTGCCATAACGCAGATCCAGAATCCTCCACTAAAATGTTTAACCCCTCTTCATTTGTGGGATAACGGGCAAAATCTTCGCGGAAAATCGACAACGCGCCCTCTATAGAACGAATATTTTGATGAACAGTGGTAATCTTCGATTCATCATTAATTCCTAACACATTTTGCGAGAACATTGCGATTAAAATGGCAATAATCACCGAAATAATCATCAACTCAACAAGGGATAGCCCTTGTTTATAAAAGGTTTTAAAAGAGTGTGTCAGCATCATACCTTTATCCACAACTATTGCGTCACTGCATTAAGACATTCGAAATAGGTCGGGAAAGTCTTATCCACACAGCGTGGATCTAAAATTGTTAATGGGACTTTATAAGAGAGTAGTGAGAAACACATCGCTATCCGATGATCATCGTAAGTCTCAACTTCGACATTCTCATTGAGCTTTTCTTGAGGATAGATCACTAAGAAATCGCCCCCCTCTTCCACTTGAACCCCAAATTTCATCAATTCAGTGGCCATTGCACGAATTCGGTCGGTTTCTTTCACGCGCCAACTACCTATATTGCGTAGAATCGTCTTAGAATCGGCAAAAACAGCCAGTACAGCCAAAGTCATCGCTGCATCGGGGATATGATTGCAATCGAGGTCTATGCCTTTTAAAATGCCATTTTGAGGCGGTCCAACGACGACCTCATTAGCATACCACTCCACTGTAGCGCCCATCATCTCAAGTGCTTCAATAAAACGGATATCCCCTTGTATCGAATCAGTCCCCACACCTTTTACAGTGAGAGGTCCACAGAGCGCTCCTAAGCCAAGATAATAAGAAGCGCTAGATGCATCACTCTCTACAAAGAAAACGCCTGGTGAACGATATTTGGCATCTTCTGGAATGAAAAATCGTTGGTAGTTATCGTGTTTAATCTCTACACCAAATTGCTCAAGTAGGATAAGGGTAATCGCCACATAGGGTTTTGAGATGAGCTCTCCCACAATTTCAATCTCAATTGCTTGATTTAATTGCGGTAACGTTAGAAGTAGCGCCGTAAGATATTGACTTGAAACATCACCTTTGAGCGTAATATGCTTAGATTGTAACTTGCCGGGATGAATCTGTAGAGGAGGGAAGCCCCTATTTTCAAGATAATCCACTTGAAAGCCTAAACCATCAAGCGCATCCACAAGATCTTTAATCGGACGTTCATGCATTCGCGGTACACCGGTTAATTGATATTCTCCACCATTAAGCGCAAGTGCCGCTGTCAATGAACGAAAGGCTGTTCCGGCATTACCTAAGAATAATTGAGCTGCTTTAGTCGGAAAACCTTGAGGACAACCTTTCACCAAAAAAGAGCGAGTTTTCGGATCCACCACAGTGATTTCAACGCCTAATTCTAAAAGCGCTTCTAACATACGATCAGTATCATCACTTTTTAGTAGGTTGTGAATGACCGTTTCCCCTTCACTTATCGCCGCTAATAGTAAAATCCGATTAGAAATACTCTTAGAGCCTGGAATCATCACTTCACCAGAGGCTTTTGTAATACGGGGTAAAAAGTGTTTCGCCATCATTTGTTGATCATCCTGTTCATTCTTTATCAATCAGTCTTACTTCATACTACTAATCCTTGAAATATCTCTCTGTTTATCTTCGAGAAGATTAATTCCAATTTATTTTTTATCATAGCATTGAAACCCAATTTTAGAATAGCTTTTCGCTGATAGAGGTAAAAGTACTACATCCTGTTTTGCGCTGTTATCGCCCTATAAAAGTATATTCAAAAGGCATATAAAAAGCCTTAGTGACATATTCAATTCACTAAGGCTAACATTTACCTGAAATTATTGAAATTGAAATAACTATTTATCTTCACCATAAACGTCATAGTCGAAATATTTTTTCTCAACTTCTTGATATGAACCATCTTCGCGAGAGGCTTTAATCGCTGCATTAAAACGTTCTAATAATGCATTGTCGTTTTTGCGTACACCGACACCCACGCCTTCTCCAAACCATTCTTCTTCAAAGAAATCAGGACCGATGAACTCAATGCGATCGGCATAATCTTTTTGTAAATAACCCGTATCAAGGGCAACGACATCCGCAAAAATCAGATCGATACGACCTGTTTCTAAATCCATCATCGCCTCATCGAGGTTTCGATAACTACGAATATCTGCAGAGCGCTTATACTTGTCATTCATATAAATTTCATGAATTGTACCGCTTTGAACACCAATACGTTTTCCTTTTAGTCCCTCATCTGTGACGTCAGCAGTTTTGCCTTTAGAAATCACAAATTTAGCAGGTGTTTGGTAATACTTATTACTGAAATTAACCGCTTTTTTACGGGTATCTGTAATCGACATTGACGCTAAGATGGCATCAATACGACGTGTATTGAGAGAAGGAATTAATGCATCAAAATCCACTTGGACAATCTCGCATTTTTGATTCATCTTTTCACAAAAAAGTCTTGCTAAATCAGGCTCAAACCCTTCCATTGTCTGATTTTCAGAGATATAACTAAATGGAGGATAAGATCCTTCAATTCCGATTTTGATGACATCTTGTGCCATTGCTTGGCTTGCAAGAAGGAAAGAGGATGCAACTAATAATTTTTTTAACATATGAAACCTCGATTTGAAAATGAAATTAAAATTCTTGTTATGTTTTACTTCTTATCTCTCTTTTTATAAAGAATAGATGATGATGAGTAAACAGAGTTATCCACAATTTTATGTGTAAATGTCGATTTATTCGATCTTTAAGGTTCACTTTTTCTGTGAATATCTCTTGATATAAATCTTTGGATCAAAAAATGGATAACCTCACGACCTTTTTATCTTAAAGTTATCCACAGATTTCTACCGTTTTTTTGCGGATAATTATCCTATGATGTTTTAAAAAGCGATTATTTATAGATTACAAATGTAGATCACCGTTTACAACAATAAATAATTCCCAAATTGTTATCTCTTTATCATAAATTAACATCCTATTGATTACATTAAAATTATCTTATTTTTCAATCTGAACAGTTTGCGCTTTAGGTCGGCGTTTGCCAAACATTAAACCGATGATTAAAGCAATTGCAGCCGGCACCATCCAGCCCATAGAGCTATCTTGGAATGGTAATAATTCAAAGAGGGATTTGAAACTTGATTCTTCCATATAGCTCAGTACCACAGATAAAAAGCTAATGATTAATGTGACATAGATGGGTAATTGGAAAGCAAGATTTGAGATCCCTTTGGATAAACGATCAATAAAGATCAGAATAATCAATACGATTGTGATCGGATAGATAATCAAAAGAATCGGAACAGCGCCCATGATAATGCTATCTAAGCCTTGACTTGCAAGAATAAAGCTGATGAGAGTGAAGACAACAGCATAGACTTTGTAAGAGATCTTGTTATAGAGCTCATTAAAATAGCTACTAACAGCTACAATTAAGCCTATAGCTGTGGTTAAACAGGCAAGCGTGACAATTAAGCTTAGGAGGAAACGTCCACCTTCACCATATGTTAAACGGGCTACACCAGTCAAAATTGAGGTTCCCATATTACCGCCTTGAAGCTGCTCTGCGCTCAATGGATAGTTATTGCCAATCCAAGCAAGTGAAATATAGACTAAACCAAGTCCAACGCCGGCAATAATAGCCGCGATTACCGCTTGTTTGAAGATCGATTTTTGTTCCACTAGACCGGTTGCTTTGACGGCACTTAAAACAATCAGAGAGAAAGCCACGGCCGCAATGGTATCCATGGTTTGATAGCCTTCAGAGAAACCAATAAAGAAAGCATTTTTACCGATAAAAGGTTTAGAAACCTCGGTAATGGGATCATTAAGTAAAAAGAAGGCTCTCACGATTAATAAGATAATTGTGATTAACAGCAGAGGGGTTAAGATTTTTCCGACACGATCCACAAGTTTTGATGGGTTCAGTGCAAGATAGAAAGTGAGTGCAAAATAGATTAAAGCAAAGATGATTTTGGAACTAAAAGTCTCAATACCGCCTTCAAGATAAGGTAGTACGGCCATCTCATATGAAACCATCGCTGTTCTAGGAATGGCAAAGAATGGTCCGATAGTCAGGTAGATCACAACCATAAAGAGAATTGCAAAAATTGGATGAACCCGTTTTGCTTCTGAACGAAAGCCTTCTGCTGAGAATGAGCCCGCAATAATTCCAATGAGCGGTAAACCGACACCTGTGACAATAAAACCAATAATTGCAGGGACAAAGTGACTACCACTTAATTGACCAACGGTTGGGGGAAAAATTAAATTGCCAGCGCCAAAGAAGAGCGCAAATAGCATAAATCCAATAAATAATGTTTTTCTAGACATAAGAATTCTCTATTAATACAGATGCATCATGCGTGTATTTTTAATTGAAATAAAAAGAATTTTTTCAAAAAGTCTGAGGGTTACAGTTTTTTGAAAAATAGAGATCTTGTAGAGATCTATCCCAGCCTGCCATCAAAATAATAGAAATCTTGTTCCTCTTTTATTATTAACATCTCTTTTATAAAGAATAGATGATGATGAGTATGCAGAGTTATCCACAGATTTTGGTAAAATTCAGTGAATAACTTATCTTAAGACAGTTTTTTGCTGTTGAAAAGTCCACGCATAAATATCTGTATGAATTTGTCGATAAAAAAGAGGGAAGTTATCCACTAGTTATCCACATTTTTGTGGATAACTTATCCTGATAGATTTTAACAATAAATGTGGATAATAGCGGTAAGTAGCTATTTATGAAGGGTTATATCTGAGATAGCTTTGCGGATAACGAACTAAGCGCTATAGCACGGTGAGAAATTTGATTTTTTTCAGAGGCTGAAAGCTCCCCAAAGGTGCGAGAAAGTGGGGGATAAAAGAACAGGGGATCGTAACCAAATCCACCATCTCCTAGAATAGTATCAGTAATAAAACCATGTACTTCACCTTCGGCAATAAGCGGTACAGGATCATTTTCTGTGCGTAATAGTACTAAAACCGCTTTGAAGTAAGCTGCGCGTTTCTCTCCTTGAAATTTTGCCATTTTCTTAAGTAACAGCGCATTATTAGCTTGATCTGAACCCTCTACACTGTAACGTGCAGAGTAGATTCCCGGCATGCCATCGAGCGCCGGGACGACTAATCCTGAATCATCCGCTAACGTAGGAAGACCACTTAATTTAGCTACATTTCGAGCTTTAATAAGGGCATTTTCTACAAATGTCAGGCCTGTTTCTTCGGGATCCGAGGTAATATCTACTTCTTTGAGAGATAGAACCTCGATATTAAGGGGGGCAAATAGCGATTTAAATTCGGCAATTTTGCCTTGATTATTACTCGCAATCACAATTTTTTTCATAAGATATATCGCTCCATTTTTGTCTAAAAAATACTCATTGTTTTTTTTAAAAATAGTGTAAAAAGTGAGAAAAATTAGGATTTAGATCTTTTCACCTTTATAAGAAATAGGTTGGAATTATATAGTCAGGATATATTTCATGACTATATTTTGGAAAATGCGTTATTTTAGACTGAAAAAGTAATGGAACTTGCTAAGGTTACAATACCTATTTTTTCGCATCCATTATCGTTTTTTATGACTGATTGCTAGGGGAGAGCGAAATGATGTCACATCGATCTGTTAATTGCATGAGGTGATGTTGTAGTTTCCCATGTTGTGGTGTCATAAGATCGGGTTCAATCTCTAAAAGGGGAACAAGTACAAAAGCGCGCTCGGTTAAATAAGGATGCGGTATTGTTAAATTTTCTTCATCAATGGAGAGGTTATCAAAGAGCAGTAGATCAATATCGAGGGTTCTTGGCCCCCAATGGATGGTGCGTTGGCGCTGGTGATCTTGTTCGATCCTTTGCATCGCATGCAATAACGCATCTGCAGAGAGGTTTGTCTCTATTTTGAGTGCGGCATTGATAAAGTTAGGTTGTTTGGGACCAATGGGCGGTGTTTCATAGAGGGAAGATTGTGCTAAGACTTTGATATTTTCATTGGCTGAAATCTCTGAAATCGCAGATAAAACTTGATTTATCGGGTTGTTTAGATTTGATCCTAGAGAGAGATAAACAGTAGACATGGAATCCTTTTTTTAAAAAATAATAAATATATATCTTGCATTTAATTGAATTTACGCTTAATGTTAGTTACTGTCTAGTGAAAACAGTAGCTCGATAGTTTCTTTTTTTAAATATGATTTTAGATCATATAAGTTTTATTTTTTGAGGTTTTTTATGCGTATTGGAACTGTAAAATGGTTCAACGAATCTAAAGGATTCGGATTTATTACTCCTGATGATGGTGGTGCTGATGTATTCGTACATTTCTCAACTATTCAAGGCGATGGCTTCCGTACTTTAGCGGAAGGTCAAAAAGTTCAATTTGAGGCCAAAGAGAGTGATCGTGGTCTTCAAACAACTGTTTGTAAGCCTGCTTAATATTCATTTTATTAAGTGAAAGTTAGGTTGTTTAATTGTTCCAAGATTGTTAGTTATGCATTAATTAGTAACCTCTAGAACAAAAATTACCGGACATAAAAAACCTTCTAGGCAAAGCCTAGAAGGTTTTTCTGTTATAGTAAGCTCGGTTCAAAATAAGCTTATTTAAAAGCCGGGCATCAGCTGATCGAGTCAAGGAAGCCGTTCTATCCGGCATTATGCATGTGTTGTTTAGTACGGTTTTATATGACTCCACCATAGCTGTTTAAAAGCCATTTTTCTTAAACCAAATTTACTATAATTAGACAATCAAAAAACCTTCAAACAATGATTGTTGTTTGAAGGTTTGATCTATTATTTATCATGTTTTTCTAAGATAACAGCGTATTAATCAAGCTCTCATTGCAATTAATAGTGCTATCGCACAATATGCTTTGACTATCTCTGTCTATCGCTACATATTTGCAATCATCACATCGCCAAATTCGCTTGTAGAGACTTCAGTTGCGCCTTCCATCATGCGAGCAAAGTCAGCGGTAACTCTCTTCGATGAGATGGCACCATTGAGGGCTTTAATCACTAAATCTGCCGCTTCTGTCCAACCTAAATGACGAAGCATCATCTCAGCTGATAGGATAATTGACCCTGGATTAACAATATTTTTGCCGGCAATATCAGGAGCCGTTCCATGGGTTGCTTCAAAGATTGCAATTGAATCAGAAAGATTTGCGCCAGGTGCGATACCAATACCACCCACTTGAGCTGCAAGTGCATCAGAGATGTAATCACCATTTAAGTTGAGGGTCGCCACAACGGTATATTTCTCTGGTTCAAAGAGAATGCGTTGTAAGAAGGCATCGGCAATACTATCTTTGATAGTGATCATTTTACCAGTTTTAGGATTCTTAAATTCACACCATGGGCCATTACCAATGAGTGTTGCCCCAAATTCTTCTTTTGCTAACTCATATCCCCAATCACGGAAGCCCCCTTCAGTAAACTTCATGATATTCCCTTTATGTACTAGGGTGACATTGGGCTTATCATTATCGATCGCATATTGAATCGCTTTACGTACTAAACGCTTCGTTCCCTCTTCTGATACGGGTTTAATACCGATACCTGAAGTTTCAGGGAACCGGATTTTAGTGACATGCATCTCATTTTGTAAAAAATCGATGATCTTTTTCGCTTCAGCAGAGCCTGCTTCCCACTCGATTCCTGCATAGATATCTTCAGAATTTTCGCGGAAGATCACCATATCTACTTTTTCAGGGGCTTTAACCGGCGAAGGTACGCCTTGGAAATATTGCACAGGGCGCATACAGAGATAGAGATCAAGTGTTTGACGCATCGTTACATTCAGTGAGCGAATACCACCCCCAACAGGGGTTGTTAAAGGGCCTTTGATAGAGACGATATACTCTTTTAAAGCATCTAAAGTCTCCTGTGGCAACCACTCATTCTCACCGTATACCTTCGTTGACTTCTCGCCGGCATAGACCTCCATCCAAGCGATTTTACGTTCACCGTTATAGGCTTTTTGAACTGCTGCATCGATCACTTTTTGCATCACAGGCGTAATTTCTGCACCGACTGCATCTCCTTCAACGAAAGGGATAATCGGTTGGTTTGGAACATTGAGCGAAAAATCTGCGTTAATGGTAATTTTCTCGCCTTTCGGCACAATAATATGTTGATATTGCATAAATCCTCCAAAATTTTTAAAAGTTAAATAAAAATAAAAAATAAAATCACTAAAAAGATCGGTTATACAGTCAACGTATTATCAATATTTTGAGGGTATAACCTTTAAATTCTGGGTTGAATGATGCGTTTAGGGCCAATGGAGGTTGGCGTATGAGGCGCACCAATGCCTAAAAATTGGTTCTGATCGTTGTAAAGACGATAGAGAGGCTGCTCAAGTGTACCCTCTATGTGGATTCGTTGTCCATGGAGAATCCGATCGCTATCCATAGCATTGAAAGTGAGGATGGGCAGATCTGTTAATGCATGATCAATAGGGTAGAGAAATTGGTCAAGTTGTAACGGATTCGGGTCATTATTGATCAATGTTTCGAGTGTTTCTAAAGAGACCATCGGCGTATCGATAAAAGGATCGATAGCTAATCGGCGAAGCATCGTTAAGTGACCGGCTGTATCGAGTTTCTGTGCAATATCTTCCGCTAAAACGCGAACATAAGTTCCTTTTGAACAAGTCACAGTGGCGGTAAATTCATATTCGCCAAGATGATCAAGCGTTAAAGCTGAAATCGTAATAAGGCGAGGTTTCCGCTCTACTTCAATCCCTTCTCGAGCAAGTTCATAGAGACGCTTACCATTGTGGTGTAGTGCCGAGACCATCGGTGGCACTTGTTCTATTTCACCCATAAATTGTTGTAATACGTTATTGAGCTTTTCCTGCGTTAAATTTTGTGGAGGGGAACACATCTCGATGATTTCTCCCTCTTCATCCCCTGTTGCCGTTTTTTCCCCTAATTTACAGGTAAATTGATATTGCTTATCTTTATCGAGTAGTTGCCCTGCAAATTTAGTTGCTTCGCCAAAACAGATCGGCAGCATCCCGGTTGCCATGGGATCAAGGGTACCGCTGTGCCCCGCTTTTTCGGCATTAAAAAGACGCTTTACCCGTTGTAAAGCGTGATTACTTGTCATGCCTTTAGGTTTATCTAAAAGCAAAATGCCGTCAAGATGACGGCGTTTATGTTTAATTTTTTGATTCATCTTCGAACTCATTGTGAGGTGTTTCATCATTATGATGTTCTTTTGCTTTTTGCTCATCGGAACGAATCGCTTCCGTAATGAGAGACGTAATCGCATTACTCTTCTCTAACAGATCATCATAGATAAAGTGAAAGCGCGGAATTGTCCGTAAGCGTAAGATTTTCCCTAATTGCCGGCGAAATTCAGGTGCATACTCATGGAGTAAGTCAATCATCTCTTGCCGCTCTTCATCAGGCCCTAAATAGGTCACATAAACCTTTGCTTGGGAGAAATCCCGCACAGTTTCCACTAAGGTTATAGAGACTAGCATTGCCCGAGGGTCTGTAATCTCTTTGCGAATAAGCATCGAGAGCTCCTGACGGAGCTGCTCGTTAATGCGTTTTAATCGTGAATTAGTACTCATTATAATTTACGTTCTACTTCCACAGTTTCAAATACTTCGATCTGATCGCCAGGGCGCACATCGTTGTAGTTCTTCACACCGATACCACATTCGATACCAGCTCTTACTTCAGCAACATCATCTTTAAAGCGACGAAGTGACTCAAGTTCCCCTTCATAGATTACAATATTATCACGAAGTACCCGAATAGGGCTATTTCGTTTGATCAAACCTTCTGTCACCATACAGCCAGCAATTGCGCCAAATTTTGGTGATTTAAAGACATCCCGTACTTCTGCAATACCGATAATTTCTTCTTTAAATTGGGGTGCAAGTTTGCCGATAAGGGCTTTTTTCACTTCATCAATTACATCATAAATGACGCTATAGTAATAGAGTGAGAGACCTTCATCTTCGATAATCTTGCGGGCGCTGTTGTCTGCACGGACATTAAAGCCGATTACAAGCGCATCAGAAGAGACTGCAAGGTTCGCATCAGATTCAGTAATACCACCTACACCGCTTGCGATAACGCTTACAGTTACTTCATCATTTGAGAGTTCATGCAACGCATTTGTAAGTGCTTCAACAGAACCTTGTACATCGGCCTTAAGTACGATATTGACATGTTTAGTTTCAGCTTCACCCATTGAGTTAAAGAGATTCTCAAGTTTCGATTTATGCTGTCTTGCGAGTTTAATCTCACGGAATTTACCTTGACGGAAGAGAGCAATTTCACGGGCTTTACGTTCATCAGGTACGACCATCACTTCATCACCGGCGTTAGGTACACCAGAAAGACCGATCACCTCCACAGGAATTGATGGCGAGGCGCTTTCAACAGGCTGACCATTTTCATCAATTAAGGCTCTTACACGACCATATTCATAACCAGCAAGAAGAATATCCCCTTTCTTGAGGCAACCTGATTGCACAAGAATAGAAGCCACAGGACCGCGACCTCGATCGAGTTTCGATTCAATCACAGAACCACGAGCAGGACCTTCAGAAATTGCTTTAAGTTCGAGTACTTCTGCTTGAACTAAGATCTGATCAAGAAGATGATCAATGCCTTCCCCTGTTTTTGAAGAGACAAAAGCAAAGAGGTTATCACCGCCCCAATCCTCAGAAACGATACCATATTGTGTCAATTCAGACATAATACGATCTTTATCTGCTGAGGGTTTATCGATTTTAGTGACCGCGACAATAATCGGTGTTTCAGATGCTTTTGCATGCTGAATTCCTTCGATTGTTTGTGGCATGATGCCATCATCTGCAGCAATTACAAGTATGACAATATCTGTGACTTTTGCACCACGGGCACGCATTGCGGCAAAAGCACTGTGTCCTGGAGTATCTAAGAATGTAATGACCCCTTTATCTGTCTGTACATGATATGCTCCGATATGCTGGGTAATACCCCCTGCTTCGCCACTTGCAACATGTTCTTTACGAATATAGTCAAGAAGAGAAGTTTTACCATGGTCAACGTGACCCATGATAGTGACAACCGGTGGACGAGGTTTGAGAAGATCTTGACCACCTTGTTCGATAGAAGCAATCAACTCTTCTTCTAATGGGTTTTCACTCACAAATTTGTAAGTATGCCCCATCTCTTCAATCACAATCGCTGCAGTTTCACGATCAAGTAATTGATTGATCGTGACCATAGATCCTAAATTCATGAGAACTTTAATCACTTCAGCAGCTTTCACCGCCATTTTATGGGCAAGATCAGCAACGCTAATGGTTTCTCCTAATTCAACTTCAATCTGTTTTGTTGCTGTTGGAAGTTGGAAACCATGTTGTTGCTGTGGTTGATTACCGCGTTTAGTTTGACGGCGATTACCTTTCTTGTTTTCCCGTTTAAGTGTGATTTCAGCACGATCATCATCGTCATCACGGCCACGACCACGGCGACTACCTGCTTTACGAGATTTTTTAGGACTTGTTTTATCATCAGCAAGTTTTGCTACATTTTTGACAGGTTTTACTGTGATCTCATCTTCTACATCCTTGATAAGCACAGAATCATCAATATCCGCTGTTTCAATAACTTCAGGGACTTCAGGTTCCTCTTGTGTTTGGAACTGAATGGCCACTTTAGAGAGTGGTTTTTCAGTAGCAGAAGCCATTTTATTGAGACGCGCAATCTCTGCTTGTTGTGCTTTTTCACGTTGCTCTTTTTTGAGACGTTCAGCTTCTCGTTTCTCTTCTTGTTCCCGTTCAGCACGTTCTTTAGCGGCTAATTGACGTTCATGAGCCAATTTTTCTGCTTCAAGACGTTTAGTTTCTTGCTCAGCTTTACGCTGATCTTTTACAGCATCTTCGGGTGAAGATTGCGCTGGTTTACTTTCTATAACCGCTTCAGAAGCCTTTGTATCTGGCGTTGAAGGGACAGATCTGTCTACCGGAGGTGTTACCGTAGGTTCTGCTACTGCCTCATTAGCCGTTGAAGTTGCCTCTGCAATTGCAGTTTTTTCTTCTGGTGCAATCACATTCTCTTCAACTTTTTGCTTCACATAAGTACGACGACGACGAACCTCAACAGGCACCGTACGTGCTTGTCCTGGGGCTGTTTCAACCTTTAACTCTGTATGGGTTTTGCGTTTTAACGTAATTTTAGATGGGCTTTTTGCTTTATCTTTTTCACTCATTCTTATCTTCCAAGTAGACAAAATCTGTCTATTTCAATGTTATCTTTATCTATTCATACTATTCGAACCAGCTCTGTCTTGCTGCCATAATGTACCGACTTGCATCTTCTTCTTCCATTTCGGCGAGTTCACATAACTCATCAGTTGAAAGCTCTGCAAGATCATCTATGGTACGGATATTACTCTTTGCAAGCGTAATTGCAAGTAACTCATTATCATCTAAGAGCGCAATGAGTTCAGGCGTTGGCGCTGATTCCCCTAAATTTTGTAGTAACGCTTTCTTGTTATTGAGCGCTTCAATTGCAGCATCTCGTAATGCTTCGACAATCTCTTCATCGAACTCTTCAATTTCAAGCATTTCAAATACAGGCACATAGGCCACTTCTTCAAGTGTTGAGAAACCTTCACGAACAAGGATTTCCGCAACCTCTTCATCGACATTTAAACCATCCATGAAGATATCTATAATGCGACCGGATTCCTTCTCATATTTCTGCTGTGCATCATCGCTACCCATCACATTCAATTCCCAGCCTGTGAGTTTTGAAGCAAGGCGAACGTTCTGACCACCTCGGCCAATGGCTTGTGATAGCTTATCTTGGCTAACGGCAATATCCATCATATGACGATCTTCATCAACGACAACAGACATCACTTCAGCAGGTGACATGGCATTAATGACAAATTGTACAGGATTCTCATCCCAAAGGACGATATCAACACGCTCACCCGCTAATTCTTTCGTGATATTTTGCACACGTGAACCGCGCATACCCACACAGGCGCCCACAGGGTCGATTCGTTGGTCATGGGTTTTAACTGCGATTTTAGCACGACTACCAGGATCACGACTTGCAGCAATAATCTCGATAGAACCTTGATTGATTTCAGGGACTTCGATCTCAAAGAGTGCTTTGATTAAGGCATCGCTTTTACGAGAGAGCACAACCTGAGGCCCACGAGGGTTATCCATACTGATCTCTTCAAGGACGGCACGTACTTGGTTACCGATACGAAGTGATTCGCGAGGAATCATATTCTCTTTTGGGAGAAATGCTTCATCATTATCGCCGATATCCACATAAAAGTTACCTCGGTCGATTCGTTTGATTGTGCCGCGAATTAAGTCGCCAATTCGGTTCTCATAGCGACGTGCCATTTGGGTTCTTTCAGCTTCCCGAATTTTTTGGAAGATGATCTGCTTCGCTGTCTGTGCGCCAATTCGGGCAAATGGGATATTTTCAATCTCATCTTCGATGAAATCACCCACTTGAATGTTAGGATCATCAATTTGTGCCGCTGAAAGGGTGATTTGTCTTGTGGGCACTTGCTCTTCTCTTGGAAGATGATCATCAACCACCATCCAACGACGGAAAGTACGATAAGAGCCATCAGCTTTATTGATCTCAATACGAAGATCAACATCAATAGTATAAGTTCTGCGCGCAGCTGCAGCTAATGCGAATTCTAATGCCGCAAAGATCTCATCACGAGAAATCCCTTTCTCATTTGAGACGGTTTCTGCAACGAGTAGTATTTCTTTATTATTCATTTGAGAACTCTCTTAGATAAAATTAAAAGTCGATCACAAGCTGTGCTCGATCAATATTAGATAGCGGAATCATCACGGGCTCTTCCGAAAATTGATTGTTTTCAAGGCGCATAGACACAGAGAGATCTGTATCTGTGACAGCCACGACTTTACCCTGGAATTTACGGCGATTATTAATCGCAGAACGTAATTGAAAAGCGATGAGTTGATCAGGGTATTCAGCAAATTGTGCCGCATTAAAAAAGTATCGATCTAATCCTGGTGATGATACTTCAAGCGTATAAGCCATGGTAATAGGGTCGTGGACATCTA
This sequence comes from Ignatzschineria larvae DSM 13226, assembly GCF_038500265.1. Taxonomy (NCBI): domain Bacteria; kingdom Pseudomonadati; phylum Pseudomonadota; class Gammaproteobacteria; order Cardiobacteriales; family Ignatzschineriaceae; genus Ignatzschineria; species Ignatzschineria larvae. Next base: position 2,339,773 of record NZ_CP150637.1, on the reverse strand, counting down.
AAAGCCCCGTTATTTGGTGACTGACAATTTCACAATCCTCAATGCCGATGCCATCTGCTTTATCGATATAGATGCGCAAAATAGCATTTTTAGTATTTGGATGAAATTCAATCCCCCATAACCGATATCCTAGTGCTTCTACGGAAGGCGCTAGGAGTTCTGTAAGATTGTAAGGATCTTTACGCATATAGGTGATAATGTTCCATTTAGGTTAAATAAAATTTTAAGTATGCAAAAAGCCCGTTTAAAAACGGGCTTTTATTATTATTTGGTTGCGGGGGCCGGATTTGAACCAACGACCTTCGGGTTATGAGCCCGACGAGCTACCAGACTGCTCCACCCCGCGTCAATGAAGTAGCTATTATATACAGGAATCAGTTAAATGCAAATACTATTTTATAAAAACAGATAAATAGATGGTAGTTTATTGTTTTTAAAGGTCTATTTTTCGATATTTATGGGTGGCTTCTCGATAAATAGGAAAAGATTGTAATTTATGGAAATTCTTATTGAATATCTATTTTGTCGACTTTTTATAGTAAAACGGCGCAATAAGTCACAGAATCATCATTTTTACGGAATTAGAACAGATCAATTTAAAAAAAATGTGTAGAATGTTGTCATCAATTTATAAAGATCGTTGAGAAAGGGAGATTATGCCTGCAGGATTTTTAATGGCGCTCGCCATCTGTTTTGAGGTGCTCGGAACTGTCTGTATGAAGTTATCGAATGGGTTTCATGAAGTGATACCCTCTCTCTTTATGCTTGTTTTTTATGGCCTTGGTTTTTTAGCATTTGTTGCTTGTATTGCCCGTATTCAAATCTCAATCGCTTATGCACTTTGGACGGCAATTGGTATGGTGGCAATTTCACTTATCGATATCGCATTCTTCGATGCCCATATCTCCGGGCTCAAAATTGCAGCCTTTATTCTAATAAGCCTTGGTGTGATTGGTTTAACTTTTGAACCTCAATCACGTCATACCGGGAAGAAAGAGGGTGAGAAAGCATGAGTACAGTCATCCATTTTATCGACAGTATTAATGTTTGGGTACTGCTGATTTTTGCGATCTTTTGTAGTGCTTTTGCTACAACGAGCCTTAAATTTTTAGGCAGCGGGGCATCTAAATTGACTTTGGCGGGCGTAGTAATCGGTTATGCGCTCTTTCTGTTTCTCATTACATTAGTGATGCGCCGTATTGATATGAGTATTGGCTATGCTGTATGGGCTGGGCTTTCGACCGTCTTAATGACGATTTCAGGCACGATCTTTTTCAAAGAACATCTCACTGTGCAGAAGGTCATCAGCTTAACATTAGTGGTCGTCGGCGTTGTCTTACTCAACTTGGCCGATATGTCGATGACTTAATGGTTATAAGATCAGGTGATTGTTAAATCTTGTATTTGTATTCTTCCAAACAGCCATAAGAAAAGCCCAGATATATCTGGGCTTTTGTCTGTATCTATTTCTGCTAATGAGGCTGTAAGTTATTATTTTTTAACAAAATTATCCTCTAATAGATCGATAAAATCCTCTCCTTGCCCTTCTAAAATAGCTTTGGTGCCATAAAGTGCCATATGCTCGTAATTTTCTACTGTGGCATGCGGTGGAAAGATTAACTCTAATCGACTGCTATGGACATCTAAAAGTGCAGGCCCTTCGTGCGCTAAGAATGCTTGCACGGTTGTCTCTAATGTATGAGGATCAGTAGCACTAAAGCCCTTAAGACCGATAGCCTCAGCCATTTTAGCAAAGTCGGGATTTTGTAGTTCCGTATAGTGATTGACTAATCCTTCTGCTTTCATCTCAAGCTCCACAAAATCGAGCGTACCATTATTTAAAATGACAATTTTAAGAGGGAGTTTTTCCTGAACAATAGTCAACAGATCACCCATCAGCATTGTTAACCCACCATCACCACAGAGGGCAATGACTTGTCGATGAGGATAGGCTTTTTGTAATCCAATCGCTTGTGGCATCGCATTTGCCATCGTGCCATGTTTAAGTGAGATCAGTGTCCGGCGTGTCCCTTCAATCGCAAAATGGCGCAGTAACCAGACGGTTGCTGAACCGCCATCTGCCGTTGCTAGGGCATCTTTATCGGCATATTGACTGATAAGTGATGTTAAATATTGCGGGTGAATTAAGCCATCGTCGCCGGCGATAACCTTCTTATTGAGATGATCTTTTGTTTTTTGATAGAGTGTTTGATACGTTTTGAGGAAATGATCTTCGGTTTTAGCCGTCAATTGAGGAAGTAGGGCGGTGATAGTTTCACGAATATGACCTATTACACCTAAGGTGATTGGGAAGCGCAGACCAAGCTTATCAGGATCGATATCCACTTGAATAATTTTGGCATTCTTAGGATAAAATTGCGACCACGCAAAATCAGCTCCTAAAATTAGAAGTAGATCGCAATGCTCGATCATTTCATAACCAGAGCGTATTCCCATCATGCCGGTCATTCCCACATTGTAAGGATTATCCCCCTCCACAAAATCTTTCGCACGAGAGGTATGGGCAATAGGCGCTTTGAGTTTTTCGGCAAGGGCTAGGAGTTCAGGTTTCGCATCAGCACAGCCTGCGCCGGCATAAATGCCGATATTTTGATATTGATTGAGTAGCTCGGCAATCTTTGCAATTTCTCGATCTTGCGGTCGAATGAGCGGTTGTTCTGGAATATAGAGTTGGGATACTAACTGATCTTCTACTTCTGCTGCACTGATATCTGAGGGGAGAATAACCACTGCTAATCCCCGTTTACTGAGTGCTGCATGACAAGCTCGAGTCACAATGGCTTTAGCATCGCCCGGATGAGTGACCATTTCACAAAATACCGAACAGCCTTTGTAGATTGGTGCATAATCCACTTCTTGTGGGAAATTAGTGCCAAGGACATGAGTGGGGAGTTGGCTAGCAATTAATACAACAGGTGCACCATTGCGGTGACTTTCATAAAGGCCATTGATAAAGTGTAAGCTACCAGGGCCACAAGAGCCTGCACAAGCGGTTAAACGGTCACTAATTAGCGCTTCTGCGCCGGCAGCAAATCCGCCTGCTTCTTCATGACGCATATGCACCCATTCAATGTCGGTATGAAAGCGCATCGCATTAGTGACTTCATTGAGGGTATCTCCGACAACTCCATAACAACGTTTTACACCAAAATTTTCTAAGGTTTCCACGACAATCTGGGCGACTTTTTTGTGAGACATATCAGTATCCTCTTGTTGATAAGGATCTTCATCACCCGTCTTCCTGACGTATACTTCATCCTTGAGGGATTTTAATGGGATGAACAATCCGAGATAAAAGAGACCCCAATGGGCAAAGATTCTTCTCTGATCTAATGCATCACCGGGGGTCGTTCATTGATGAAAAATTATAGTAATATCGGTTCAAAATAAGCTTATCCAAATGCCGGCACATCAACTGATCGAGGCGAGAAAACTGTTCTATCCGGCATCTTGCAAGTGTTGTTTAGCATGGTTTGATGTGCTTTTAAAACCCTATACTAGCTACTTAAAACTATTTTTCCTAAACCAAATTCATTATATTTGATTATTTGTTGATGAAGTTGTCTTTGAGCATATCCATGAAAGTATGACCTTCACCTCCTAAGATGGCTTTAGTGCCATAGAGTGCCATATTTTCGAAGTTACTAAATTCAGGGTGCGGTGGCCAGATCAGTTCTAAACGATTGACATAGACATCTAAGATCGCAGGGCCATCAAAGGCTAAGAAGTTTTTCACCGTCTCTTCTAAGGTATGAGAATCTTTTGCTGAGAAACCTTTAATGCCGACAGATTCTGCAACTTTAGCAAAATCAGGATTTTGGAGATCGGTATAGCTATTAACAATCCCTTCTGCTTTCATCTCAAGTTCGACAAAGTCGAGCGTACTATTATTGAGAATCACCACTTTAAGAGGAATTTTTTCTTGTACAAGTGTTAAGAGATCACCCATTAACATCGCAAAACCACCATCGCCGGAGAGAGAGATTACTTGACGTGTTGGATAAGCTTTCTGAAGACCAATCGCCTGAGACATTGCATTGGCCATGGTGCCATGTTTCATTGAGAGCAGTGTCCGGCGTTTGCCATTTGTATGAAAATGACGTAAAGACCAAGCCATTGCTGATCCCGTATCTGCGGTTAACAGCGCATCTTCATCGGCATATTGACTGAGTAGCTCTGTGAGATATTGCGGATGAATCAGATCATGGTCGTGAGCGATAGCTTTCTCATTGAGTTTCTCCATTGCTTTTTTGTGCATCTCGGTATAGGTATGGAGAAATTCTGTTGATTCTCGCTGATGTAGATAAGGGAGCAGGGCATTGATGGTCTCTTTGACATTACCAATCACCCCTAATTCGATTGCATGACGAAGGCCGAGTTTTTTAGGATCGATATCCACTTGAATAATTTTGGCATGCTTTGGATAAAATTGAGACCAAGCAAAATCTGCGCCGAGGATTAAGAGCGTATCGCAATGCATTAGCATCTCATAGCCCGATTTAACGCCCAACATTCCGGTCATACCCACATTGTAAGGATTATCCCACTCAACAAAATCTTTCGCGCGAGAGGTATGCGCCATGGGGGCATTGAGCTTCTCACACAGTGCTAATACTTCATCTCTTGCATCTTCACAACCTGCGCCGGCATAAATCCCGATTTTACCATCGGCATTGAGAAGTGCTGCCATTGCTTGAATTTCATCATCTTGCGGACGAACCAGAGGATTCTTAGGTTGATACTGTTGTAAGACAGGCGCATCTTCTACTTCTGTTGCACTGATATCGGAAGGAAGAATGACAACCGCAACGCCTTTCTTTGTAATTGCCGCTTGGCAAGCACTCATTAAGATTCGTTTGGCTTCATGCGCGTTGGTGACGGTTTCACAGAAGACAGAGCATGTTTTATAGATAGGTGTGTAATCTACTTCTTGTGGGAAATTGGTGCCAAGGACATTAGTCGGTAATTGGCTAGCGATAAGCACAACAGGGGAACCGTTACGATGACTCTCAAAAAGGCCATTAATAAAATGCAAACTACCAGGACCACAAGAGCCCGCACAGGCAGTAAGATTCTTGGTCATAAATGCTTCTGCGCCGGCCGCAAAACCACCAGCTTCTTCATGACGCATATGTACCCACTCAATTTTGCTATGGTAGCGCATTGCATCGGTTACTTCATTAAGGGTATCACCGACGACCCCATAGCAACGTTTCACCCCAAAGTTTTCTAATGTTTCTACCACTATTCGGGCAACTTTTTTCTTAGCCATTGTCTACTCCCATAATTTTAGTCAAATGATAAGATGTCATCATCTTAAACAGATTCTATTATAGGGGAATCACTTATTTTTATAAATAATAATCATTTAATATAAATAAATTAATCAGTATAAAACAGTATAAATAAATATAAAACAATCAACATAAACCTATATATTTATTAATATATGCTAACTATATATGAGGATATATCATATGGTTTTTACGGATTCAATAATAAGTGTGCTCGACTACAAATCAAAAAGATGATGGCAAGCTAGATTAGATCTACAACCTATCCTACCATCACCTAATCTATTGTTATAATTTATTTTATTAATGATAGGTTTATTTTTTAGGGAATCCTTACTAAAAGAGTGAGAGTTTATCTCTAAAGCTTGATCATGAGGTGCTAATGTTCAAACTCGCAATGTTGACGTTCTAAACGCCACGACGATTGCCCCAGAGCAACGCATGCAGCTGTGGTAAGACTCGAACATTTTTGAGGGCGGTGGATTGCATCACTTTATCGACTAGTTGCCGATACCTTTGGAGTAGATAGTGAGCTATCGCCGCTTCATCATGATCCTCTAATCGATCATTTCCTACTTGTAGATAGAGGGGAATATCCGGATAAAGCTGGTAGATCTCTTCGGCATAGCGTAAATCCTCATCATTAAAAATGACGACTTTAAGGGAGATATTCCGTCCTTTTAATCGCTGAATAATTTGAGTTAATAACGGGAAATCGGTGATCATTTCACTTGAAGGGGGTTTAGGGGAGAGAGTGACCTCATCGATCTCTAAGAGTGCTTCATTCCAATGAGATCCTTGGGTTTCAATCGCAACTTTAAAACCCGCTTGATGGAGTAAGTGCACCAATTGATCTAATCCCTTAAAGAGCGCAGGATTACCGCCACTAATGGTAATATGATCTACACGATTGTGTTGTAAATGATCTTGTTGCAATGCAATGAGTGCTGTCAGAATCTCTTCACTATTCATTAAGGTAGGTTTAACAGATCCATCCCAAGTGAATTTCGAATCGCACCAAACACATTGATAGTCGCAGGCAGCAAAACGGACAAAGCAAGTTTTGCGCCCAATGACCATTCCCTCACCTTGAACCGTTGGGCCAAAAATCTCTAATACCGGGAAGTTCATATAAAATCCTCCGCTTTGGGTCGATAGCAGACATAACTTGTCGGTGTTTCGCGTACTAATACTTGGAGGCAACGGGGCTGGTGGGGAAGGGTATTCAGATGATCTTGTATTCGTCGCCAAATGGCTTCGGTGACCACTTCAGTGGAAGGTGGGCGCGTACTAAAATCCTCATGGTGATTGAGTAGTGTGTGATCATAGGGGGCATGAACCAGCTTTTTAATCAGCTGAAAATTCACTAAAAAACCACACTCATCTAGCGTATCTCCGACAATTGTGATATTGACAAAATAGGTATGGCCATGAACTTGTTGGCAGATGCCGGCGGATGGATCGGGAATATGGTGGGCGGCTGCAAAATGAAGATCCTTATTCATCTCATAACGAAAAGGATGGGCAGGCGTTGGGTAGAATTGCTGTAACATCTTATTCCCCCTTTTCTGCTAAATATGCTTCTAATCCTTTTTGCCGTAAAATACAGGCCGGGCAAACACCGCAACCAGAAGCAGGAATCCCTTCATAGCAGGTCAGTGTTTTTTGTTGAATATAATCAAATGCGCCTAATTGATCAGAGAGTGCCCATACCTCTTTTTTATCTAACCACATTAACGGCGTATGAATTTGAAAATCGGCCTCCATTGCCAAATTTAATGTGACATTGAGGGATTTTACAAAGTTATCTCTGCAATCAGGATAACCACTGAAATCGGTTTGACTGACACCCACAATAATATGTTGAGCTTCTCTCTGATAAGCCACCATTGCCGCAATAGAGAAGAAGAGATGATTACGGCCGGGAACAAAAGTTGAAGGTAATTCTCCCGCTTTCTGTTCGATGTTGACCTGATTGCTGGTTAAAGCATTTTGCGTGAGTTTAGAGAAGAGATCGAGTTGGAAAGGAAGCCATTCTACGCCAAGCTCTTTGGCAATCGCTTTAGCATGTTGCACCTCTTGCTGATGGCGTTGTCCGTAATCGAACGTTAAAGCAATAACTTCTTGGAATCTCTCTTTTGCCCAGAAAAGGCAAGTAGTGCTATCTTGACCGCCGCTAAATACGACGATTGCTCGCTGCTGTTTCACATGAATCTCCTTAGTTTTTTATAGAGGGTTGCGCTAGAACCTCTTCAATAGCGTCGCAAAAGTATAGCAAACTTTAAAAAAGAAGCTAAAGGGAAATAGAATTTTTTATAAATAAATTTTTACAAATGACATTTATATTTACGAATATGCTAATTTAATAATCAATATATCATTTGGTTTTGTAATAAAAAACCTCGGAAAATTCCGAGGTTCTATCAATTGATTAGATCTTATATCAAATAGGTTATCCGATGACTACATCGGCCCTAAGGGTAATCCTAATGCGTAATAACCTAAGAAGAGTGCACCCCAAGTGGTGACGAGAATAATCGAGTAGGGGAACATAATCGATAGGAATGTGCCAAATTTGACTCTGCTGTTGTATTGAGCGATAAGCGCTAGCACCATCGGGAGGTAGGGGTTTGTTGGGGAGATGACATTGGTCGTGGAATCACCAATTCGATAGGCCATCTGAATGGCATCAGGCTCAATGCCTAAGAGCATCAATAGAGGTACAAAGATCGGTGCCATCATCGCCCATTGTGCTGATCCACTGAAGACTACAAGATTGACTAAGCCTGACAGAATAATGAGCGCTCCTAACATCACGATGGAGGGTAATTCTACACTTGAAAGGAAATCAGCACCGGATACCGCAAGCCAAAGTGAGAGATTTGTCCAGTTAAACCAACCGATAAACTGGGCAATAAAGAAGACTAATACGATATAACCCCCTACATTTTTAAGAGCATTCGTCATTAATCTTGGCAGATCATCAAAGCTTTGAATTGTGCCAGCTAAAACACCAAAGACGATTGAGCAGCTGATAAAGAAAGTCATAATAATCGGAATCATGCCACTTAAGAATGGAGAGGGCACTAATCCCCCTGAAGGACCACGCAGTGGGGAATTTTCGGGATAGATCGTAATGACTAAGAGCGCAATAAAGAGTAGCGCAAAGAGCCCTGTATATTTAAGCGCCCGGCGATCTCGATCGGAAACGGCATATTTTTGACTCTCATCAGAGGCTTTTGCCCCAAAATCTTCCTCTACGGGAAAGCGGGGTTCAATCAGCTTTTCCGTAATCCAAGAGCTCATGATGGTGAGAAATGGCACTGAAAGAAGCATAAAATACCAGTTTGCCGCCGGTGTAATTTCAGCCCCATTAATCGTTGCGGAAGCCTCATTGGTAACGCCAGAGAGTAATACATCCGTCCCGGCAATAAAGATATTGGCTGTAAAACCCGCTGCAACCGCCACAAAGCCGGCACAGATTCCTACAACCGGATTGCGTTTTGTTGCGGCAAAAATAATACCGGCAAGGGGAGGCACTAACACAAAGGCGGCATCAGAGGCTAAGTTACCCACAATGCCCACTAAAAAGATAGAAGCTGTTACAAACCGACGAGGCGCATTGAGGAGTAATGTTTTAATAGCAACATCAGCTAGCTTAACCTCTTGGACTAAACCGACTGCGATCATCATACAGAGTACAAGTCCTAAGGGTTTGAAGTTAATGAAGTTTGTGACTGTTGATTGAAGAATATAGACTAATCCTTCGCCACTAATGAGATTGCGAATAGGCACTGTTTCATGTGAAACAGGATGGGTAATATTGAGTCCTGAACCGCTCATAATCGCTGATATTACTGCAATAATCAGGCAGAAAATCATAAAGAGATAGAGTGGATTTGGAATTTTATTTCCGATGGTTTCAATATAATCGAACCAACTTTTTTTCTGCATAAGAAGCCTCCAACCCAGTAAACCGGGCGTTATTGATCTATAAGTATTAAAGCGCTCGCCCTATATTGGGTAGCATGAAGGTTTAATTATGGATTCTATGAATCCTGATTTTCACGGATTATAATCGTCAAATGCGATAAGATCTTGCGTGAATAGTTATCAATAAAATTGATAATTTGTTTAATGAGTTATTTTTGTTTATTGTTTTAGCCGTTCGCAGGCAGAGAAAAATACCGGCAGATGATACAGATAATGAAAGATCATTACTGCATCATCTCGCAGGCATCTATGGAGAACCGTTGAAAATAATAGAATCGATTTCAGATAGTAGTGAGATCGATCTTAAGGGTTAAATGGCTTGTTGGTACGAGCGAACAACCTCAACTAGAAAGGAAGCACCTAAGGGAATAATCGCATCATTAAAATCATAATGACTGTTATGTAATCCCACAGAATGTCCTTCTGCTTGATCACCATTGCCGATAAAGAGGTAACATCCCGGTACTTCCTGTAGGAAGAAAGCAAAATCCTCGCTCGTCATCTGTTCAGTAATATCCAATACAACATGTTCAGGGCCAACCAGTTCAGTCGCAACCGCAATTGCTCGAGCTGCTTCTGCTTCAGTATTGACAGTTACCGGATGACTTACTGGGCCAAGTTTAATGCTTGCTTCCATACCAAAGGCGGCCCCCATATTTTCTACCAATGCGGTTAATTTTGCGAGAATATCCGCGCGAACCGCTTCATTGTGGGTGCGGATTGTCCCCGCCATTTTTGCTGTACCGGCAATTGCATTGGTGGTTTCCCCGACATGGAGTTGGGTAATGGCAACAACAATCGGAGAGAGTGGATCAATGGTTCTTGCCACTAATCCCTGAACCCCCTGATAAATATGGGTCGCCACTAAAAGAGGATCTTGGGTATGATGGGGTTGTGCCGCGTGGCCACTTTTTCCCTTAATATCGATAAAGATACGATCAGAGCTTGCCATAATACTGCCGGGTTTAATCGCAAAACTACCTGCTGGTAGGCTTGGCCAATTGTGCATGGCGTAGACTGCTTCTACGGGGTATTTTTGTAATACTTGCTCTTTTAGAACGAGTGTTTCCGCACCGCCTCGTCCCTCCTCTGCGGGTTGGAAAAAGAGCACTGCTGTGCCAGCAAAATCGCGATAGCTTGCTAAATATTTTGCAGCCATTAAGAGCATAGTGGTATGCCCATCATGTCCACAAGCATGCATAGTACCTTGATGTTGAGATCGATGATCAAAGGTATTCTCTTCGGTGACCGGTAGTGCATCGATATCGGCGCGTAAACCGATCATCGGGCCCGGTAAATTCCCTTTAATGGTGGCAACAACGGCGGTTTTAGCAAAGCTTAGATCGATAGAATCGACACCATAACGCGTTAAGAGATCGTTGATGGTCTTTTGAGTTTGTTGTTCTTCAAAGCCGAGCTCTGGATGTTGGTGAATTGAACGTCTAATTTCTTGAGCTTCAGATTGCCAAGATTGCAAGACTTCCAAGCTTTTCATGTTTCTCTCCGTATTTTCCGATGGTTTGTCACAAAATTTATCGACATTTAAAGGCCAAAATCCAGATCTAACGTATTAAGAATCTTGACAATTGATAAATTTTGTTTTCTTTTTTGTAATTATTGTTATGAGTACAACCTACAACTTCTTTTCATTCAGTGCAAGTTTTATTGTTAGTTGTAGTAGTAATTCAATGCCACACAGAATATCTTTCTCGTGGCTTGCCTCTTTGGGGTTATGGCTAATGCCGGCAATACTGGGGATAAAGAGCATTGCTGTTTTTGCAATGGATGCCATAAAGGCAGCATCGTGTCCTGCGCCACTGGCCATTTTCAGGTAGGGAATGTTAGCTGATTGTGCAATTGTTTCACTTAGTGCAAGTAATGAAGTATCCATTAGAACCGGAGATGTATCCGTTGTTATTTCCCAATGATAGGGGAAATGAAGCTGCTCTAAGTAGGCTTGTAATTGTGTTTTAAAGTGCGTGAAAAATTGTGGTTTTGTCGAGCGTGTATCAACCATTAAAGTGGTACTACCGGGCACAACATTCATGGCATTTGGATGATTTTCAATCATTCCACAAGTTGCTACAAATGATTCTTCCTGCATAGAGGCCTCTATTGAAAGTTGATTCGTAATTTCATGGATGGCTACAATCGTTTTAGCTGCAGCTACGAGTGTATCTTGCCGCATATTCATTGGTGTTGTCCCGGCATGATTGCTGATCCCCTTAAATTGAATTTTTAGCCGTTCTATGCCTACGATATGCGTCACTAGACCAATTTTTTTGTGAGTCTTTTCTAATACAGGGCCTTGTTCTATATGTAACTCTAAAAAATAATTATCGAGATTTGCAGAAGGTGTTTTCAGTAACTGGTCAGGATCTCCACCCACACGTTGAATGGCATCTGCTAATATTTCTCCTGTTTTCGGGTGTTTTAACGCAAGATGCTCAGCAGATAATTGACCCGATAAACCGCGACTACCGATACAGGATATTCCCCAATCGCTCGTCTCTTCCGCTAGGAAATCAATAAGCTCAATACTACAGTTTGGAGTGATCTTTTTTTCTACGAAGTAACGTAAGATGGTAAGCCCTGCAATTACACCTAATATACCATCTAAGATGCCACCATTTGGAACTGTATCGCTATGAGAACCGATATAGATGGTTGTCTCAGTTTCACCCTGTAAACGAGCCCTTAAATTTCCAGCATTATCGATAAAAGGTTTTAATCCAAGTTGCTTAAGTTGCGCAATCAGATAAGCACGGCCTTCTTGATACTTTTCCGTAAAAGCTCTGCGGGTAAAAGGTTTATCAGGTTCGGTAATCGCTTTTAAGGATTCGATATCTTTCAAAGCTTGTTGTTGTAAAGATGAGGGTAAGAATATACATTCATACATGGTTATTTCTCCTTTAGGTGGGATGTTTCACGGGAAACATTGAATACTCCTTTGGCCGATATTGAGAATAATTAATTTCATGACCAATATGTATAGAGGTATCCAATATAAAGATATGTAGAGATATCTATACCTTAAATATTTCGTATTTGTCTAAAAATAAGCAATATTACAGCGGGAATAACATTTGTTGAGTCTTAAAGATAGTTGAGTCTTAAAGATAGGCTATATGTGTATTATAATGTTTATTAATTATATAAAAATATTGCAAATAAATTAAGCTTACCAAAAAAGGCACTTGTCAAAAAAATGATAGTGTTAATACCATAAATTTTGTCTTTTTTTGTCAAAATTTCTTGAAAAGTGAAAGATGATCCCCATTTTGTGATACGTAAGGGGAATAATCTAATAACTTAAGAAAGTGTGTAGGATAAGAATAGAGTATTAGGTTCCAACAATCCCCAGCTACGATCAATAAACTTATAGGGAGATTTTGGATGAACCAAGATAAATTTACACAAGCATTTTTAAATGCTTTAAGCGGCGCACAAACATTAGCGCTGACCAATGATAATCAATATATTGAACCAGAACATATTTTAAGCACGATGATTAATCAACGTGAAGGTTCAATTTTGCCACTTTTCCGGCAATGTCGCGCGAATATTGCGCTTCTAAACCAGAAAGTGAATGAAGAGATTGAAAAGTTCCCGAAAATTTCGGGCAGTAATGATATTCATATTAGCCAAAATTTACAGCGCGTTTTAGTGGCCTCTGAAAAAGAGATGCATAAACGGGGCGATGGCTATCTCTCATCTGAAGTATTTGTATTAGGTGTGTTAGATGAGAATAAGAAATTAGCCGAGATTCTTAGAGAGTGCGGCGTCAATAAAGAGGTTTTAAATCGTGCAATTGATGCGATTCGCGGAGGTGAGAGCGTGCAAGATCCCAATGCAGAAGAGAAACGGGAAGCATTGAATAAATATACAGTGGATTTAACCGAGCGTGCAGAGCTTGGTAAACTCGATCCTGTCATCGGACGTGATGATGAGATTCGTCGTGCGATTCAAGTATTATCTCGCCGTACCAAAAATAACCCTGTATTAATCGGGGAGCCTGGAGTGGGTAAAACTGCGATCGTGGAAGGGCTTGCCCAACGTATCGTCAATGGCGAAGTGCCGGAAGGATTGAAAGGAAAACGTGTTTTATCATTAGATTTAGGTGCGTTAATTGCCGGTGCTAAATTCCGTGGTGAATTTGAAGAGCGCTTAAAAGCGGTTTTAAATGAACTTGAGAAAGCCGATGGTCAAGTGATTCTCTTTATCGATGAGATTCATATGATGGTCGGAGCGGGTAAAACAGATGGCGCGATGGATGCCGGTAACTTACTCAAACCTGCCCTCTCTCGTGGTGAACTGCACTGTATCGGGGCAACTACACTGAATGAATATCGTGAATATATCGAGAAAGATGCAGCGCTTGAGCGCCGTTTCCAACAAGTATTAGTAGAAGAACCCACTGTGGAAGATACCATTGCGATTCTTCGAGGATTGAAAGAGCGTTATGAGATTCATCACGGGGTTGAGATTACTGACCCGGCGATTGTTGCGGCCGCAACCCTTTCTCATCGTTATATTACCGATCGACAATTGCCAGATAAAGCGATTGACCTCATTGATGAAGCGGGAAGCCAAATTCGGATGGAGATCGACTCTAAACCCGAGGCGATGGATAAACTTGATCGCCGGATTATTCAGCTCAAAATTGAGCGGGAAGCGATTAAGAAAGAGACGGATGATGCTTCTAAGAAACGTCTTGAAACCTTAGAAACTGAGCTCTCTAAATTGGAGAAGGAGTATGCCGACCTTGAAGAGGTTTGGAAAATTGAGAAGAGCTTAATGCAAGGGGCAACCTCTCTGAAAGAGGATCTCGATCAAGCGCGTATTGAGCTTGAAGCTGCGAAACGTAGTGGCGATCTTGCGAAGATGAGTGAGCTTCAATATGGCCGTATTCCTGAGCTTGAGCGTCAATTGAAAGAGTCACAAGCCGCAGAAAATCACGAAGAGCGGGAACATAAACTTGTTCGTACTAAAGTGACAGCGAATGAGATTGCCGATGTGGTCTCTAAATGGACCGGTATCCCTGTAAGTCGAATGATGGAAGGAGAACGGGAAAAACTGCTTCGAATGGAAGAGGTTCTCGGTGAAAATGTCATTGGTCAGAAAGAGGCTATTACAGCAGTCTCTGATGCGGTACGTCGTTCTCGTGCGGGATTATCAGATCCTAATCGTCCGATCGGTTCCTTCCTCTTCTTAGGTCCAACGGGTGTTGGTAAAACAGAATTGACGAAAACATTGGCCACATTCCTCTTTGATGATGAGAATGCAATGCTTCGTTTAGATATGTCTGAGTTTATGGAGAAACACTCGGTCGCGCGCTTAATTGGTGCGCCTCCAGGATATGTGGGGTATGAAGAGGGCGGTTACTTAACAGAAGCGGTGCGCCGTCGTCCTTACTCTGTCATTCTACTCGATGAGGTGGAGAAAGCGCATCCTGATGTCTTTAATATCTTATTGCAGGTATTAGATGATGGCCGCTTAACCGATGGTCAAGGTCGGACGGTGGATTTCAAAAATACCGTCATTATTATGACCTCGAATTTAGGTTCACACTTGATCCAAGAGCAAGCAAGTCGTTTAAGTGATTTGAGTGAAAAAGATCAATATCTTGCAATGCGCGAATCAGTGATGGATGTGGTCGGTCAACACTTCCGCCCAGAGTTTATCAACCGTATTGATGATATTGTTGTCTTCCACCCATTAGGAAAAGAGCATATCCGCGCGATTGCTAAATTACAGGTGAATCGTGTTGTTAAACGTTTGCTTGAGCACGATGTGATCTTAACGGTGACCGCGGAAGGCCTCGATAAATTGGGCGAAATTGGTTACGATCCTGTCTTTGGCGCGCGTCCACTCAAACGTGCAATCCAAACCCATCTTGAAAACCCACTTGCAAAAGCATTCTTACGTGGGGAATTCAAAGGGGGCGATACCGTGATCATTGATGGTGATCTGAATATGGATATTATCGATGCCGAAGTCATTGTTGAGTAATTGATATAAACGAATATTATAGAGTATTGATTCACGATTGATTAATGACAATTAGCCTTGCCTATCAAATGATAGGCAAGGTTTTTTGTTTACGATAAGTATCGGCAATAACATAGCATTTATGAAAAAAACCGATCATAATAGTGAATAAAATTCTAGTTTCAGATAAAAATTGAGAAGCTTCTAGGACTCGTTGTATTCAATGCATTATTCATAATGTTCATAACGCAAGGGGAGAGAAGTGAGCGATGGAGAATAACAATGATGAGACGAAAAAGAGCGGGTGTTTACCGCGCTAGATCTGTAATGCAGCAGGGTTGTCAAGTAGAGGTTACCGCTAGAGACCATACTATTATCGCTGATGAACCGGCGCCGATGGGGAAAGATAGCGGGATGATGCCGATTGAGTTATTACTTGCTGCTTTAAGTAGCTGTAAAACGATTGTCTTACAAGAAACGGCTAAAAATTTACAGATTCCTTTAAGTCATCTATCGGTTGAAGTAGAGGGCGATTTTGATCCTGCCGGTTTTATGGGCGATCCGACTGTTCCGATAGGCTTTAGTGCGCTTCGTACTCTCTATCATATTGAAAGCCCGGCGACATCTGAGGATATCGATACCTTGATTGCCTATGTGGAGAGCCATTGCCCGGTTGCCGCAACGCTCATAAATACACCTGAATCTACAATTGAAGTAGATTATCGCTGTACGGCAATTTAGATTAATCAATAGTGAGATCAATAGATTAATATTATTTATATAGATTTTCTGCAATTATCCTCTCTATGAAATTTATCTTGAATATATTTTACATATATTTATTTATGATATGAGAATAAATGGTAAAGTGCTCGTGAGAGCCGTGGAGGTCTGATGGATGTTGTAAAGGGCATGCTATATAGTGCAAATGATCTACTATGGTCTTATCCTCTTGTACTTCTTTTAATTCTTGTTGGCGTCTACTTTTCGATTAAAACTGCATTTTTACAATTTCGGTGTTTTAAAGAGATGTGGCGTTTATTGAAGGAGTATCCTCGTAACGGTCAAGGAATTTCCTCTTTTCAATCCTTTAGTTTAAGTTTAGCGAGCCGTATTGGTTCGAGTAATATATTAGGTGTTGCCTTAGCGATTAGCATTGGTGGCCCCGGCGCTGTTTTTTGGATGTGGTGTGTGGCTTTTTTGGGGATGGCGACTTCATTTGCGGAGAATACGTTAGGACAACTCTATAAGGTAAAAGATGGGGATCTCTATCGCGGTGGAACTGCTTACTACATTGAAAAAGCGCTTGGTTGGCATAATTATGCTGCTGTTTTCGCACTCCTTCTTATTACGAGTTTCGGTGTACTTTTTACGCTTGTTCAATCAAATATTATTGCGCAATCGTTCAGTATGGTTTATTCCCTTGATGAAGAGTGGGTTGTCGCTTTTTTAGTTGGGATAATTGGTGTAATTATTGTTGGGGGACTGCGTCGTATTGTGCATGTCACTGAGATTTTAGTGCCATTTATGTTACTCATTTATCTAGGCGTTACAGGTTATATTATGTTGCGTAATATTACCTTATTGCCGGATATTTTATCGTTAATCGTCAATAATGCTTTAGGCTTCAGAGAGCTATTAGGTGGCGGTATGGGGATTGCCCTTGTTCAAGGAACGCGCCGAGGCATCTTCTCTAATGAGGCTGGTACAGGCTCTATTTCCAGTGCTGGTGCAAGTGCTAATGTTTCTCATCCAGTGAAGCAAGGCTTTATTCAGAGTCTTGGTGTCTTTGTGGATACTATGGTAGTGAGTACATGTACTGCTTTTATTATTTTAATTTCAGGATTATATGGACATGGCGTGCCGAATGGCATTCTACTCACACAAGCCTCAATGGCGATTCATATTGGTAGCCTAGCTCCTTATTTAGTCTCTATTTCCCTCTTTCTATTTTCTTTCACCTCGGTCATTAGTAATTACTACTATGGAGAGAGTAATCTACGCTTTTTAAGTGATAAGCACGTTGCATTACAAGGATATCGAGTGCTCTTTCTTGCAATGATTGTGATAGGGCCTTTCATTGAGGCTAGTTTTGTTTGGGAGAGTATTGATTTTATGATCGGAGTGATGATGTTGCTAAATGCGATTGTATTGCTACGATTAAGCCCTACGGTGATGATTCTCTTTAAAGATTATGTACTACAACGAAAAGCGGGGCTTGATCCTGTATTCTACGCGGATGATTTCCCTACGATTACCGGTACCGAATGTTGGCAAAATGAAATACCGGAGAATATCGATGAAGTAGATGATCCTTATTTTAAAGCAATGCCTCAGTAAGAGGCTCAAAGTCTTTCAGCGATAAGTTCATTACCCAATAAAAGTAGATTCGTGGCGGGAGGGAATGTTTGCAAAGCCAGACAAATCCCGCGCCCGCAGATGAGCGATGATCAATCTCTCGGTATGAAGAAATGCCACAACTGCCGGCGCGAGGTCGAGGGAAGAGCGGGATATTTCGCCCCGGCGATGCGAGAAACTGTCTTAATGATTTTAAGTAAAAGCGGATGGTTAAATCTTCTTAATCACTTCGTGATCAGACACCAAAATTTTCCGATCTTTAAAGAGCGCGCCTAATGCTTTTTTAAAGGCTGATTTGCTGACACCAAATGCTTTATGGATCTCTTCAGGGCTACTTTTATCACCTAAAGGCATCTTACCGCGATATTCGCTCAATTTCCGCAAAATAGCTTCTTCTAAGGTCTCTCTCGCCTCTGCTGTTTTGATGATCGGGCGTTGAATTACATCGAGCTTATCATCTTCCCGGACAAATTTAATAAAGCCCGGCACTTCATCGCCAATCTCAAGATCGCCAATGACATCATTATGGTAGATTAAGCCCCAATGTGCGTGATCCACAATCACTTTCACACCGAGATCGGTTTTTTCTGCCACGATTAAGGAGACTTCGTGACCTTCTTGATACATATGCTGTTTTTGATCGAGGAATTTCTCGATTTTCATACTTGCGGTAATACGTTCAGAGATAGGATCAATATAGGTATAAACCAGGGCAAAGTCACCGGCGTGAAGTGTCCCGATCTCTTCGCTAAAGGGCATCATCAGATCTTTCGGTAAACCCCAATCAAAGAAGATCCCATAATCATTAATCTCTACCACTTGCAGATCGGCAAATTTTCCCACTTCCGTATAAGGGCGGGTTGTGGTGGCGATAAAATTGTTTTTATGATCGAGATAGACAAAGACATCAAGCCATTTCCCGACTTGATGCGGTTGATTGTGGGGAATCTCTTTGGTGGGAAGTAAAACATCCCCCTCGAGGATCAATCCCATTTTGTTTTTTTCAATAATGGTCAGACGATTCATCTGTCCCAATTTGGGTTCATTGTCGTGATAGTAAGACATACGGCCTTTAAATGTAGATAGAGAACAACAAGTTTGGCACTTAGATGTGCCGAACAATCTCTCTATTATAAGCACTTCCCACAAAAGCGATAGGATAATTCTATGATCGTTTACTTCTCAATCTCAATAATCGGCCAATGACGAGCTTTGGCAATGGCCTCAAGCTCGGCATCTGGCTGAATAATATAGGGGAATTCTACTGCTTCTAAGAGGGCAATATCATTAATAGAATCGGTATAGAAGTAGCAATCTTCAAAAAATGCCGCATCCGATTGACGATGCTCTTGAAAGAGAGTTAATTTTCCGCCTTGATAAGGGGAGGTGCCGATGACATTAGTAGTATAAAATCCATTATTTTCCGCCACTGCAACCCCGAAACTTGTATCAATATTAAAGCATTGCTTGGCAATGGCGCGTACAAGAAATTGAGGAGAAGAGGAGATAATGATCACTTCTCGATGTTGCTGATGTTGCCGGACACACGCTAACATCTGCGGGATAATAATTGGCGTGATCTGCGCTTCAATATAACGCTTGAGAAGCTGATCAATCTCGGTAATAGGCAGATGAATCACCGGCGTTAATGAGAGTTTGATGTAATCTTCCACTTTAAGTTTTTTCTGCCGATAATGATCCATTAGTTCCGCTTCCCTTTTATAAAAGGCCGGTAAATCTTCGACAAAACCTTGCTCTGCAATCCAATGACACCAACGAGTGGAGGAATCCCCATTAATGAGTGTTAAATCAAGGTCAAATATTGCGGTCATGTAATGGTTCCTTTTGTCATAGTGAATTTCATCATATATCAATATGATACAGGTTAATTGACTATTTAACATTGAGTTATAGTAGCAACCTATTCTCTTTTTTAGTTATCTTTCCAAAATCCCATTCACAGCACAGACCGCTGAAGCCCACGCCCATTGGAAGTTATAACCGCCGAGCCAACCGACGACATCGACGACTTCCCCGATAAAGTAGAGATTTAGGCAACGTTGACTCTCCATCGTTTTGGGATTGAGTTCTTTGGTATTGATGCCGCCTCTTGTGGCTTCTGCTGTCTTATGGCCGTCGGTACCACAAGGGGTAATAGTCCAATGATTGAGGTTAGTTGCGAGTCGTTGCAAGATTTTATTAGGAATCTCAGGGAGCGGCGTGGTTTGATACTCTGCCAATGCAGGACGATTGAGCCAAAATTGAATGAGACGCTTGGGCATTGCCGGAATGAGTTCGGTCAGTGCCCGCTCAAGCTGATATTTGACTTTGGGTTTGAGGGCAATGAGCGCTGATTCTAAATCGACTTCAGGGGCGAAGTTGAGTGTAATGGGTTGACCGGGTTGCCAATAACTCGAGATCTGTAAAATCGCAGGTCCTGATAAGCCTTTATGACGAAAGAGTAGATCTTCTTGGAATGTAATCGTTTTTTTACCTTTCTGATCTTTTGCGGTTGAGACACTGACCGGTAGGGAAATACCCGCAAGTGTTACAAAATTGTCCTGTTCCCAAAAATCAAAATGAAGCGGTACTAATGCCGGACGAGGCGGGATAATAGAGTGGCCAAAGGATTGGGCGATCTTATAACCAAAATCTGTTGCGCCAATTTTCGGAATGGCTAAGCCGCCGGTAGCGATTATGAGATAATCTGCGGTAAAAATCCCCTCTGTTGTACTGACTTCGAAATACGCTCTATGTGAGGTTTGATCCTCTGTTGTGATGCTGTGAATGGCGTGAACTTTGCAAGGATAGCGCAGATCTACGTTCCCTTTACGGCACTCAGCGAGGAGCATTGCTACAATATCTTTAGAAGATGCCTTTTGTTCACGATCACAAAAGAGCTGTCCTCGATGCTTTTCGGTATAAGGAATCTGATACTGTTCGACTAAGGCGATAAAGTCTTGCGCGGTAAAATTCGATAAGGCGTAACGGACAAATTTGGGATTCTCTGAAACATAGTAGTTTGAGGCATCAAAACCATCGATATGAGTATTGGTAAAGTTACAAAATCCCCCGCCGGCAATTCGGATTTTCTCACCAATTTTGGGCGCTGAATCAAGCAATAGAACAGAATGACCTGCTTGCCCTAAGCGACTTGCCGCCATTAAACCTGCGGCTCCTGCGCCAATAATAATGGTTTGAAAATGATGTGCCGTTGTCATAATTATCCTAGTGGCCTGTGGAGTGTATGTTGTAAAGTTAATCTATCAAATCGCTTTATAGGATCGACTAATCAGATCCGTTTGATTGCAACGCTATTTGAATCCTATTTCAAGGTGATCGAAACGAGGGGCATTATAACCTATTAAGGAATCACAATATTGTAAATCCCTATTAAGGGTCGTGAGAAAGCGAATGACGGAATCTCTGATACTTTTATATCAAGGCATCGAGAGAGATTGGATAGGCGGGTTGTAAATTTCCGGACTATCTGCCGGGAGGTTTGCTACACTGATTTCGATGAAGTGGGATCGTGGTTTGTGATAACAATCAATAATAAATTATGAATCATAAACAATATAAAAAATAGGACTACTTGAGAATAGGACTACAAAAGGAGAGATAGGATGTCAGGGGAGATTATTGCCATATTAGTGTTGGTCGCGGTGGTTGCCGGGTTTATCGATGCGATTGCCGGCGGTGGCGGATTGATTACGCTACCGGCACTACTGCTGTCAGGACTTACACCGGTACAAGCGCTTGCCACGAATAAATTACAATCCTCAGCCGGCTCTTTTTCGGCCACGGTGGCCTTTTTTCGTAAGGGGTTGATCAAATGGCATTTCTCGAAATGGGTCTTCTTTATGGCTTTTGCCGGCGGTACGATTGGTGCGCTATTAGCCACGAAATTGCCGGCGACTTTTCTGCAGGTGATTGTCCCGATTCTTCTACTCTGCGTTGCGATCTACTTTCTGCTTTCTCCCTCATTAGATGGGAAAGAGAAGCGAGCGAAGATCTCACGTACGTTATTCCTTCTCACTTTTGTCCCCTTGATCGGCTTTTATGATGGAATCTTCGGCCCAGGCACAGGCTCATTTTTTATGGTGGCATTTGTGCTGATGCTCGGCTCTACGTTAGTGAATGCCATTGCCGAAACCAAATTGGCCAATTTTGCCTCTAATATTGGCTCACTCTTTATCTTTGCTTTTTCCGGAGAGATGCAGATTCTACTTGGTTTATTAATGGCTTGCGGTGCTTTTATCGGCGCACAACTCGGCGCGCGGTTTGCGGTGAAATATGGTGGGCGCGTGATTCGGCCGTTACTGATCGTAATGAGTGTCGCAATGGCGCTTAAATTACTCTTAGAACCGACCAATCCTCTCTCGCAGTGGTTGTTACAGTTTTTCTAATGCCGTATCTGTTCGCATTTAACTGATGGATAAAGCTTGAAGAAAGGGGAATCCTTTCGTGAATATCTGCGATTAAAGTATTATCTTATTAATACAATATTCCATAAAATCACATTCGATGGCTTGCATTTTAAATAAAATCAAGGTAATGATAAAAGGGTACAGAGGAATTGATTTTCTCAATATCTTTTCGCTGAACGTCAACGATACATTGTACTCTACCTCGCAAGAAACAGCAGAGTGATCATAATAATAAAGGGTGTTGCCGGTAGAGATTTACTTATCAGATAGGAGGAATTATGAAGGATTGCTTCATAGGATCAAGGCTTATTGCGCCTTTTAAACGGGCACTGTCAGCAGTGGCAATGATCGGTGCATTAACCGTTACAGGTGCGCAAGCAGCGACTTTAGTCTACTGTTCAGAGGCTTCGCCCGAGACATTTAACCCGCAGCTCTCATCTACCGGTACGACTTTTGATGCAAGTGGTATTCCACTTTATAATCGTTTAACAGAATTTAAACTGGGGACTACGGAATTTGAGCCGAGTTTAGCAGAATCGTGGGATGTGAGTGAGGATGGGAAAGAGTTTACCTTTCATCTTCGTAAAGGGGTGAAGTTCCATAGTAATAAGAGTTTTAAACCCACTCGTGATTTTAATGCCGATGATGTGGTCTTTACCTTTGAGCGGCAGATGAATCCAGATCATCCTTACCATAATGTATCGAGTCGCCAATTTGAGTATTTTGAAGCGATGGGTTTCCCGGATCTGATCGATTCGGTGGAGAAGATCGATGATTATACGGTTAAAATCAATCTCACTCGTCCTGAATCGCCATTTTTAGCGAACTTAGCGATGGCCTTTGCCTCGATCTTATCGGCGGAATATGGCGAGCAATTATTGGCACAAGGGAAACCTGAAGAAATTGATCTTAAACCGATCGGCACCGGTCCTTTCCAATTTAGAACCTATGAGCAAGATTCTCGGATTCTCTATACTAAGTTTAAAGATTACTTTGGTGAGCCGGCGAAGCTCGATCGTTTGATCTTCTCAATTACCCCTGATGCAGCGGTGCGTTATGCGAAGCTGCAAAAAGGGGAATGTCAGGTGATGCCTTATCCCAATCTTGCGGACCTTGAGCGGATGCGACAAGATGAAGCGATTGATGTGAAAGAGCTCACAGGGCTAAATATTGGTTATATGGCCTTTAATATGGATAAACCGCCTTTAGATAAGCTAGAAGTGCGTCAAGCGCTCAGTATGGCGGTGAATAAGGGCGATATTATCGAGGCGATCTTCCAAGGCAATGCCGAAGAAGCGAAAAACTTCATTCCGCCAACAATGTGGGGCTATAACGATCAGATCGAAAATGATACGTACGATATTGAAGGGGCAAAAGCACTCTTAGAGAAAGCCGGTCTTCCTGATGGTTTTGAGTTAACCCTTTGGGCAATGCCGGTTCAACGGCCTTATAACCCTAATGCCCGCCGGATGGCCGAGATGATTCAGGCGGATTGGGCGAAAATTGGGGTGAAAGCGAATATCGTGACTTATGAATGGGGCGAGTATTTGACCCGTATTCGTAATGGTGAGCATGACGCGGTCTTAATGGGCTGGACGGGCGATAATGGGGATCCTGATAACTTCTTCTCATTCCTTTTAAGCTGTGATGCGGTGAAATCGGGTTCGAACTATTCCCGTTGGTGTAATCCTGAGTTTGACGCGATTTTAACAGAGGCGCGATCAACTACAGATCACGACCGTCGTGTGGAGCTCTACCTACAAGCGCAAGAGATCTTAAAAGCAGATCAGCCGGTTCTCAATATTGCGCACTCAACCGTCTATATGCCTGTGCGTAAAGAGGTGGTGAATTACATTATCGATCCTCTGGGTACGCATAATTTTAATCAAGTAGATGTTGAAGATTAAGGTTAATGATGAAGGCTAAAGATTAAGGCATTAGGTCATTCGTAACTTTATCGGTTACGGTGTAGTCATAATGTAGTGTAGTGTCATCAACAGGAGCGCCGGGGAATCTGGCGCTTCTTGTTGTTCGCTTACCCGGTTTGATCTTTTGCTATTTTTCTCAATATATTCCCAATATATTCAATAGGGTAATGCTCTTATGGTTCAATTCTTTTTTCGACGTTTAGGGATGATTATTCCTACCTTTATTGGTATCACGCTCTTAACGTTTCTCTTTATTCATCTCATTCCTGGTGATCCGATCTTAATTCTCGCCGGTGAGCGCGGGATTACCCCTGAGAAATATGCCGAGCTTCGGGCGCAATTTGGCTATGATCAACCTTTTATTGTGCAATATTGGGATTATCTCAAGGGCGTATTACAAGGGGATCTGGGCAATTCTTTGGTTACGCAGCGCCCGGTTTGGAGCGAGTTTTTGCCAAGATTCAAGGCAACATTAGAGCTTGGCATTTGTGCAATGATCTTTGCGGTGGTTGTGGGTGTTCCTACAGGAGTCATTGCCGCAGTGAAGCGGGGTTCGATCTTTGATCATACGGCGGTCGGGCTCTCCTTAACCGGTTATTCAATGCCGATCTTCTGGTGGGGAATGATGCTCATTATGTTGGTATCGGTTAATCTCGATTTAACGCCGGTATCAGGACGCATTAGCGATATGGTCTTCTTAGATGATAGCGAACCGCTGACCGGATTTATGCTGATCGATACCTGTTTTTATGGGGAAGAAGGCGATTTTTGGGATGCGATTCATCATCTGATTCTGCCGGCGATTGTCTTAGGCACCATTCCTCTTGCGGTGATTGTTCGGATGACGCGCTCTTCAATGTTAGAAGTGTTGAGTGAAGATTATATTCTGACTGCAAGAGCGAAAGGTTTAGGGCGCGCGCGCATTATTTTAATTCACGCTTTAAGAAATGCCTTAATTCCGGTGATTACGGTGATTGGCTTACAAGTGGGGACGATGTTAGGGGGCGCAATCTTAACGGAGACGATCTTCTCTTGGCCTGGTGTAGGGCGTTGGCTCATTGAAGCGCTACAACGGCGGGATTACCCGGTCGTACAAAGTGGTGTACTTTTAGTGGCCTCATTGATTATTATCGTCAACTTTTTAGTGGATCTGCTCTATGGTTTTGTAGATCCCCGTATTCGACATAAATAGGAGCGACAGATGACACATCATAATCGAGACTTAAATGTCCTATTAGAAGATGGGGAGATGCGGTTAGAGGAGAATCGACCGGTAGATCCTGAGCTTCTACTCTTAAAGGCCCCGCAAGGCGCTTTTGCCCAATTTTGGCGCTATTTTAGTAAAAATCGGGGTGCCGTTGCAGGTTTGATCTTTATTCTATTCATTATTATCGTTGCACTTGCTGCACAGTGGATTGCCCCCCATTCGCCGGCAGAACAATTTCGAGGGCATCTCTTAATGCCACCGGTTTGGATGGAGGGCGGTTCGTGGCAATTTATCCTCGGCACTGATGATGTGGGCCGAGATATCTTAAGTCGGCTAATTTATGGCGCGCGGCTATCGCTTCTCGTGGGCGTTGTCGTCGTGATTGTATCCTTAATTTTAGGGATAACCCTTGGGCTATTAGCAGGCTATTTTGGCGGTATTTTAGAGAGCATTATTATGCGCGTTGTGGATATTATGTTAGCGCTCCCTAGTCTTCTGCTTGCGTTAGTGTTAGTGGCGATCTTTGGGCCCTCTATTGTCAATGCCTCTATTGCGCTTGCTTTTGTGGCGTTACCTCACTATGTACGCTTAACCCGGGCAACGGTGATGAGTGAGATGGAGAAAGATTATGTGGTGGCCTCAAAAGTCGCCGGAGCACGCCATACTCGGCAGATGTTTATCAATATTTTGCCCAACTGTTTAGCGCCTTTAATTGTGCAGGCCACATTAGGGTTTTCCAATGCGATTTTGGATATGGCTGCATTAGGATTCTTAGGGATGGGCGCACAACCACCGACACCGGAGTGGGGCACGATGCTCTCAGATGTCTTGCAATATACTCAATCTGCTTGGTGGGTTGTGGCATTTCCGGGCATTGCGATTTTATTAACGGTATTAGCATTTAACCTGATGGGCGATGGTCTGCGGGATGCGCTTGATCCGAAGCTAAAGGTTTAAGGGGGAGAGAATGACACTATTAAGCGTAGACCAACTGACAGTGGAGTTTGGTGAAAAAGGGGATCGTTTCCGCGCGGTAGATCAGATCAGCTACTCTGTTGATGCCGGTGAAGTGGTCGGTATTGTTGGGGAATCGGGCTCGGGTAAATCGGTGAGCTCTTTAGCGATTATGGGCTTGATTGATTTCCCGGGAACGGTGACGGCAGAAGCACTTCATTTTAATGATATTGATCTGCAAACCTTATCTCACAAAGCGCGCCGGAAGATTTTAGGGGCGGATGTGGCGATGATTTTCCAAGATCCGATGACGGCATTGAATCCTGCATTTACGGTGGGTTATCAGATTATGGAGACCTTAAAGGTGCATCAAGGCGGCAGTCGCCGAGCACGTAAAGCGCGGGCGATTGAGCTGCTCACAGAAGTCGGGATTCCCGATGCCAAGAATCGATTGTCGCTCTATCCTCATCAGTTATCAGGGGGAATGAGTCAGCGGGTGATGATTGCCATGGCGATTGCTTGCCGGCCGAAATTACTCATTGCCGATGAGCCGACAACGGCACTTGATGTCACGATTCAAGGGCAGATTATGAATCTGTTATTGAAGTTACAACAAGAGCAGAATATGGCGCTACTGCTGATTACCCACGATTTAGCGTTAGTGGCGGAAGCGGCGGATAAAATTGTCGTAATGTATGCCGGGCAAGTGGTGGAAATAGCTAAAGCGGATGCGATTTTTGCACATCCACTACATCCTTATACCGAAGCCTTGTTGAAGTCATTGCCAGAATTTTCACAGGGGAAATCCCGCTTAGAATCGTTGCCGGGTGTGGTGCCGGGGAAATATGATCGCCCAAGTGGTTGTCTACTCAATCCTCGCTGTCCTTATCGTCAGCCCCTTTGTATGGCAAAAGAGCCTGCCTTAGTGGCAGTAGAGGATCATTGGGTGAAATGCCATTTTCCATTAATCACAAAAAGAGAGATGCCGGTTCAAAAAGACGATACGGCAAAGGGTGAGGAGGTGAATTATGTATAGAGAACATCAAGCAGATGCCACATTACAGATGGTAGGCGAAGCGCCAAAAACCATTGTAACCGAACCCTTAGAAGCGACGACAGAAACGGCGGCAGATTCAGCAGAGACGCCTAAAGGAGGTCATAGCGACATTCAAGCCTTATTAGTGGCGGAAGATTTAACGAAATATTACACCGTTAATCGTGGGCTCTTTCGGGGAAAGGGGAGCGTTAAGGCGCTCAATGGGATCTCGTTTACCTTAGAAAAAGGACGAACATTAGCGGTTGTAGGAGAATCAGGCTGTGGTAAATCCACTTTGGCCAAAGTCTTAACGATGATCGAAACGCCAACCGGTGGTGCGCTTTTATACAAAGGGGAATCGCTATTGGCGCGATCAGCGGAAGTGGAATCGATTCGCCGGCAGAAGATTCAGATTATTTTCCAAAATCCGTATGGTTCACTCAATCCTCGAAAGAAGATTGGTAAAATTCTTGAAGAGCCGTTACTGATTAATACTGATCTCTCGGCAGATGAGCGCAAATCACGAGTCTTAGCGATGATGGAAAAGGTGGGGCTTCGTACGGAATTTTATGATCGCTATCCCCATATGTTCTCAGGGGGGCAGCGGCAAAGGATTGCTATTGCGCGAGGATTAATGCTCAATCCTGATATTGTAATAGCCGATGAGCCAGTCTCAGCGCTCGATGTCTCGGTGCAAGCGCAGGTTCTTAATCTGATGATGGATCTGCAAGCAGAGCTTGGGCTTTCGTATCTCTTTATCTCGCACGACTTATCGGTGGTGGAACATATTGCCGATGATGTGATGGTAATGTATCTCGGCAAGACGGTAGAAAAAGCGAGTAATGAGGCAATTTTCCGCTATCCACTTCATCCTTATACTCAAGCGCTCTTATCAGTGACACCGCGCTTAAATAGCGAGAATAAGCGGGAGAAGATTACATTACAAGGGGAGTTGCCAAGTCCATTGAACCCGCCAGAGGGCTGCGCTTTTAATACCCGTTGTCCGTTTGTGATGACAAAATGCCGGCAAGCACAACCGGCGTTGAAGCGATATCTTGATCCCGATGGACATCCTCACGAAGTGGCGTGTTTTAAACTAGATGATCTATCTGAAGCGCAAGCAAATTAACGCGAACAATTAGGATGATTCAATGAGAATTATTGAATGAGCCTGATCACTTCAATGTTGTAGTGTGAATGTACACTATAGTAATATCGGTTCAAAAGAAGCTTATTAAAATGCCGGCGCATCGGCTGATTGAGGCAAGGAAGCTGTTCTATCCTGCATCTTGCAAGTGTTGGTGAGCCAGGTTTTATCTTCTTTTAAAACCCCACAATAGCTGTTTAAAAGCCATTTTTCTTAAACCAAATTTACTATATTTTGTAAGACAAAAAGAAAAGGTGTCACAGCGGACAGTTGTGACACCTTAATACTGTTATCTAGTCAAAGGTATGGAGACATGAAAAGATAACGTGATAAAAGAAATTCTAATTTTAATTTGTTGTCGACATTATAGACTGAAAGAGGCGTGATTTTAAGGATAAACTGATCTTTTTTGTAGATTTTTTGTAGTATGTTTTTGAAAATGCACATTCTTATCGAGTTAACAACCTTTTACTAAAAAGGTTGTTTGGCAAAAAAGGGATAATTTTTCCGAAATTATTTAGAAAACTGCACTAATTCATTGAAATGGTATGTAAATATCTTATAAAAAAGACTATTATTTATAATGGGATCGATACAAAACTAGAATGGAATCAATCCTCAAATAAGCGAATCATGCCTATCTGAGGATTGAGCTGTCACGACAGAGGATAGATCGTAGCTGATGAATTATAAAATGCTACAGATCATCTACTGATCATGAAAGATATTTTTCAAGAAGTTTTGCGCGCGAGTGCTCGGCGTACCATTGAAGAAAGCCTCTTTAGAGAGATCGTCATAGATCTCACCGCTATCGATAAAGATTACCCGACCGGCCACGCGTTTGGCAAAACCCATTTCATGGGTTACACACATCATCGTCATCCCCTCTTGTGCAAGTTCTGTCATCACATTTAAGACTTCATGCACCATTTCAGGATCAAGCGCCGAGGTGGGCTCATCAAAGAGCATCACTTTCGGATCCATCGCTAAGGCGCGGGCAATGGCTACCCGTTGCTGCTGCCCACCGGAGAGCTGCGTAGGGTATTTACCAAGATGGGCTTTTAAACCAACGCGATCTAATAGCGCAAGGGCTTTACTATGCGCTTCCTCTTTAGATCGTTTAAGTACCTTCATTTGGGCGAGCATTAAATTCTGCTCAATCGTCATATTCGGAAAGAGCTCAAAGTGTTGAAACACCATCCCTACTTCCGCGCGGACTTGATTGATATTGACCTTAGGATTAGCCAAAGAGTGACCATTGATAATGATATCCCCTTGCTGAAAAGGCTCAAGCCCATTAGCGCACTGAATTAAGGTGGATTTCCCTGAACCGGAGGGACCGCAGACCACAACCACTTCTTTTTCGGCAATTTGAGTTGAGCAGTTTTTCAAGACCTGAAATTGACCATAAAATTTACTGACATTTTGATAAGTGATCATGCGATTTGTCTCCTTTTTTGCAAATAGTGCACAAGACGAGAAAGGGTGAAACAGATAATAAAGTAGGTAAAACCGGCAAAGAGAATCATCTCCATTTTGGCATTATTGTTGTAGCCGATAATATCCGTTGTTCTAAAGAAGTCATTCAGGCTCATAATGTACACAAGCGAGGTATCTTGAAAGAGGATAATCGCTTGCGTCAAAAGAAGCGGGACCATATTGCGAAGCGCTTGAGGGAGAATTACATAATAGATGGCTTGCGCCCGATTCATTCCTAAGGCGAGAGAGGCGCTCATCTGCTGTTTGCGTACGCTCTTGAAGCCGGCGCGGATAATCTCAGAATAGTAAGCCGCTTCAAAGAGAGAAAAGGCAATAACCGCCCACATTAAGCGAACGCTACTACTATTGCCTAAGCCAAAATATTGTTGAACCGTCGGACCGATCGCAAGATAAAACCACATTAACACCATAATGAGCGGGATCGAGCGAAAGAGATTCACATAGGCGGTGGCCAAAAAAGCAATCGGGCGCGGAGCATAGAGCCGAAGAACGGCAAGAATAATTCCCCAAACCATTCCGACTAAAATCGCGATCACCGTGATCTGTAAACTCACCCCTAAGCCTTGGAGTAGAAAATCGCTATTTTCCTGAAGGATATGCCATAAACTGCTAAAAGAGAAATTCCCCATATTAAGCCTCCTTAGCGGTGGGTAGCGCGGTCCATCGTTCAATGATTTTCATAATAAACATTAAGGCCACATTGATGATGATATAAGCGATGGTCACGAGGATAAAAGATTCATAGGCTTTAGCCGTATAATCATTAATTTGTGCAGCTTGCCGAGTGAGCTCTGCAAGACCAATCGTTTGTAGCACCGAAGAGTTTTTGAAGATGTTAAGGAGCTCAGAAGTCATCGGTGGCAGAATAATCCGTAATGCTTGCGGTAAGATGACATAGCGATAGGCTTGTAATGTAGTCATCCCGGTGGCAAGGGCTGCACGTAGTTGCCCTTTGGCGAGGGACTCGATACTTGAGCGCACCTGTTCAGCGACTCGTGCAGAGGTAAAGAGCCCAAGGCAGAGAATTCCGGCAGTCATAATTTGGACAATGGGATCTTGCATTTTGATCCATTGACTAAAGGGTTCCGGCATCAAATTCGGCCAAACGTAGTACCAGAAGAAGAGTTGGACGATAAGCGGCACATTACGCAGACATTCCACATAGGTTGCGCCGAGAAAACGGAGGGTTTTACTAGGAAGCGTGCGCATTGTTCCGACAATAATACCGAGCACAAGGGCGACAATCCAGCTACTACTTGCGGAGATGATTGTCCACTTTGCACCTTCTAGCAACCAATCAAGATAGGTTTCATTTATAACCGCTTCTTGAGAGAGCATTGAAAAATCTAAACCAAACATAGAAAACCTTTTTATTGTTTACACAATGTGCTTACACCATAAAATAATTGTGAAATCATAGAGATAAACTGATTATTTGAGTATTTGAGCCAAATAGAGATACGGAATAGACACATAAGATAGACGCGAACTAACCACTGAGAGAGTCTAGGTGATTCTCTCAGTAGTCTTTCTACTTTTGATGATTTGCGCCCTATATCGTCTTAATGATCAGCGCACTGACAAATTACGATCGGCGATCATCGTGATTATCGTGAGATCAGCGCTTCTTATGGACAATATTCCCTATGGCGATTGATTTACTCATAAGGTTTATCAGTAGGCGCTGCAAAAAGCGCTTTCATACTCTCAGAGAGCGGGAATTCAAGGTTCACATTACTCGGTGGAATTGGCTGTGTAAACCAGCGGTTATAGATTTTTTCTAGCTCGCCACTCGTCGCTAATTCGGCAATCACTTCATCAGCAAGGGCTTTAAATTGCGGGTCATCTTTGCGCATCATACAGGCATAAGCCTCTTGCCCTTGTGATTCCCCTGTTACAACCCAACGATCAGGTTGTGGGGATTTCGCCCGTTCACCATAAAGTAGTGAATCATCCATCACAAAAGCGACACCTCGATTATCGGCAAGCATCATAAATGCATCGCCATGATCTTTCGCCGCTTGAATTCGAATATTAGCGCCTTTTTCCGCATTCATATTACGAAGTACACGTTCAGAAGTGGTTCCTGCTGTAGTAATGACCACTTTATCTTTTAGGTCATCAAAACTATGAATGCCTGATTTGGCATCGGTAATCATCCGAATATTGATAATAAAGATGGTATTTGTAAATCCGGCCTCTTGTGCCCGAGCGGTATTATGGGTTGTGGAACCGCACTCAAGATCGATCGTGCCATTTTTCATTAAAGGGATACGATTTTGTGAGGTGATCGGTACCAATTTTACATCGATTTTTTTCCCTAATTTCTTCTCAATCCCTTCAACGATTTTGAGGCTGATTTCGTGGGAATAACCGATCACATTTTGTTGATTATCATAGTATGAATAGGGAATGGAGGACTCTCGATGTCCTAAAGTGATGGAACCTGAATCATTCACTTTTTTGAGAGTACCGGTGAGTTCTTCGCCATTTGAGAGCGCAGGGAAAACGAGCAGGCTGCTAAGCGCAAGCCCAAGAAGGGTCTTTTTCATTGTATCTATCCTCTGATGGTTTACGGCTACTATTGTGTGAAGCCGCGATTTTTAATATTTTGTTGTTATTGTTGTAATCGATCTTGTGGGATCGAGATTACAGGTTGCCGATTTATGCGGTAGCGCTACAGAATATATTGCCACACTTTCGAGTTGTATTATTGTTAGACAACCTATCTTTAGATATAAACTAGCTATATTTAAAAAGCAATGAAATAGAATAATTATTTTTTTAAATCAAAAACCTATTGTTAGTTTAAAATCCGTTAGAATGGGGTAAAAGTAATGCGTGTATGCGAAATAATACAGGGTAAAATAACTCTCAATTGAATGTTGCAATGCGGATAGGATAGAGCTTATGAAGAAAAAATTAGTCGTATTAGGTAGTAGTAATGTGGATTATATTTTAAAAGTTCCCCATTTTTTAGCGCCAGGAGAAACCCTTGCCGGCGATCATTACCAAGTGGCACTGGGGGGTAAAGGGGCCAACCAAGCAGTAGCGGCAGGTCGAGCAGGTGCGAATATTCACTTTATCTCTGCTGTCGGAGATGATGAGATGGGGACAGCTGCCATTGCCCAATTTGCCAAAGATCAGATTCAAACTGAATTTATTAAAGCGATCCCGAATGAAAAAACCGGCGTTGCTATGATTTTTGTGAATCAAGAGGGGGAGAATATGATCGGCATTTATGCCGGCGCTAATGCCCATGTGAATGTGGATTTTATCACCCCTTTAATGCCACAAATTACTGAGAGTGATGCGCTCTTAATGCAGTTAGAAACCCCGATTGAAGCGCTTGAGTTAGCCGCGCAAAAAGCAAAGGAAAAAGGCGTGTTAACGGTGCTCAATCCAGCACCTGCAAAAACCCTTTCAGATCAATTTTTAGCCAATATTGATCTAATTACGCCGAATGAAACCGAAGCTAAAATTTTGACGGGGATCGAAGTCATTGATGATGCGAGTGCCGATAATGCAGCGCGTATTTTGCATCAAAAAGGGATTGAAACCGTCATCATTACTTTAGGGAAACGGGGCGCTTGGGTGAGCCGCAACGATCGAGATGCACAGAGAATTACAGGGGAATTAGTGCCGGGATTTAAGGTAAAAGCGATTGATACTATTGCTGCCGGCGATACCTTTAATGGCGTATTAGTCACTGCACTTTTAGAGGGGGAAACGCTCGAAAAAGCAGTCGTGATGGGGCATGCGGCAGCGGCTTTAGCAGTGATGAAAGAGGGGGCTCAACCCGCTATTCCTTGGCGTACTGAGATTGATGATTTTCTGAAAGAGATGAGTAAAAATTAATCAGATTTCAGATTTCAGATAAAGAGGCTTTATCTAGCAGTCTTCATTAAGAAGACTGCTGTACTATGATTAGAGAGCACCTCTAAGGAGAGATTATGAGTAAAATGGGATGATCATTTTGCTTTTTTATCTGCTTCTCGAGGCGCTCTTTTCAATGGGCTATTACCGATCTCTTTTTGGATCGCTTCTCTCTTATTGATGAAATATTTTTCAAAAATTTTTATAAAAGTAATCTTAGGATTATCAATAGCTAGAGAGCACTATCCTGATTAAAAATGGATAAGCCTTTACAAAAATGTTTGCTTTTTGCAAAAGGCTGTGATTATTATAACGAACGCAAACGAAATGCGTACTTTATCAAGAGTGGTGGAGGGACAGGCCCTGTGAAACCCGGCAACCTGGATACGAAAAAGGTATCTAAGGTGCTAACTCCTACAGTAAAACCGAAAGGATTTACTGAGAGATAAAAGCGATTGGATTCTAACCAACACTGCTTGATAAGACAAAAGTGTTGGTTTTTTTATGCCAGCTCAATTGTCAAAAGCTCAAATCCCCTTAGGTCAATCGAGGATTCCAATAAGAATCCAATAAGATTCAAATGAGACCAACGGAGAGTTTGAGGGAAATGAACAATGATGAATGAGAATTTCAGAGAGAAGATCTTATAGAGAATATCTCATAGAGAAAATCTTATAGAGAAAATCTTATAGAAAGCCTTTCATATTGAACACTTCCTAAATATTTTAAGAAATTATTGTAATTATTTTCAATTGATAAGCACTCACTGGATAGAAAAGGAGACAATCATGGCTGTCGCACACATTTTAGGATTCCCTCGTATTGGCGCAAAACGTGAATTAAAATTTGCATTAGAGAAGTATTGGCGCGGGGATATTTCCCAAGAGGCCCTATTAGACGTGGCTCGTACGGTTGAGGAAGCTGCTTGGCAAGCACAACAAGGACTCGATCTATTAACTGTTGGCGATTTTACTTTCTACGATCATATTTTAGATACTTCAAGCCTTCTAGGAGTCATCCCGCCGAGATTTAATCACCCTCAAGGGGAAGAAGTGAGCCTTGATACCTATTTCCGAGTAGCACGGGGTAGGGCGCCCACCGGCGAAGATGCGCCTGCCTCAGAGATGACAAAGTGGTTTGATACCAACTATCACTATATCGTGCCGGAAATCACTAGGAATCAAACCTTTACCCTCTCTTCTCAAAAGCTCTTTGATACCGTAAAGCGGGCGAAAGCGTATGTGGCGCAAAATGCCAATGACAACAATGAGCCTCAAGCGGTCAAAGCGGTATTAGTGGGCCCATTAACGTGGCTTAAACTGAGTGCTATTAAAGGAGAGACTTTCTCTAAACTTACTTTAGTACCGGCCTTAATCGAGGCTTATCGTGCGATTTTAGTGAAACTTGCCGAGAGCGGGGCGGATTGGATTCAGATCGATGAGCCGATTTTAGCCTTAGATCTCTCTGATGAATGGCGAGCGGCATTTACTACCGTTTATGAGGCTTTAGCTGCGGTGAGTGATCGCTTGATTCTCACAACCTATTTTGATGAAATTGGTGATAATCTTAATACGGTCAAAACATTGCCGGTAGCAGGGTTACATATTGATGCGGTACGAGGGGATCTTGATTCGGTAGCATCTGCCTGGCCGAGTGATAAAATTTTGTCAGTGGGATTGGTGGATGGTCGTAATATTTGGGCGAATGATCTAGCGAAAAGCTTAACGATTTTAGAACCCCTTGCTAAACAGTGGGGTGATCAATTGTGGGTGGGCTCCTCTTCTTCTCTTCTGCATGTGCCGGTCGATCTCAATGCCGAGGAGAAACTCGATGCGGAAATTCGCAGTTGGCTAGCATTTGGTATTCAGAAAATTACCGAAATTGAAGTATTGACCCAAGGGTTAAATCAAGGAAGAGAAGCTGTGAGCGATGCTCTAGCGAAAGCAAGTGCTATTCAAGTTTCACGTGAAACGTCCACTCGAATTCACAATAGTGCTGTTGCCAAACGAATTGCCGACATTCGCCCAGAAGATGCTAAGCGCAATGATCCTTTTACGGTGCGCGCAGCGCTACAAGCAGCTAAATTCCAATTACCTCTTTTCCCAACAACGACAATCGGTTCATTCCCACAAACAGGGGATATTCGTCAAACTCGATTACAGTACCGTTTAGGGGGAATTAGTGAGGCAGAATATAAAACGGCGATTCAAGCACAGATTCAATATGCTATTGAAGAGCAAGAGAAGCTCGGTCTAGATGTTTTAGTGCATGGTGAAGCTGAGCGGAATGACATGGTGGAGTATTTTGGTGAGAACTTAGATGGCTTTGCCTTTACTCAATTTGGTTGGGTACAGAGTTATGGTTCTCGCTGCGTCAAACCCCCGATTATTTATGGGGATGTTGCTCGTCCGAAAGCGATTACTGTTGAGTGGATTCAATATGCACAGAGTTTAACAAATCTTCCGGTAAAAGGAATGCTTACAGGTCCCGTTACCATTCTTTCGTGGTCCTTCCCGCGGGATGATGAGTCCGATGAGACAACTGCTTATCAAATTGCTTTAGCCTTGCGTGATGAGGTACAAGATTTAGAAGCAGCCGGCGTACATATTATTCAGATCGATGAGCCGGCGATTCGAGAGCTATTACCGCTTCGTAAAGCACGACAAGCGGCCTATCTTGAGTGGGCAGAGCGTGCCTTTAGATTGAGTAGTTCCGGCGTTGCGTCCACCACACAGATTCATACTCACATGTGTTATTCCAACTTCAATGAGATTATTCACTCGATTGCCAATCTCGATGCCGATGTGATTACGATTGAAACGTCCCGCTCTCACATGAAACTGCTCGATGTTTTCAGGGAGTTCCAATATCCAAATGATATCGGCCCTGGGGTTTATGATATTCACTCCCCGCGAATTCCCACGACGCAAGAGATCGAAACCTTGATCGAACGGGCGACGGAATATCTGCCGAAAGAGCGGATTTGGATCAACCCTGATTGCGGTCTTAAAACTCGAGGATGGGATGAAGTACGCGAGGCATTGAATCACCTTGTCGCTGCGACTAAATCGCTACGTCAAAAGTATCAAGCAGAGTAATATCATTGCTTTTATGGTTGTCATTATTAGTGACAATGAATCATTATATTGAATCAGCCTCATTGTGTGACTTATCCCTATCTATTGTTTATCACTAAACAGGATAGGGATTTTTTTGTCTATGCTGATTACAAGCGACAGGTCGGCATTTGGATCAGTCTATTTTGAACTGATCTTGCTTTTATTATTTCAAACTATTTTGCTTCTAAAGAGCGTAGCCATGCGATCTCATCTTTCCAAATTTCCGGCTCAATGGTTTCGAGAATTAATGGCATATTGCGAAAACGATCATCTTGCATAATATAGCGGAACGGTGTTTCACCAATCTCCCCTTTGCCTAAACTATGGTGCCGATCCACACGACTAGCGAAAGCCCCTTTAGAGTCATTGAGATGGAGCGCTCGAAGATAATCAAACCCAACAACTTTATCAAAAGTTTCAAAAGTTTGATCGCAGCCCTCTTCAGTTCGAAGCTCATAGCCAGCCGCAAAGGCGTGGCAAGTATCGATACAAACGCCCACACGACTCTTATCTTCTACATCTTCGATGATGCGCGCAAGGTGTTCAAAATCAAAACCTAAGTTTGAACCTTGTCCGGCGGTATTTTCAATCACGGCGGTCACGCCTTTTGTCTGATCTAATACCATATTAATGGATTCCGCAATGGTAGCTAAGCAATCATTCACCGGCATCTTATTGAGGTGGCTACCGGGATGGAAATTGATGAGTTCAATGCCGAGCTGTTCACAGCGTTGAAACTCATCTAACAGTGCATTACGAGATTTCGCTAATTGTTCAGGATCGTGGTGACCAGGATTAATCAGGTAACTCGCATGGGGCAAAATATGTTTCGGTGAGTATTGATAGACTTGTAAAAAGCGTTGATAGCTCTCAATATCTGCTTTTTTAAGCGGTGGTCCTTCCCAGCGACGATTATTCTTGGTGAAGAGAGCAAAAGCATTCGCGCCAATCTCATGGGCATTTTTCACACTATTTTGTACACCACCTGCGGCGCTCACATGCGCACCGATATAATATGTCATCATTGATCCCTTATTTTGTTCATTATTAGGATCTATTGTACTCAATTTGGCAAAAAAATCCTTTTTAAAGGATTGATCACGACTATTAATGCTGTAAAAAGAGAGACGATTCATTGAAGCCGGTTCAATCATATAAAGAAGGATCGCTTCTTATGAAACGATCCTTTTAGCTATTTTTTGTTTATGGTGAGTAATCTACCATTAATCATTCTACTGAATATTTAAAGCATCATGATTTGTTAGACTCTGTCTTATTAAAATCAGGGTGATTGACTTGACGATATTGTTGAATCGCCTCGGCAATCCCTTCACCGCCCACTTGCGAACGAACATATTGACCTGAGAAGAGCGCTTGTTCTGCTTTTGCCTCTTCAGATTTATCGGTTAATGAGAAGATCATCGTCACGATAAAGGCAATCGGAATCGAGAAAAGTGCCGGGTTGTTATACGGTAGAATACCCTCACCATTACCTAAGACTTTCCCCCATACTTCAGGGCCAAGGATAATCATAATCACTGCAGAAACTAAACCTGCCGCACCTCCAATGACAGCGCCCCGTGTGGAGAGCTTTTTCCAATACATCGAGAGGAAGAGTAGTGGGAAGTTCGCCGATGCACCGATAGAGAACGCAAGCCCTACGACAAAGGCGACGTTTTGATTTTCAAACATCATCCCTAGCAGAATCGCAATGACGCCCAATGCAATCGTTGTATAACGGGAGATTTTCAGCTCCGTTTGCATGTTCGGTTTCCCTTTCATGATCACATTGGCATAGATATCATGACTAATCGCAGAAGCCCCCGAGAGTGTTAAGCCGGCAACAACGGCTACGAGTGTGGCAAAGGTCACCGCTGACATAAATCCTAAGAAGAGATTACCACCGACTGCGTGAGCAAGATGGATCGCCGCCATATTATTCCCGCCAATGAGGGATTCTCCGCTCATATACTCCGGTACACCCATCACATAGACAATAGCACCAAAGCCGATAATAAACATCAAGAGATAGAAGTAGCCAATAAAACTTGTGGCATAGAGTACAGATTTACGCGCTTCTTTGGCATCTTTAACGGTGAAGAATCGCATAAGAATATGGGGCAACCCAGCCGTTCCAAACATTAAACCAACGCCGAGAGATATCGCATCAATGGGATTTGGGAATTGTAATCCTGGCTTCATAATATCAATGCCTTTTGGGCTCTTCGCAATGGCATTACTAAAGAGCGTTTCGAGGCTAAAGCCAGACCAATAGAGCACAACGACAGACATTAATGTTGCGCCAAAGAGAATCAAGACTGCTTTAATCATCTGCACCCAAGTGGTCGCTAACATTCCACCAAAGAGCACGTAAAGGACCATTAAAACCCCTACGATCATTACCGCTAAACCATAGTTAAGGCCAAAGAGTAACTCAATGAGTTTCCCCGCACCCACCATCTGCGCAATGAGATAGAGCAGTACAATTGCCATTGTGGAGAACGCCGCTAAAATTCGAATAGGGCGCTGTTTTAAACGGTAAGCAGTCACATCGGCAAAGGTAAAACGGCCGAGGTTCCGGAAACGTTCCGCCATTAGGAAGAGAATCACAGGCCAGCCAATAAAGAAGCCGAAAGAGTAGATTAACCCATCATAACCCGAGGTGAAGACCATCGCCGAGATACCCAGGAATGAGGCAGAGGAGAGATAATCTCCGGCAATCGCTAAACCATTTTGAAAGCCAGATAAACCGCCACCTGCAGTATAGAAATCAGAGGCTGACTTCGTTTTATTCGCCGCCCAGAAGGTGATATAGAGGGTTGCTAAAACAAAGACGAAGAACATCGCAATCGCCGTCCAATTCTTTCCTCCGGATGCATGTTGGGCAAAAGCAGTAGAGAGCAGCGGTGAGCTGATAATGAGTCCGGCAACGAGTGTTCCAAAGCGCATTCTATGCCTCTCTTGATTTTGCTTTACGGGTAGAGAGTGTGAGGATGCACTATTTAGGTATTGACTATTTGAGCGTCTATTATTTAAGCGTTTCATTCGCGGCCTCCTCAAGTAGCGCTTCATTCATAGGGTCGAAGACACGATTCGTTTTTTGAATGTAGTAAGCGGTTAAGAGAATGGTCCAGATAATCAGAAAGAATCCGGCGATAATTCCCCAAGTTGTAACACCTCCCTCTACAATCGGTTTGGCCACAAGATCAGGTGCAAAGGCTACTGCGAGCATGAGCAGAATATAAAATCCGAGCGTAAGCGCGAGAAGCGTTAAGCTAAAGAACTGTTTCTTTTTGACAATTTCATAAAATCGAGGGGATTGACCGACCGCGGTAATCATCTCATCATAATCGCGCTCTGCGCGTTCCTCCGTAAGATGTGTGGACATCTTGACCTCCTTTGTTGTTATAAAAAATAGGGTAGGGACTTAAATATCGTTATTATTTTTCTTATACGTTATTTTTCTTATACATTATTTTTATATTATTTTATTTGTTCGCTAGATGAACGTTTGTTCTTATAATGTAATAATTTAAAACTATCATAGCTATTTTTTTATAGCAATAGAGAGCGGGTCTCTTTGTGATAAAAAGAAGTCGTAGATGGTCATTTAATTGCTTGAAATTAATTGGAAATATGATCTTAATCGGGGGTTATTGATTCGATTGTCGATCTAATGAACATGGGCTCGGAAGAGATCAAAGGCATAAAAAAAGCGCTCAAAGAGGATTTCCAATGAGCGCTTTGTATCGGTTTTTATAGAAGTTGATTAATCAAAAACACGATATTGTATAGATTTGTTGCGAATAATATTATTAGATAACGCGAGAGAAGCGATTATCATTTTTTTGCAGATAAGCATCGAAGACCATGCCGATATTACGAATTAAAAGGCGACCGGCATCTTGTACATAATACTTATCTTTATCCACAATGATTAAGCCATCATCTTGCATCGCTTCAAGCTCTGGAAGATCCGCTTTAAAATATTCCCGCGCATCGATATTGAAATCTCGGCTCACTTGATCAAGATCGAGTTTGAGATTACACATAATTTCTGTAATCACATGCCGGCGAATCACATCATCGCGCGTGAGTTTAACACCGCGCATAATAGCGAGTTGGCCACTATCGATCCGCTCTTCATATTGCGGCATCGTTTTGGCATTTTGTGAGTAGATATCCCCAATTTGCGAGATTGAAGAGACGCCCATTCCTACAACATCACAATCCGCATGCGTACTATAGCCTTGGAAATTCCGGTAGAGTAGACCCTCTTGCTGTGCAATCGCAAGTTGATCTGTGGGTTTTGCAAAGTGATCCATCCCAATATAGACATAGCCGGCATCCGTTAGACGCTCAATCACCAATTTAAGGATTAAGAGCTTCTCTTGTGGCGATGGCATATCTGCGGCATTCATCTGCTTTTGTGTTTTAAAGAGATGGGGCATATGCGCATAGTTGAAGACGGAGAGACGATCAGGTGAGAGCGCGATAATATCATCAAGGGTACGATCAAAGGTCTCAACAGTTTGGAAGGGTAATCCATAGATCAGATCGATAGAGATGGAGTTAAAGCCACATTCTCGCGCTGCCGTTAAGGTTTCGATCGTGATCTCTTTCGGTTGAATACGATTGACCGCTAATTGCACTTTATCATCGAAATCTTGCACGCCCATACTGAGGCGATTAAAACCGATAGAGCGAAGGAAACGAACCGTATCGGCATTCGCTTCCCGAGGATCAACCTCAATAGAGACTTCCGCCTCATCATTCGGCAGTAGATTAAACTCTTCGCGGGTTTTATCCATTAAGGCACGCATCTCATCATGAGAGAGGAATGTCGGTGTCCCACCGCCCCAATGTAATTGTTTTGCCGGCGCGCGGTTACTAAAGAGTGCTCCTTGCATCTCCATCTCTTTGAAGAGACGTTCAAGATAAGGTTCAGAGCGTTTACGATTTTTGGTGATAATTTTGTTACAACCGCAGTAGAAACAGATCGTAGCGCAGAAAGGAATATGAAAATAGAGAGACAGCGGATTAAGCCTTTCATTAGAGGCTTTCGCCGCTTCGATATACTCTTTGTTGCCAAATTCGTCGGTAAATTGCACTGCCGTAGGATAGGAAGTGTAGCGAGGGCCTGCTTTATCGTATTTCGCGATGAGGGCTTCATTAAATATTTTATTTGTCATATTACCTATATACTCTAATGATAAGCTTCTGCTCGAAGGGGGACGAATGATCTTTGTTAACATCATAGGCTAACAAAGGACATTCAAAGTGTTTTATCATAATTTATTTGATCAATTATAACGGAAACAAGGATATTGTGACGGTTTTATCCTGATTTGTTAAGCTAAGAATATAAATTAGCGCTATACTTTAAACTTATATGATCTTTCAATAGCTGATTGAAATTTTTTTAGAGCAACAGAGGAGATACAAGATGCGTCGTACTAAAATTGTAGCAACATTAGGTCCTGCAACTGATAGACCCGGAGTTTTAGAGGGGATCATCAAAGCTGGCGTGAATATCGTCCGTCTAAACTTCTCTCATGGAGAGCATTCAGAGCATGAAGCACGGGCCGCCGCAGTGAGAGAGGTTGCTAATAAGCTAGGTGTTAGAGTGGGGATTCTCTCTGATCTGCAAGGTCCTAAAATTCGTATCGAAAACTTTATCGATGGAAAAGTAGAATTAGAAGAGGGACAAACTTTTGTTCTCGATAGTAATCTTGATGAAGATGCCGGCACTAAAGAGCGCGTTGGCATTGCCTATAAAGAGCTTGTAAATGATGTGAAAATTGGCGATATCCTGCTGCTTGATGATGGGAATATCGTGGTTGAGGTGACCGGGGTCACTGAAACTGAAATTCAAACTAAAGTGATTACCGCAGGCCCATTATCTAACCGTAAAGGTCTTAATCTTAAAGGGGGCGGTTTATCGGCCGCGGCTTTAACGGATAAAGATAAAGAAGATCTGATCTGTGCTGCTAACTTTAATACCGATTTTATCGCCGTCTCTTTCCCTAAAACCGCTGCTGATATTGAAGAAGCGCGTGAGCTTCTCGTCAAAGCCGGTTCAAATGCCGGGATTGTGGCGAAAATTGAGCGTACAGAAGCATTGGATAATATCGATGAAATTATCGAAGCCTCAGATGCGATTATGATTGCCCGTGGCGATCTTGGCGTTGAGATTGGCGATGCAAAATTGGTGGGCGTACAAAAACGCTTTATTAAACGGGCGCGTCAACTTGATAAAGCGGTTATTACTGCAACACAGATGATGGAATCAATGATCGAACATCAATCACCAACTCGTGCGGAAGTGATGGATGTGGCGAACTCAGTATTAGATGGCACCGATGCCGTAATGCTTTCAGCAGAAACAGCAGTGGGTAAATATCCTGAAAAAACGGTTCAGGCAATGTCAGCAATCTGTCAAGGTGCTGAGAGTGAAATTGATTATTCGGATGAGGGGTATTCACTTCGCGAGGAGCCTTTCAAATTCGAGCGGACTGATGAAGCGATTGCAATGTCATCGATTGTGCTTGCAAACCACTTTGATATTAAAGCAGTAGCTTGCTTAACAGAAACAGGGACGACAGCGCTCTTAATGAGCCGTGTGACCTCACAATTGCCAATTTATGGGATTACCCGTAATGAAGCAACTTGCGGTCGCCTGACAATCTGCCAAGGTGTGCAGCCAATTCTTTACGATTTTAAACCATCACCTGATGATGAGATTGTCCGTCAAGTAGTGAAGGTGTTAAAAGATCACGATGCTGTGGAAACCGGCGACCGTATTCTCGTAACCTTTGGTTCATTTAACTTCCAACAAGGTGGTACCAACTGCCTTAGAATCGTAACAATTGACTAAAATTGACTAAATTGCGATCAAAGTAAGAAAATAGCGAAAAAAGAGTTGCAGACAAGGATTTTTTCTCTATAATAACACTTCTTACATGGAGGCGTGGCCGAGTGGTTGAAGGCACCGGTCTTGAAAACCGGCAACGGGTTAAACCGTTCGTGAGTTCGAATCCCACCGCCTCCGCCATATTAGTGAGATAAAGCCCTGTTTTTACAGGGCTTTTTTCTTGCCTGGAATTTAGAGTGGTATAGAGTGGTATCTATTTGGGCATCCTTAAGAATAAAAGATAGATATAGGTCATATATCCGAGTATAATTTTTACACAATAATATAAATTACTTAATGAGAGAGTTGCATGAAATTTCAAACAGGCTTAAAAGAAAAAGATGTAACTAGCGAAGAGATATTTAAAGATCGCCGAAATATTTTAAAAGGGCTTGGATTTGTCGGGGCATCTCTTCTACTCTCACAAGTTCCAGTGAAAGCTGAATCATTATCGGATGAGCTTACACCGGAAAATAAAATTACAGGGTATAATAATTTTTACGAATTTGGCTGGGATAAATCAGATCCTGCGAGATATCAAAATCGCTTTAAATCAGACCCTTGGCAAGTTGTGATCGATGGAGAGGTTAATGCGCCGATAACACTTGACCTAGATGATCTTAATAAAATTGCACAAGAAGAGCGCATTTATCGTTTTCGTTGTGTAGAAGCGTGGTCGATGGTGAT
Source organism: Ignatzschineria larvae DSM 13226 (assembly GCF_038500265.1). Taxonomy (NCBI): domain Bacteria; kingdom Pseudomonadati; phylum Pseudomonadota; class Gammaproteobacteria; order Cardiobacteriales; family Ignatzschineriaceae; genus Ignatzschineria; species Ignatzschineria larvae. The sequence goes on along the minus strand of NZ_CP150637.1, from coordinate 2,295,319 downwards.
TCCTTGGTTAGGTTTCCCTTTAAGTGCGTTGTTGAAATTAGCCGATCCCACGAGCGAAGCGCGTTATGTGGCCTTTGAAACACTTTATGATCCGGCACAATTCCCAAATCAAGGGGGCGGCTCTTTTGGTGGCTTTAGCTTTCCTTATGTTGAAGGTTTGACGATCGAGGAAGCGATGCATCCATTAACGTTTATGAGTATGGGGCTCTATGGGAAAAAACTGCTCCCTCAAAATGGCGCACCTTTAAGATTAGTGGTGCCCTGGAAATATGGATTTAAGAGCATTAAGTCTATTGTTAAGATTACATTAACTAAGCATCAACCGAGAACAACTTGGAATATGAGTGCACCTCATGAGTATGGTTTTTATGCGAATGTGAATCCCAATGTTAGTCATCCAAGATGGTCTCAAGCAAGTGAGAGAATTATTGGAACAGAGGGGCTATTTGGTGCAAAGCGGCGTAATACAGAATTATTTAATGGGTATTCTGAGGTTGCGAGCTTATATACAGGGATGGATCTTAAAAAGAATTACTGATGAATCGGCTGCTTATTTTAAAAATCGCTTGCTGGATAGGTGTTATTCTCCCCTTACTTTGGCTGATTTTTAAACTTTTAAATGGGGCGTTAAGCGCGGATCCCGCGAAAGATATTCAACATTTTACGGGGCAAATTGCATTAAGAGTGCTCTTGATCACCTTAATCTTGTCTCCCTTAGTCTATCTTTTTAAATGGAGTTTATTCAATCGAGTAAAGCGATTATTGGGGCTGGCTTCATTCTTTTGGGCCTGCGCTCATGTGATGAGTTATTTTGTCTTTGAGTTGAGCTTAGATCTCACCCTCTTTATTAGCGAAATCCTCGAGCGGCGCTACTTGCAAATTGGTGCAATTGCATGGCTTGGACTCTTCATTCTTGCGATGACCTCTTTCAAAGCGGCGATGAGGCGTTTAAAAAAGTATTGGAAACGTATCCATAATATGGTCTATCTTATTGCTGCTCTAATCATCATTCATTATTACCTCTCTTTAAAACTCAAGCAGGTAGAGCCTCTGATTTATGGTTTTATACTGCTATTATTATGGGGTTATCATATCTATCGAAAAGTGAAAAAACAGCAACGCTAGATGCTTTACAGCCGTTGGGTTTGATGCTCTCGGCGACTCTATATAATATAGTAAATCTGGTTTAAGAAAAATGGCTTTTAAACAACACTTGCATGATGCCGGATAGAACGGTTTCCTTGCCTCTATCAACTGATGCGCCGGTATTTTAATAAGCTTATTTTGAACCGATCTCACTATATAACATCAAACTATGCTCACACTCAAGATACCAAACCTACCGGCCCACGATCGATAAAGGAACGAGATCATTCGCTCCGGCGATGAGATTAATTTTCTTAGTGATTCTGAATAAAGCAGACTCACGGCGGGAGGGAATGTTTGCAAGTCCAGAGTAACCGCGCGCCCGCAAGTGAGCGATTCTTAATCTCTCGGCAATGGATTGATCCCGGCATTTAAGATGCCAAACCTGCCGGCGCGGGATTACCGGAAGAACGGGATCATTCGTTCCGGCGATGCGGTTAATCTTCTTATGAAACATCTATAACCATAAAGATAGCACCCACTTTTGAGATGTGGGAAAACTTTTAGAAATTTTTTATTCTCATTAAAAGTTCATCCCCGGCGGGAGGGAATGTTTGCAAGTCCAGAGTAACCGCGCGCCCGCGTGAGAGTGATTCTCAATCTCTCAGCAATGAATCAGATCCCGGCACTTAACTTCTCAAACAACTTCCCAGCATTCAAGAGATTCCCCGGCGCGAAAGCACCTCAACTGCCGGCGCGGGATTGATGAAAGAACGAGATCATTCGCTCCGGCGAGGCGGTAAATCTTCTTATGAAACATCTATAACCATAAAGATAGCACCCACTTTTGAGATGTGGGAAAACTTTTAGAAATTTTTTATTCTCATTAAAAGCTCATTCCCGGCGGGAGGGAATGCTTGCAAGTCCAGAGCAACCGAGCGCCCGCTGATGAGCGATTCTCAATCTCTCGGCAATGGATTGATCCCGGCATTCAAGAGATTCCTGGGCGCGAAAGCACCACAATTGCCGGCGCGAGATTGATGGAAGAACGAGGTCATTCGCTCCGGCGATGCGGTTAATCTTCTTATGGAACATTTATAACCATAAAGATAGCACCCACTTTTGAGATGTGGGAAAAAGATTAGAAATTTTTTCCATCCTAATCAAAGTCGATGACGGCGGGAGGGAATGTTTGCAAGTCCAGAGCAACCGAGCGCCCGCGTGAGAGTGATTCTCAATCTCTCGGCAATGAACCAGATCCCGACACTTAACTTCTCAAACAATTATCCAGCCTTCAAGATACTTCACAGCGCGAAAGCGCCTCAACTGCCGGCGCGGGATTGCTAAAAGAACAAGATCATTCGCTCCGGCGATGGGGCAAATCCTCTTATGAAACATCTATAACCATAAAGATAGTAGCCACTTTTGAGATGTGGGAAAACTTTTAGAAATTTTTTATTCTAATGAAAACCGATGCACGGCGGGAGGGAATAATCGCGCAACCAGAGCAACCGAGCGCCCGCGCGAGAGTGATTCTCAATCTCTCGGCAATGAACCAGATCCCGACACTTAACTTCTCAAACAACTTCCCGGCATTCAAGATATTTCACAGCGCGAAAGCGCCAGAACTGCCGGCGCGGGATTGCCGGAAGAACAAGGTCATTCTCTCCGGCGAGGCGGTTAATCCTCTTATGAAACATCTATAACCATAAAGATAGCACCCACTTTTGAGATGTGGGAAAACTTTTAGAAATTTTTTATTCTCATTAAAAGCTCATTCCCGGCGGGAGGGAATAATCGCGCAACCAGAGCAACCGAGCGCCCGCGTGAGAGTGATTCTCAATCTCTCGGCAATGAACCAGATCCCGGCACTTAACTTCTCAAACAATTATCCAGCCTTCAAGATACTTCCCGACACTTAACTTCTCAAACAACTTCCCGGCATTCAAGATATTTCACAGCGCGAAAGCGCCAGAACTGCCGGCGCGGGATTGCCGGAAGAACAAGATCATTCGCCCCGGCGGTGTAACGGATCTTCCTGTTATCTTCAATTAATTTAAAGCCTAGAGCCCTATTAATTCTATTCCAACCATTCTACTTCCTAACTCAAAATCACGTGAGGATAGAAGCGGGAAAGATCTTGCGTAATGCGGGAATGATCTTCGCGAACGGAGAGCCCACAAGCGCTATCGCCGACAATCCAGCTACCGAGTACCACGTGGCTCCCATCGAACACCGGCAGTTTCACATATTCTTGGATAATAGAGCCTTCTACGCCATAAGGGCCATCAGCACTTTCAAGGATTTCACCATTTTCTACAATCTCTACATTCGCCCCTTCTCGTGAGAAGAGGGGTTTTTTCACATAGTTCGTTAAGGTTTTAGCCTTAGGATCATTCGCAAAATAGGCCGGCAATAGATAATGGTGATTCGGGAACATCTCCCATAATAGTGGCAATAAGGCTTTATTCGACAAAATCGCTTTCCACGCAGGTTCAAGCCACAGGGTGCGATTCATATCGAGATAATTCGCAAAATCTTCCCCAAGCATAAATTCCCAAGGATAGAGTTTGAAGATCGCTTGAATCACTTCATCTTGAAGATCGGTATATTCAAGTTCGCTATTAATGCCAATCTCTTCGATATAGAGAAATTCTGTCTCAAGGCCTGCTTCAATCGCGCAATCCTTCAGATATTCAACGGTTCCACGATCCTCTTCCGAATCTTCGCAGCAGCTAAAGAAGAGCTTTGTTACATTATGGTAAGCCCGTAAATCGCCAAAGCGGGAGATCAGTTTTTCTTGAATGCTATTAAACTGATCCGCAACCATCGGCAGTTTTTTCGCTTCAATCTGATCTTCTAGCCAGAGCCATTGAAAAAAAGCGCTCTCATAGAGTGATGTTGGGGTATCCGCATTATATTCCAACATTTTGAGATTGCCGGCGCCATCGTAGGCAAAATCAAATCGGCCATAGAGTGACGGTGCGCCTTGTTCCCAAGATTCGCGAATATAGCGCCAGCTTTGTGGGGGAATTTGAAATTGCTCTAACAACCGCTCACTTTTCACAACACGATCAACGGCAGCCAGTGCCATTTGATGTAACTCTTCTGTGGCCTCTTCAATCAGTTCGATCTCTTTAAGACCAAATTGATAGTAATAATCTTCGCACCAATAGCGCTCACCATACATCGTATGAAAATTAAAACCATACTCTTCGGCTTGCGCTTGCCAATGTGGGCGCTCTTCAATCGCAACGCGTTTCATCGATTAACCACCTGAAGAGAAGCTACGGCGACTATTGCTAGAAGCACTTGAGGATCTGCTATTTGTCGTCGATTTTGCTGAAGAAGCTGCCATATTCTGTTTAGACACCATCTGCCCAAATCCACCTCGGCGCAGGGTTTGTCCAGGTTTACCCGGTTTAAGGTCATTTTGATTAACCTTCACTTTACTGCCCGGCGTGACATTACCGAAGTTTTTACCGCTTGCATCATAAAGATTACCTTTACCAGCGCCTGCTTGTGGTGCATAGAGCGGTTTGTGGGCTCCAAAGCCACTCATCATTCGACCAAAGAGGAACCCCGCCATTAATGGCATCCAGATACTACCGCTTGATTGTTGTGCAGTGGCATTTTCAGGATTGACCGGTGCAATTTGGCAGTTATTTTCACCAAATTCCGCAACGCAATCCTCTCTTGAGGTAAAACGAGGCGCGGTTTCTAAAGCTTCCTGTTGTGCTTTTGCAAAAGTGGTTTCACATAGTGCCTTATCATCAGGATTGTAGCGCACGCACTCTTCAACATTGCGATACATTGACACTTCTTCGGTTTGCGCATCGCTATTATTACAGGCTGCCACAATAAAGGCCGTAGCGACGATTGCCGCTAAAGGCTTTAAGCGCAATGATTTGGGCTTTTTACGAAATTTATCAAGATTAATAGTGGTCGTACGTTTACGCATTCTAGAACTCCATGATCAATAGGTTTGATTTACCATATAATGTATCACCTGATTATACAAGATTTGCCAGTATTGAGGCTGAATTTCAGCGGAAAATATTGAAATAAACAAATATGTTAAATCAAAAAATCGATGGATAATTAAATGAGTAATGGGGCAGTCAAGAGAAAAAGAATTTGAAAATTGAGTCATCCACTACAATCAATAAGATTCTAATAGGTAAAAGTGATATTGGATGATTGGCAATCTTAGCGATCTTATTTGAAATACCCAATCTTTTGATTGAATGATAATATTGAGTTGTAACAAGCTCATAGGAGGCGATGATGCTACAAAAAGGGGAGCGTTTTAATACTTATACCCATCTTTTCGGGACGCTATTAGCGATCGGAGGGATGGTATTTTTAATTGTCTATTCGAGTCTATATGATGATGCTTGGAAAATTGTCAGTGCCTCGATTTATGGTTCAGCTTTAGTATTACTCTATCTGACTTCGACAATCTATCATCTCTTAAATCAAGGGCGGGCAAAGGCGATATTTCAAGTATTAGATCATTGTGCGATCTACCTATTGATTGCGGCGAGTTATACCCCTTATACCCTAGTAACCTTACGCGGTCCTTGGGGTTGGTCGCTCTTTGGTGTCTCTTGGGGGCTCTGTGCGATTGGGATACTCCAAGAGATTTGGATTGGCCGGCGCACGCAGATTTTATCGATGATTATCTATCTTGTGATGGGTTGGCTCATTGTGATTGCCGCCAAACCGCTTTCAATCGAACTCTCTAATGCCGGTATTTTTTGGTTAATACTCGGTGGGATTATCTATACATTAGGTGTGATCTTCTTTCTTCTTGATGAACGAATGAAGCATGCCCATGGCATTTGGCATCTTTTTGTCCTTGGCGGTAGTATCTGTCAATACTTTAGTATTCTGTTTTATGTACATTAAAAGGATGTTTAATGGGAATATTTCTTGACTCCCTCTGATCTTAAAGGGAGTAGTTCGAATGAATGAGATGTTAAACATCTCCTTTTGCTGCATTCGTGTCATGAGGAATTCGATATTTTGTGACAACTGAACGAATGGGGCCGCGAGGAATCCAGTTTGGTTTAGAGCTTTTGAGAATAAAGCGAAGATTTTCACTATCAATTCCTAAAATGTAATCGGCCATGTAATAGCCAAGGTAGGTACCTTTTACGACGCCAGAACCATTACAACCTGCAATGACAAATACATTTTTTCGTGGGGATTCAAATTGTGGGTTTTGATTACGCGTGAGAGAAATTAGTCCGCCCCATGTGTATTGAAAATTCATCTCTTTTAGAAATGGGAATCGGGCTACAAATGACTGGTTGTGTATTTGCCAGGCAGTTTCTCGATGTGGTCCACTTGCTTGCAACGAAGGGCAATAATCGAAGCTGTTACGAATAAAGATGCGCCGGTCATGGGTGAGTCGAACGGTTGTTCCAGCATAATGCGCGGGTGTCGTGCCCCAAGGTTTTATACCATTAAAGTACTCATGATAAATGGTGTCAGAAAGTGGCGCGGTTAAGCTTGCATACGTAAAAACAGGTAATGTTTTATTGCCGGCAATACCAAAGGCATTGAGGTAACCATTTGTTGTTAAGACAACTTTTGAGGTGTGAATTTGTCCGCCAACAAAATGGACTTTTTGAGTTTTTTCGGCGAAATCAATACCAACAACAGGGCTGTTTTCAAAGAGAGTAATTGATTCGGGTAAGGCTTGGCTTACACCTCGGATCAGTGTGGCTGGATTTGCTAAAACATTGCCTTTTGTATAGACAGAAGCCCGGTAGTAATCTGTGCCAAATCGTTGGGTAAGGGCATCGCCTTCTACCCATTCGTACTCAATATTTGCTTTTTCAAGCGATTGCACGAAATTTTGAAGTTCTTTAACGCTATTTTCTTCTCGTGCAGAGAGGTATTTACCCGCATCATCCCACGTAGGGATATTCAATTGATCTTTGTAAAATCGTAAACGATCAAGTGCAAATTGGCTTAATTGAGTTGATTGCTCGACTTCATCAATAGAAAATTTATTAAAATCAAAATGGTGAGGAATATCGGAGAGAAAACCTGCATTTCTCCCTGACGTCCCTTGCCCAATTCTTAGAGCATCGACTAATGCTATTGAGAGTGAAGGGTCGATCTCTGCTAAGCGTATGGCAGTTGAGATACCAGTAAACCCAGCTCCGATAATAACAATATCGAATTGATAATTGCCTTTGAGTGGCTCGGATAAGATTATGTGACGATTGGTGGTGGTTTCAAACCAACCATTTTCTCCATCTAATGAGGGCGTTTTGTAGATCTTTTTCTTCATAAATAATAACGATTAAAGTATATACGTGAGAGAGATTAATACTTGTAGAAGCATTAATCTCTCAGAGAAATGATAAATTATTTGGGGTCTTCTTCCCATGATAAGGGAAGATTGTAGCCAGGGAAACGTTCTGCAGTAAATGTTTTAAATTCAGTAGAGTTAAGAGTCTCTTCGAGAACCTTTGCCCACTTTGTACCTCTATTTTTCTCATTGATTACCACCCAGTTTACAAAATACTTACTCGGTTCAATGAAAAGGGCTTGGGTAAAGGGGATGCCCGCTTCGTGGGCAAAATTACCATTAATGATAGCGAAATCAACATCTTGTCGAACTCTTGGGATTTGTGCCGCATCCACTTCTTTAATATTAAGATGATAGGGATTTTCAAGAATATCTGTTTTACGGAGCGCAAACCGATCAGCATCTTTACGGAGTTTGATCCAGCCTAAAGCCTCTAATATCCATAAACCACGAGAATAGTTTGTAACATTCGAAGGAATAGCAATAGTGGCACCGCTATGAATATCCGTTAAGGCTTTCGATTTTCCTGCATAAATACCGTAAGGTGCCGTAGGAACTTGTACCAAGGTGTAAAGATTGCCGCTATTATTGGCGTTATATTCATCCATATAAGGTTTGTGTTGGAAAATATTAAAATCCAACGCGCCTTCATCAACACTGATGTTGGGAATCACAATATCGTTGATTTCTGTTAGATCAAGTCGATAGCCCATCTCCTTCATTGCTGGAATTAAAAATTCGCGAACAAGATCGCCGAAGTCTCCAGAGGAAGTACCTACTTTTAACTCGGTTTTCTCCTCATCTTCATTGAGGGCTGAAGTGGACTGTGCATGCACAGGTGTTATAAAAAAAGTGGAAATGGTCATTAGTACAATGAGTAGGTAATAAGCTGTTTTTTTTAAAGTAATCATAATATTAATCTCTTTAACTATATGAAGTGCTGCGTAAATCATAAATTTATTTATTGTATTGCTAAAATAGGCCCAATAATTGGGGGTTGAAATCAAAAAATATTGCTGTTTTATATTAAATCTCTTCAATACGAATATCTTGATAGAAATGTTTTGCAACATCAGGATGCGAGCGTAAACGACCTTTCAGAAAGTTCTTGCCGACTTCAGTAAAGAGCGGATTTTTTGGGTCTTGCGTGACAGAGAAAGCCTTTCCTTGCAGCGCTTCGGGCAAGGTCACTAGCGGAACGGTGGCATCGAGTTGCGAGGTGAGGAAGTAAGCAATGGAGAAGCGTGATCGACCCACCGGTGTAGGGGCCACTCGATGTAGTGTCGCTTTGAGATAGCCTTGTGTGGCGACTTCTAATAGCTCGCCAATATTGACCACAAAAGTACCCTCAATGGGCTCTGCTACGATCCATTCATCGCGATAAAGGACTTCTAAGCCGGCCGTTTCATCTTGCTGCACAAAGGTAATAAAATCCGAATCCTTGTGAGCGCCGACGCCCTGAATACCGCCAACACCGGGATAATGAATCACTTTACTCATCGCTGAAGGCTGATGAGCATAGGTTCCGGCGAAGAAATCCTCTGGTTGCCCTAAAGCCAGTGCAAAAGCAGAGAGCATTGATTTAGCCAATTCTGTCTGTTCTGCTTGCAATTGTTCAAAAACCGCCTTAAAGCGAGGAAGACTTTCTGGCCATTGATTTGGGCCTTGAAGGCGTAACCAAGGTTGATTTGCTGGAATTTTTTCAAGAGGAATAGCCTCATATTCGGCCATAAAATCAAACTGCTCTCGGCTATCGGGTTGTTCCCGCGTAATCTCATCGTGTAGGCAAGTATAACCTCTAAAATGAGGAGAATAGATCATCTGAATGGCGCGTTTCTCTTCAATGGGCAATTGAAAGAATGCTTTACCGAGTGCTTGCGCCTCTTTAATGAGATCTTGAGAGATACCATGATTTTTAAGGTAGAAAAATCCAATTTCATGCGCGGTATAGCGTAACTCATCAATAAAACGTTGTTTGGCTTCGCCACCCGCTTGGAATAGAGAAAAGTCGAGAATAGGCAGCGTAAAATCCGCGGTCGTTGTTGCAGTCGCTGTTGCAGTTATTGTAGCGGTTGATTGAGCGGGAATCTGTGACATATAGGGCTCCTTCGGTAAATATCCTTTCAAATCTGAGATAGATTCTGATGGATTTGAACATCCATAAACCGATTGAGCATCTAAGAGGGAGAGTTTTTCTCTGTTTTTGGAGAGAAAATAAACGCTTTAGCTGTTGTGCCCGCAAGCTGTGATCAAATCGGCAATCTATCGGTAAAATATTACTACATACATACGTTATATCTATTTATCACGATGTATAACAATACATATATGTATATGTTATTTTTATGTATCAGGTCAACTCTTAATGGCGAATTTGAGTGTAAACAATTGTAAAAGGTCATAATTTTATGCAATAAAAAAAGCCAAGCGGTTAGACTTGACTTCTTGTGAATGGTGATGCGCTTTAGGATTTCAATAGGCACATCTTTGAAAGGAATTTTACCGCTTTGGGTTCTTCTCCCAACTTGAAGGATAGAGAAATCCTGGGAATTTCTCATAACTATAGGCTTTAAATTCCGCAGAATCGGCAATTTTCTGCATCAACTTAACCCAAGGTTTCTCACGATTCTCTTGGTTGATTACGATCCAATTGATGAAGTCACGACCAGGCTCTTGATAGAGCATCTCTGAAAGGGGAATTTTCGCATCATACGCATAGGTGCCGGTAATGATCCGATAATCATAAATACGCTCTCTAGAGGCAATGCTAGAGACGGGAACTTTTTTAATTTCAATATGATAAGGATTATTGATAATATCTTTGATATCGGCAGAATAAGGATCTACAAGATCCGTGCGCAATTGAATCCAGCCAAGATTTTCTAACATCCGTAAACCACGTGCAAAATCGATCGGTCCAGAAGGAATGGCAATCGTTGCACCTTGTTTTATATCGGTTAAGCGCTTTAATCTACCGGGATAGAGTCCATAGGGTACAGTCGGCACCTGTGCTAAAGGATAGAGAATACTATCTTGTTCCTCATTGAATTTTTCCATGCTAAGTTTATGTTGCACAATATTGAAATCGAGCGTTTTCTGCTCAACGCTGACATTGGCAATTCCTACATCAAGTACCGTTGTGAGATCGAGGCGATACGTAGGATCTTCCTGCGCTTCAAACGTCGGAATAAAGATGTCGCGCGTCATATCAGCTAAATTGCCCGGCGATGTACCGATCTTAAACCAGGTTTTCTCCTCATCTTCTGCTTTTTGTTGATGTGTACGGGTATCTGCTGCATAAACCTGTGTTGTAAAAAGTAAAGCAGTTGTGATGACTAAAATCGAACGTAATAGTCGAGGAGATCTTTGAGCATTCGACATAGGATAATCCCTTATAATTTTTGTGAAATATTGCTCAAATTATACGCTTTAGGCGGATTCTAGCAAGTATCTTTGAATAGTTAAACAATTGAAAGAGATAAATTAAAAAGTTTTGAAGAAGATTTGCAGAGGGTGATTGTCTTTATACAATTTTTGATGACTAGTTACAGTATCCTCTTTAAATCTAACATTGAATACAAGAGGCCTTATTCAAGTATAGAATGATTGTCATGCGCATTATTCCGAAGTATAGTAAAAATCTGTGAATTCTTTACGAATAGTAATATGTTTATTTATTCAAAGGATTATTTAAAGCATCATTTAAAGCATTATTTCGATTTATCAATTCATTAGAGCTAGTAGATTATGACAACCATTACCAATATTGAAGATTTACGAATTTTAGCTAAACGCTGTGTACCGAAGATGTTCTACGACTATGTCGATTCGGGATCTTGGACAGAATCGACTTATCGTTCAAATGAATCGGATTTTCAAAAGATCAAGTTAGTGCAGAAAGTGGCACGCAATATGGAAAATCGTAACCTGAAACGAGAAATGCTCGGCATTGAGATGTCGATGCCATTATCCATTGCGCCCACCGGTTTAGTGGGAATGGTGCACCCTGATGGAGAGATTTTAGCAGCGCGTGCGGCGGCGGAATTTGGCATTCGCTATACTTTATCAACTATGAGTATTGCTTCTCTAGAAGATATTAAGCGAGAAGTGAATAAACCTTTCTGGTTTCAGCTCTATGTGATGCGGGATCGTAAATTTATGCGTAGCCTCATTGAACGCGCTAAAGAAGCAGGCTGTGATGCATTAGTGATTACCCTTGATCTACAGATGATTGGTCAGCGCCATAAAGATATTAAAAATGGTCTCTCAGTTCCGCCGAAGCCCACTTTGCGTAACTGGATTAATCTACTCACCAAACAGCGTTGGTGCTGGAGTATGCTTAAAACAAAACGCCGGCAGTTTGGCAATATCGTGGGTTATGTAGATGGTATTGATGATCCAAGCTCGCTCTCTTCGTGGACATCTCAACAATTTGACCCGTCTCTTAATTGGGATGATATTGCTTGGATCAAAGAAGCGTGGGGCGGGAAAATTATCCTTAAAGGGATTTTAGATGCAGAAGATGCCAAATTAGCCAATAGTGTCGGCGCTGATGCGATTGTTGTCAGTAATCACGGTGGCCGTCAGCTCGATGGCGCGCTCTCATCTATTGCTGTATTGCCTTCTATTGTGGAAGCGCTTAAAGGTACATCGACAGAGGTCTTTATCGATAGCGGTATTCGTTCAGGTCAAGACTTGCTCAAAGCGGTGGCCTTAGGGGCAAAAGGTGGGATGATTGGCCGTGCGTATCTCTACGGCTTAGGCGCTATGGGGCAAGAAGGCGTGACGAAAGCATTAGAACTTATGCGCAATGAATTGGATGTCAGTATGGCCTTTTGTGGTGAAACAGATGTGAATAATGTGGGCCGCCATATCTTGGTGCCCTCTACGATTCCGGATCCTTTTAAATAGGTCAAGGCGCTGTAATCGCTCATCTGCGGGCGCGGAATTTGTCTGGTTTTATGACCATTCTATCTGCGCCGGCAAGTATGTAATCTGTTTTTAGGCTTGCGGTCTTAAGCCGAGCGTATGGCAAATGGCATAAGTGAGCTCTGATCGGTTTAGGGTATAGAAATGGAAATCTTTAATGCCCTCATTACGTAAGACTCGAACCATATCGATAGCGATACTTGCGCCTACTAAGTTGCGGGTTTCAGGATCTTGCTCTAATCCCTCATAGCGTTTATGAAGCCACGACGGGATTTTGACATTTAAAGGACCTGCGAATTTCACTAAGGATTCATAGTTCGATACCGGTAAAATGCCCGGAACAATTTCTGCTTCAATGCCGACAGCGACACAACGATCCCGGAAGCGTAAAAAGGCATCAATATCAAAGAAAAACTGACTAATAGCGAGATTGGCGCCGGCATCAATTTTGCGTTTTAGGTGTAGAAGGTCCGCTTGCGCATTTTTAGCATCAGGATGCACTTCAGGGTACGCTGCGACCGAGATATCAAAGTCGTGACGTTTTTTGAGCAGTGAAACAAGGTGATCTGCATAAATGCCGGGATTATCCGCACCTTTCGGTAGATCGCCACGAAGCGCTAAAATTTGCCGAATCCCCAAGTCCCAATAGTTATCGGCAATCTCATTGAGTTCCTCTTTTGATGTATCAATACAGGTGAGATGCGGCACTGCTGTGAGATCCGTTTGGGTCACAATATCTTGAATCACTTTATGAGTACGATCCCGAGTGGAGGCATTAGCACCGTAAGTCACTGATACAAATTGTGGTTTAAGGACTTTAAGGCGTTCGATGGAGTTCCATAAAGTGGTGACCATCTGTTCACTATTCGGTGGGAAAAATTCAAAAGAGACATTCACATCTTTGGGTAATTCTGCCAAATTTTGGTTTAAAAGTTCTACATATTGTGCGCTCATTGCTAACCTCTTAATTTTTATCGTTGTTATTGTTGATCAAGTATCGATCTGTTTTTATGGGGTTACTGGCACAAAAAAAGCCAGCACTCTTTTCTCATCAAGTGTTGGCTTAGTAACTCAACTTATCTTTCAGTGGGAACTCGTGAAAGCTCAACCACTGAAGGAATTAGCACCTTAATTTTCATCAGGTTGCCGGGCATCATAGGGCCTTTCCCTCCACCGCTCTTGATAAGATATGATATTAACTGCGTTGTTCTATTAATATCAGACTTTGATCAATATAGAGGAAGAGAGATAGGGAATGCAAATTTTTTATTGTAAATATTATTGACCCTCTATCTGTTTTTGAATGATATAGTAAAGATGAGTGGGGAGTAATTGATAGCGATTATGGATCAATGACTTTTGTATAAGGAGCTCTCTATGAGGCTTGTAAAAGTTGAAAAATAGTGAAAAGCCCCCATTATTAGTAGTAAGACTCGTTATTGTATCCGTTGTAAATAAGTAATGGTTCAAGCTCAATTTTGAAGATTGTATCGTCAGAATTGAGAAGCAAAAGTTATCAGGAGAGTAGTTTTCAGACGATTCAATCTGAATGGCAAGACGCTAAACATTCATATTTGTCACAATTCAAATAAGGAGTAACATAATGAAAAAACAGTTATTAGGGGTAGCACTCGCGGGATTATTCCTTGCAGGCTGTCAAACGACCACCGCATTAGTGCCGGAAAAATTAGAAGCAACGCCACAATTACAAAAAGCAATCCACAACTATACTAAAGATAGCAATACAGATTATAAAGTCGCGTATGCGGATCTGAATAATGATGGTATTCAAGATAGTATTGTTCTCCTTGAAGGTGCTGAATGGTGTGGTTCAGGCGGTTGCACAATGTTAGTGTATGAAGGCTTACCGAGTGGTGATTATAAGTTAGCCTCCTCTTCAACGGTTGCAAGCGCACCGATCTATGTATTAGAGCAAACCTCGAATGGTTGGTCAGATCTATCTGTTTATAGCACCGGTAAAGGGCAAGTAGTGATGAAGTGGGGTGGCTCTGGTTACCCATCTAATCCCTCTTTACAGCCAACCTTAATTATCGATAATAAAGCTGTTAAACCGGCGATTCCTGATATCAAAATTCCTTAATGATAAATGGCTTTGAGGCCAAGCTCCAACCATTAAATGATGAATCCTAAACGCTACCGAGAATGATCTTAGTAGCGTTTTTGTATAAGGGCGCTTTCTATTTTTTGATAAAAAATGATAGACATTCCAATCGGCTTGCATAATGATATGAAACAGTACGGTTTTTACTTGATAGAGAGACATAGGACGGATTTTAATCGATCAAATAGCGCCTATTTTGGCGATCCATATCGTTCTCTTTGTGAAGTGATAGAATTGTGAATCCTAAAATAAAATAAATAACGCAGAAGATAACGCGAGGAGCAGTAATGGATGTAGCAGCACAATTGAGATCTTTAGTCACCCAACGGATTTTAATTTTAGATGGTGCAATGGGAACAATGATCCAGAAGCACCGTTTAGAAGAGGCCGATTTCCGTGGGGAACGATTTGCCGATTGGCCACAAGATCTCAAAGGTAATAACGATCTGCTCTCTATTACCCAGCCCGATATTATTCGCAATATCCATCGCGCGTATCTCGAAGCCGGCGCTGATCTATTAGAAACGAATACTTTTAATGCTACCCGAATGTCGATGGCCGATTATGGGATGGAAGCGCTGGCCTATGAGCTCAATTTTGCTGGCGCGCAATTGGCCAAAGAGGCTTGCGCCGAATATTCAACGCCGGAGAAACCTCGATTTGTGGTCGGGGTTTTAGGCCCAACGAGTAAAACAGCTTCGATCTCGCCTGATGTTAATGATCCTGGGTTTCGTAATACTAGTTTTGACGCATTAGTAGAGGGTTATCTTGAAGCACTTGCCGGCTTAATGGATGGTGGTTCTGATATTTTGATGGTGGAAACGATCTTCGATACGCTCAATGCTAAAGCCGCGCTCTTTGCGATAGAAACGATCTTTGAAACCCGTAATATTCGTCTGCCGGTGATGATTTCCGGGACGATTACGGATGCTTCAGGCAGAACACTTTCCGGTCAAACGACAGAAGCATTCTACAATGCGCTACGTCATATTCGGCCATTTTCAATAGGGCTGAACTGTGCGCTAGGCCCTGATATGCTACGGAACTATGTGGCTGAATTATCGCGGATATCAGAATTTTATCTCTCGGCGCATGCTAATGCCGGCTTACCGAATGCCTTTGGCGAATATGATCTTGGGCCTGCGGAGATGGCGGCTGAAATGGCCGAGTGGGCAAAATCGGGATTTTTAAATATTGTCGGCGGTTGCTGTGGTACCACGCCGGAGCATATTGCCCAAATCGCAGCAAAAGTCGCCGGTATCGCCCCTAGAGTGCCGGAAGAGAAACCCAAATCATTACGTTTATCGGGATTAGAGGCTTGTAATCTCACGATTGGGCAATCGCTCTTTGCCAATGTGGGAGAGCGAACCAATATTACCGGCTCTCTTCGCTTTAAACGATTGATTAAAGAGAAAAATTATACCGAAGCTTTAGAAGTTGCTCGGGATCAAGTGGAGAATGGCGCGCAAATCATCGATATCAATATGGATGAGGGCATGCTTGATTCTAAAGCGGAGATGGTCACTTTCTTAAATCTGATTGCCTCTGAGCCGGATATCTCAAAAGTGCCTATTATGGTGGATTCTTCTAAATGGGAGATTTTAGAAGTGGGGCTCAAATGTATTCAAGGGAAAGGGATCGTCAACTCTATTTCGATGAAAGAGGGACTTGAACCTTTTATTGCCCAAGCGAAATTAGCCAAAAAATATGGAGCCGCTATTGTTGTAATGGCATTTGATGAGGATGGACAAGCGGATAATTATGAACGGCGCGTAGAGATCTGCTCAAAAGCGTACCATATTCTTGTGAATGAAGTAGGTTTCCCGGCGGAAGATATTATCTTTGACCCGAATGTATTTGCCGTAGCAACGGGGATTCCTGAGCATAATCGTTATGGTTTAGATTTCTTAGAAGCCACAAAATGGATTCGGGAAAATCTCCCTTATGTGCATATTTCAGGTGGCATTTCCAATGTCTCTTTCTCTTTCCGTGGGAATAACTTTGTACGGGAAGCCATTCACGCGGTCTTTCTCTATCACGCTATTGCACGAGGCCTTTCAATGGGCATCGTCAACGCCGGACAATTAGCGCTCTATGAGGATATCCCACAAGAATTACGGGATGGTATTGAAGATGTCTTATTTGATCGCAATCCTGAAGCGAGTGAGCGATTATTAGAGCTTGCACAAAAATATCAAGGTGAGGGGGCAGAGCGTAAAGAGGAGAATCTTGCGTGGCGGGAATTACCGGTTGGAGAGCGTTTAACTCACGCCTTAGTGAATGGTATTGATAGTTATATTGAGGAAGATACTGAATTAGCACGGCAGAGTTTTGCCCGACCGATTGAGGTAATCGAAGGGCCTTTAATGACCGGTATGAACGTTGTCGGCGATCTATTTGGCGATGGTAAGATGTTCTTGCCACAAGTGGTAAAATCGGCGCGCGTTATGAAGCGAGCAGTGGCTTACTTGATTCCTTTTATCGAGGAAGAGAAGAAAAAATTTGGCGATACGAGTCAATCAAATGGCAAAATTCTGATGGCAACGGTCAAAGGCGATGTGCATGATATCGGTAAAAATATCGTGGGCGTTGTGTTGCAGTGTAATAACTTTGAAGTGATCGATATGGGCGTTATGGTGCCAACGCCGGCGATTATCGAAAAAGCTTTGGCAGAGAAAGTGGATGTTATCGGGCTTTCCGGTTTAATCACACCATCACTAGAAGAGATGGTGGGGTTTGCGAAAGAGATGGAACGCTTAGGGCTTGATATCCCGGTGATGATTGGCGGTGCAACTACTTCACTTGCCCATACGGCGGTACGCATTGCCCCACAATATAGCCATACAGTGATACATGTCCGCGATGCTTCTCGCTCTGTGGGGGTTGCACAGTCGTTAATTAGCCCAGAATTACGGGATGAATTTAAACGGAATGTTAAAGCGGATTATGAAAAGCGCCGAAAAGCATATTTAGAGCGGCAGCGCGATATTAAGTTAATTCCTTTTAATCAGGCAGTTGAGAATAAATTAACACTCACTTTTGATGCCATTGTGAAGCCAAAACAGTTGGGGATTTTTGAATTTGAAGTACCGCTCTCTGAATTAGTGGATACAATCGATTGGACACCCTTTTTTGCCTCATGGCAATTACGGGGGAAATTCCCCGATCTCTTGCAAGATGAGGTGATCGGTGAGGAGGCAACTAAGGTCTATCACGATGCGCAGAAGATGCTCACTCAAATTTTAGAGGGCAATTGGTTAACTGCAAAAGCGGTGATTGGGCTATTCCCTGCGCAAAATGCCGGTGAAAGCACTATTCTATTTACAGATGAAAGCAGAACGGAAGAGCTAGCGTGCTTACATCATCTTCGCCAGCAGACAGAGCGCCCAAATGGTATGCCGAATCGCTCTCTTGCGGATTTTGTTGGCGAGGAAGATTATATCGGTGCCTTTGCGTGTACTGCCGGCATTGGGATTGAACCCTATATCGAAGCCTTTGAAGCAGAACACGATGATTATAGTGCCATTATGCTTAAAGCGCTTGCCGACCGTTTTGCTGAGAGTTTAGCGGAATATCTGCATAAAAAAGTGCGCCGAGAATATTGGGGTTATGCCGCTGATGAAACCCTTGATAATGATGCTTTGATTCGTGAAGAGTACCGTGGGATTCGTCCGGCACCCGGTTATCCTGCTTGTCCTGAACATACTGAAAAAGCCACCTTATGGGAGCTACTAACCCCTACGGAACGGATCGGCCTTGAAATAACCGATAGCTTTGCAATGTATCCACAGGCCGCCGTTTCAGGTTGGTATTTTGCCCACCCTGAAGCCGGCTATTTCGGCGTTGGCAAAATCGGTCGAGATCAAGTCAAAGACTACGCAAACCGCAAAGGTTGGGATCTCAAAGAAGCAGAAAAATGGCTCGCCCCCAATTTAGGGTATGAGCCGGAGGAGTAACTTGATTGATCATTATAAATAAAGGGATTCGTATTTTTACGAATCCCTTTATTATATGTGATATTGCGGTGTTAGTATGAATTCAGTCTCAATAAATCAATAAATCCACAAATAAGGTCATGATTGATTGAGTGATCCATTATTTGCATATATCTATTTACTATCGATATTAAATTGATAGTTTACACCATTAGGAGATTGATGACGTGGGCCATCTTTCTTTTGGTTATAAGTTGTAAGCTGTGCCGGTGTTAAAATTTTAGAGAGTTTAAAATCATATACGGGAGATACAACTTCTTGATTAGGGATACCACCTAATGCATTAATCTCTTTGATCTGCTCTGCTGTAAGATCATTTAATACTTTTTGAGGAGGAAGTTGTTGTGCTACGGCGATATGAGCACTTGAAACAATCGCGATAGTTAAAAGAGCTTTTTTAGTGAAATTTTTCATAATATTTCCTTTGAGTAACGAATTGAATAAAAATTATATTTCCTTCATCTAGTAGGAGTAATGTACGCTTTTAAAGTTCTTACTAATATAGCAACTTAGAAAATCATTAATTCTTTTTAGGCAACAATCAACGTTGTAACCAAAAGGGTTTCTCATAGTGATTTAGAATAGGAAACGACTTATATCCTAGTGATCATAGGATTTCTGATATTAATTTTTAGGCTGTAGATCGCAACCTGTTAGATGGCAATGACTTGAATTATGGTCTAAAGGGCAAAAGTTGTATGCTTGTATTACGAATAATAGTCTGATTGATCCTTAAAAGATTGAGTATTTCTGATCAGAATGGGTAAGTTTTGTATAAATAGTAACCAATGACAAATTATGGCAATTAAAAGAATTTGAAAAATAGGGCTGAAAAGCAGTGTAGTGCTATTTTTTAGATCATTACATCCTTTAAAAAAGTCAAAATAGAGGGAATCGATATAGAGAATGATCGATTTGAGAGATTTAAAAGGATGGTTTTAGTGCTTTTTAACATAAAAATCTGTACAACAATGAACTTTTATTTCTAATTAAAAGTTTAAATGAGATTAGATGTTTGTGAATAAAATATTAATTACAAATTGAGGTCTATGGTCGCTATCCTGTCTTCTGCTTTAGTAATCAATTGTTTACTAAGTTAAAAATTAAAGTAACGTATTTAATAATCATTTTTTATTGATATCAGGGGCTTGTTTAGGGTTTGCGACTGGTATTTCCAACAGGTCAATAGTCATGGACTCCCCTAATAAAAAAGAGTGGTATTAGAAGAAATTCGTGGGTTCATTAGGGAATATTGACTTTACAAGGAGATTTATGACAGACACAGAAAAACAACATCAACCAATGGAATTGAGTGATATTACGATCGTAAAAGGGGATCAATTCAAGAAAGCGATTACCGCAGCTGCGCTCGGTAATGCGATTGAATGGTTCGACTTTGGGGTTTATGGCTTCTTAGCCTATGTACTTGGGAAGGTATTCTTTCCGGAAGCCTCACCTGGTGTACAGCTTGTTGCATCATTAGCAACATTTTCTGTTCCATTTTTAGTTAGACCGGTCGGTGGGATTTTTTTTGGAATCCTAGGGGATAAATTTGGACGTAAGAAGATACTGGCAGTCACCATTATCATTATGTCCGTCAGTACTTTTGCGATCGGTTTGATTCCATCTTATACCACTATTGGCATTTGGGCGCCGATTCTCTTACTGATTGCGAAGCTGGCACAAGGCTTCTCTGTAGGCGGTGAATATACTGGCGCGGCGATCTTTGTAGCGGAATATGCGCCGGATAGTCGTCGAGGCTTCTTAAGTAGCTGGTTAGATTTTGGTTCAATTGCAGGGTTCGTTTTAGGTGCTGGCGTAGTTGTTTTAATTACCGCACTTTTAGGCGATGCCCGTTTTGAATCTTGGGGTTGGAGAATTCCTTTCTTTATCGCAGGACCTTTAGGGATTTTAGGGATGTATCTGCGCCATGCGTTAGATGAAACACCTACTTATCAAAAGCATGCAGATACGCTTGAAGGGCAATCTGAGCCTGTTGAGAAAGAATCGCTTATTACTATTATTCGTAATAATACTAAGAGTGTATTCCTTTGCATCGGAATCGTGATTCTGACGAATGTCACCTATTATATGCTCTTAACTTATATGCCAAGTTATCTATCGCATAGCTTAGGTTATAATGCCGATCATGGCGTTCTAATT
The DNA here is from genome assembly GCF_038500265.1 of Ignatzschineria larvae DSM 13226. Classification (NCBI taxonomy): domain Bacteria; kingdom Pseudomonadati; phylum Pseudomonadota; class Gammaproteobacteria; order Cardiobacteriales; family Ignatzschineriaceae; genus Ignatzschineria; species Ignatzschineria larvae. The sequence continues at coordinate 2,274,696 of NZ_CP150637.1, read as the reverse complement.
ATTATTGCCATTATGATTGGTATCCTCTTTGTCCAACCTATTGTCGGCCTACTCAGTGACCGATTTGGCCGCAAAGTCTTCATTAAGATCGGTAGTATTGGGATGTTAATCGGCGCAATTCCGGCCTTTTATCTCATCAATACCGGCAATGTTGCCTTGATCTTCTTAGGACTTGTTTTCTTAGCGTTGATGTTAAGCTGCTTTACCGGTGTGATGGCTTCAATTCTACCTGCGATCTTCCCAACGAAAGTACGCTATAGTGCGATGGCTACGGCATTTAATATCTCTATTTTAGTGGCAGGATTTACGCCTACAGTGACTGCGTGGTTAATCGAGTTAACCGGTAATCTTTATGTGCCGGCTTTCTACCTAATGGTCACGGCAGGCGTTGGAATCTTCTTAACTTTTAATATGAAAGAGACAGCTAATCGACCACTTCGTGGGGAAACACCGATTGCATCTGACCGTAGTGAGGCAAAAGAGATCTTGCAGGCGCATTATGATCGCATCGAGAGCCGTATTGAGAGTATTGATGAAGAGATTGAACGTTTGCAAAAACGCCGTGAGCGCTTAATCGATCAACATCCTGAGATTGATGGCTAAAGATTCGATTCTGGTTTTATAGAGTTTGTAATTGCGACTAAATATCTATGGAATCATTACCATCCTTTAATCGATGCTAGAAGTGAAGTTATAAAACCTATTTATCCATCTGTATTAAGGGGGTAAATGGGTTTTTTATTATCTGTAATAAAAGGAGAGCCTAGAAAATAGCGATAGGGAATCGGTATTAGTATAGTAAATTTGGTTTAAGAAAAATGGCTTTTAAACAACACTTGCATGATGCCGGATAGAACGGTTTCCTTGCCTCTATCAACCGATGCGCCGGCATTTTAATAAGCTTATTTTGAACCGATCTCACTATATATTAAATAGCTATAGAAAAACCGCCCTTACGAGCGGTTAATAACGTTATTTTTGTATTACTTAATTCAGTGATAATTGATTATGCGCCAAAGACGATAAAGCGCTCATCGGTCGGCATAAAATCTTTAGGCTCTGCCGGTGATTCAATTGAACCGAAAGGCATCTGTGCACGTATTGACCAGGTCTCAGGAATATCCCAACGTGCTTTGACCTCTGCTTCAATGAGTTCATTGTAATGCTGAAGGGAGGCACCGATATTCACTTCTGCTAAAGCCATCCAGATACCATACAGCGTAATACCATGCGCATGCTCTGACCAACGTGGGAAATTGTGGGCATACGCTGGGAACTGTTCTTGTAAGTTTTTGACAACTGCTTCATCTTCAAAGTAGAGGATGGAACCAAATCCGGCACGGAAAGAGTCTATTTTTGCTTTTGTTGGAGCGAAATTTTCAGCAGGAACCACTTTGCTTAAGGCTTTTTCTACGATATCCCAAAGCGCATTGTGCTCATCGCCAAAAAGGACGACAACGCGAGAACTTTGTGAGTTAAATGCAGAAGGTGCTTGTTTCGAAATTTCACGAACAATCTCGCTGATCTCAGCGGCTGATTGTGTCACATTTTTACCGATATGGTAGATCGAACGGCGTTTAGTCGCTAATGGTAATAATGCACTCATTGAATAACTCCTTGCTTATAATAAGTAATTGAAAGTTGAATGACGTATATCATTGTATTTTTTGATCAATATCGTCAAAATGCTAATTCTCTGTTATCACATAAAATTATCATAGGCTTTTTCATTTATTGTTGCTATAGCCTCTAGGAAATTCTTTCATGCCTAATTGGCATCAATGATGCTTGAAGTCTTTTAATAAACGAAAATATTATAATTATGATCGGTCAATGACGGAGGGATAGATTTGAGTATACAAAGTAAAACGACCTACGGTTAGATAAAGCTATTGTTATTTTTAGTGGTAATTTATTCAAAAATTTTAAAAAAGAAGGTATTGATTGTAGACAAGGGGCATCTTAAGGCCTACAATTATAGTCAAGTCTTGTTACGGATGATAAAAGGACAAAATAATGAAAACGATAGATATAACTCCTGCAGAATGGGAAATTATGAGAGTTTTATGGGCAAATGGAGAATCTCGTAGCGCCGATTTAGTCAAAATTTTTCAAAAAAAACGTAACTGGCGACCAACAACGACCAAAACCTTATTGTCTAGATTAGTTGCAAAGTATTGCGTAGAAACCTTGCAGGAGGGAAATCGGTATCGTTACCGTCCTCTGGTCACAGAACAAGAAGTGTGGAATAGCGCAACACATGAATTATTTCACTTTATTTGTGATAAAGAACGAGGGACTAAAATTGCAGAATTGATAGAGTCTTGGCCATTGTCAGGTGAAGATTTGTTAAAAATACAGCAGAGCTTAGCAAAAGCTACTAAAAATAGCGTAGCTGAAGTCGCCTGCCAATGTTTTAAAGGGCAATGCCGCTGTAATTTGCAGCAGTGACAATAGTGATCGAATAACAGTAAACTTACAAGAAATCATGTGCAAAAGGAAGAGAGTATGCAAAGAGAGATGGCACAATCGATGGATACACGAGCCTTTAGTCGATTAGCGATTACAGGTATGACCTGTGCCAACTGTTCGGGTAGAATTGAACGGGTTTTAGGGAAAAAGCCTGGTATTTATCGTGCGAATGTGAATCTAGCAAGTAAAAAAGGGCGCTTTGAATATGATCCCTCACTATTAACCGAGTCTGAGATTATTGCGATGGTGGAAAAAGTGGGGTTTGGCGCGATTCCGGATGATGATGCACACCAAGCGGAATTATTAGCTTATGAGGCAAAAAATGCCCATAAGATGCGTCTGCAGCTGATCATTAGCATTATATTGAGTCTGCCGATGTTACTAGGCATGATTGCGATGATGCTTGGGTTTCATGGCGGATGGGTAGCATTTGTTCATAAACCTTGGGTGCAATTGTTACTGACCGCACCGATTCAATTCATCATCGGCTGGCGCTTCTATAAAGCAGCTTATGCTTCTGTTAAAGCAAAAGCACCGAGTATGGATCTATTAGTGGCACTTGGGACAACGGCGGCCTTTTGTTATAGCTTCTACAATGGCTTTTTAGGGGGCAATCCCGAACATCTCTATTTTGAGAGCAGTGCGGTGATTATTACACTGATTCTTTTAGGGAAATATCTCGAAGAACGGGCAAAAAATCGTACCGGAGCTGCAATTCGTGGATTGATGGCTTTACAGGCGAAAACAGCTTTGCGCTTAGAGCAATACACTCGATCAAATGGAGATATTGAAACTCGAATGATCGATGTACCGATTGATGCGGTGATGGTGGGCGATCAGTTACTCGTGCATCCCGGGCAGCATATTCCGGTAGATGGCGTTGTCATTTCAGGGCAATCCACCATTGATGAGAGTATGCTAACAGGGGAAAGTCTACCGATTGATAAGACGGAGGGAGATCCTCTTTATAGTGGTACGGTGAATCAATCAGGGTCGTTGACGATGCAAGCGACTAAGATGGATAGTGATAGCACTTTGGCGAAAATCATTGCACTTGTGCAAGAGGCGCAAGGGAGTAAAGCGCCGATTCAGAAAGTGGCGGATCGTATTTCGGCGATCTTTGTGCCGGCGGTGTTAGTGATTGCGCTTGTAACTCTATTGATTACTTGGTGGGTGACAGGCAGCGGAGAGTCGGCGCTGATTCATAGTGTGGCAGTATTAGTGATTGCGTGTCCTTGTGCATTAGGATTAGCCACACCGACAGCGATTATGGTGGGTACCGGCGTGGGCGCTCGTAATGGGATCTTGATTAAAAATGGGGAATCCCTCGAGCGAGCAGCAAAGATTAATGCGATCGTTTTAGATAAAACCGGCACGATTACCGAAGGAATGCCAAAAGTCACCCATTTTGCTACGAAGATGGATTTAAAAGCAGGAATGGAAGTTGATGTAGAAGGAATTATTGAAACAGAAGGGCTATCGACAGAAGTTGAATATAAAACAACTATCTTAACCCAATTAGTGGCACTAGAAGCACATTCTGAGCATCCTCTTGCGAAAGCGATCTTGCGCTATGGAGAATACTGTGGAATCACATCTCGGCCTGTAGTTGAGCATTTTAAGGCTTTAGTGGGTGCCGGTATTGAGGGAAAAATTGAGGGGAAATCCTATTTTGTAGGTTCGCCTCGATTAATGAAAGAACGAGGGATCGAGGATCGATTATTTGCTGACTTGATTACTAAGCATGAATCGATGGGGGAAACTGTAGTATTGTTGGCCGGTGCTTCGAAAGGCGCTCTTGCGGGATCTCAAATCAGTCAATCTCAAGCATCTGAATCTCAAATATCTGAATCTGAGGAATCTGAAATTCTCGCGATGATTGCCATTGCTGACCCTGTGAAGCCTAATGCAAAATTAGCCATTGAAAAACTACAAAGTCGAAATATTGAGGTGTGGATGTTGACCGGCGATAATGCTCGCACGGCCGCTAAAATTGGTGCAGATGTGGGCTTAGATGAAGCGCATATTGTGGCTGAATTAAAACCGGAAAATAAAGCAGATGTTATCGCACGTCTACAGAAAGAAGGGCGAATTGTCGCGATGGTGGGTGATGGCATGAATGATGCACCGGCGCTTGCATTGGCTGATGCTGGAATTGCGATGGGAACGGGAACCGATATCGCCATTGAATCGAGCGATGTGACGATTATGAATGGCGATTTAGAGAGCTTGCCGAAGATGATCGAGCTTTCCGAACAGACGATGCGTAAGATTAAGCAGAATCTCTTCTGGGCTTTTATTTACAATGCAATCGGGATTCCTTTTGCCGCATTTGGTTTCTTAAGTCCTATTTTGGCAGGTGGTGCGATGGCCTTTAGCTCTGTGAGTGTGTTGCTCAATTCTCTCAGTTTGAATCGTCTTCGATTAGGATCGATGCAGGCGAAAATAGAGGGTAAGTAATAGCTAAAGATTAATATTATAGTAAGACTGGCTCAAAATAAGCTTATCCAAATGCCGGCGCATCAGCTGATCGAGGCGAGAAAACTGTTCTATCCGGCATCTTGCAAGTGTTGTTTAGTACGGTGTGATGTTCTTTTAAAGCGCTATATTAGCTACATAAAAAACATTTTTCTTAAACCAAATTTACTATAAAAATAAAAATGCAACCCTAACTGAGGCATCAAAAAAGCGTTTCAAGGAGCCTTTCTTGAAACGCTTTTGTCTATTTTAATGAATCATTTATGTAATGAATCTTTTATGAACTTTCTACATAAAGGAGAAGGCAAATATAATCAGAATCAATGCCGGAATCACATATTTAATATGATAGAAGAGCAGCGTTGCCACTTTTTGATTGCAAGAGCCGTCATTGGTGATCTCTTTGATTGCAAGCTCTTTACGAAGCACAAAACCGATAAAAATGGCGCAAAGTAGGCTTGTGGTAATAAAGAGAATATTGGCGCTAATGTAATCAAAGGCATCAAAGATCGACATGCCGAAGATATGAACATCTTGCCATACGCTACTTGAGAGAATGCTCGGCACATTACCGAAGATAAAGACTACGGCTAAGGTTAAAAATGTGGCAACCGCACGTTTCATTTTGGTCTTTTCAATCAGCGTTGTGATGGCCACTTCATAGATAGTTAAAGAAGTGGTAAGCGCTGCTAATAAGAGCAGTAAAAAGAAGAGTACTGCAAAGAAGGCACCGAAAGGGACTGTAGAGAAGACTGCAGGCAATACTTGAAAGACAAGAGAGGGTCCTGATGCTGGCTCAATGCCTGCAGAGAAGAGCGCTGGGAAGATAATAAAGCCGATCGCAAGCGGAATCAGCGTGTTGATGATGCCGGCACTGACACTGATGCTGACGATATTCTCTTTTTTACTAAGATAGGATGAGAGTGTAATCATGACGCCAAAACCGATACTTAAAGCGAAGAAAACTTGTCCGAGTGCGAGCAGAATAACTCGTGAAGTGATCTTACTAAAATCAGGAATAATGTAGAATTTGACCCCTTCCATTGCATTTGGCAAAAATAGTGCACGAATCATTAAGGCAACGACAAGGAGTAAAAAGAGCGGCATGACCCAACGGATCACTTTCTCAATACCATCAATAATCCCTTTTACGAGAATATAGTAGTTTACAGCGACGAAGATAAAGGTATAGAGGATCATCTTCCAAGCGTTATGTGTCGAGCTCTCAAAGAAGTTTTTGGTGACTTCTGCGGAGAGGGGTGTGGAGAGGTCAATTTCGCCAAATGAGATACCGCCCATATAGCTCATGACCCAGCCGCCTAGAACCATGTAATAGGCAAGAATTCCAAAAGCGCCTAGAAGGGCTAATATCCCTACACCTTTCCACCATTTTGAAATGGGGTGATCAATCTCTTTATTACTGAAAGAGTCAATGACATTGGTATGTAGACGCCGGCCAATAAGGTGCTCGGCGACCAACATCGGTACACCTAATACTAACATGGCGATAAAAAAGACGAGTAGATAGGCTCCACCACCATTTTCACCAACAAGGTAGGGGAAGCGCCAGGTTGCGCCAAAACCAATCGTTGCGCCCGCAACGGTTGAAATATAAATCAGTTTGCTGCTCCAGCTTTCGCGAGCCATGAATAAGATCCTCCAAAACAGAACCATCTGCTATTACGTTATCTGATTTTGAATAGATTATAACGAGCCTTGTTGCAAAGCGTGCTCGATTGCCTCTATTAGTAGAATAAGATTGTGCGCCAGCAGAACAAAATGTTCAAAAATGATAAAAGTTACTTTATTAGTAGCACAATGGTCAAACTTGTGAAGTTTTATTTTTGCCTATCGGGTTTAAAGCGACCCTTAAAGAATAAAAAACCGGCGCTATGCCGGTTTAATTTTATTCATTTATTTTGATATTACGATATTACAAATACAATTTCTTAATGATTAATTTTTATAATCATCTTTGGGCATCTAATAGATAACGTTTATCATTTGCATGTTGTTATTACTATGTTGTTACTATTTTTGTGCTTCTGCTTTCACCATATCTTGATCTAAGAGCATGGTGCCATTTTTAGCAAGATTGGTATGCCAAGAGAATGCTTCTTCTAACAGATGAGGCGTGTTACCTCCGCGCTCTTTTTTCGCTCGCTCAAAATAGTCACGCGCTTGTTGTTTATACTTTGGATGCATACAGTTTTCGATAATCTTCTCAGCCGCTTCTACAGGGCAAAGACCGCGAATATCGGCATAACCTTGCTCGGTAACAATGACATCAACTTCATGATTGGTATGGTCAACATGGGTCACAAATGGGACGATTGCCGAGATTTTGCCATCTTTTGCGGTTGATTGCGTTACGAAAATGGTGATACGGGCATTACGAGCAAAGTCGGCAGACCCGCCGATTCCATTCATAACATGAGTACCGCTTACATGGGTTGAGTTGACATTACCGTAGATATCGACTTCAAGCGCAGTATTGAACGCGATAACACCTAAGCGACGCACAACTTCAGGGTGATTGGTGATCTCTTGCGGACGGAATAGAATCTTATCTTTATACTTTTCAAGATCCGAAGCAAGATTCTCAACGCGTTTTTTGGAGAGTGAGAAAGCGGTTGCCACAGCAAAATCCACAACGCCGGCATCGATAAGGTCAAAGATGCCATCTTGTAATACTTCAGAGGAGACTGTGAGGTTTTTGAAGCGATCTGATTTAGCCATACCGCTCAATACGGCATTTGCCACAGAGCCTACGCCTGATTGTAAGGGGGCAAGGTTAGGGCCTAAACGACCATCTTCAACCTCTTTACCGAGGAAGTGAAGAAGATTATCCGCAATGGCTTGCGTTTCTTCATTGGGTTCAAAAAGCGGTGATGGAATATCAGGGCGATCAGAGAGGATTACGCCTTTCACCTTGGCAGGATCTACTTTAATACCGATGGTGCCAATGCGCTTGCTTAGATCATCATAAACAGGAATAGCTTGACGGTTATCCCCTTGATCTTTCGGGATATAGATATCATGAATCCCCTCGTAGCTATCCGGCGTTGAGGTATTGAGTTCAATAATAACGTGTTTAGCGCGTTCAACAAAGATCGGTGAGTTTCCGACTGAACCTGTCGGAATAATCATGCCATCTTCGGTAATAGCCGCCGCTTCAATGATTGCATAATCAATCTCCCCTAAGTTTCCTTGACGAAGCGTCTCTGCGGTATGAGAGAGATGCTGGTCAATATACTTGATTTCTCCGGCATTGATCTTCTTGCGAAGAACCGGATTCCCTTGATAAGGTACACGAAGATTAATGATGTCCGCCTCAGCCATAGCTTGGTCGGCGTCAGGGCCGAGAGAGGCGCCTGTGTAGAGATTCACTTTAAATTTCTCTTTTTTACCACGCTCAGCAAGAGCTCTAGGGAAGACCTTAGGTTCTCCAAAGAGGGTGAAACCACTCATTCCTAGAGTCATTCCATCTTCAATCCAGCTTGCAGCCTCCTCTGCAGAGACAATTTTGTTTAGAAAATCTGCATGTCGAATCTTTTTACTTAAATCTTTTGTCATAATGTCGATCCTTTAAGGTTAATTGCTTCTTTATTGCTTCAATTCTTAAATATAGCTTGTCATTAAGGGGGCTACCCTCTATTTTAAGACACTATTTTTATCCATTTTAGGCTATGAAAAGGTTATTTATTAATATAGGCAGATAATGGATAATACTTCAAGTATAAAAATAGTTTTTTTAGAAGGATGTGATGATTCAAAGAATAGAGAATAATAGGTACGATTTCGATATCATTAACCTATTATTGGAATTATTTTTGGATTTCGTTAAATATTTTCTTATAATTTAAGTGTTTATTTGTTAATATGTGTTAGTTGTAAGGGCTAATATAGTATTATACTTCACGGTTAATAGAATTAGTGAAGATAAAAAGACACTGTTATATGACCATATTTTATATGACGCAATGACGAAATAATCGTTTAGAATTATTACAACCTGATTCATTAAAGTGTAATTATTGAATTCTTTATTTGAGAGAGTCTATGTCAAAATTTTATATAACCTGTGCCCAAGGGCTTGCACCTTTTGTGAAAGGGGAGCTACTCGATCTTGGATTAGATGCTAAGGAAGAAGGGACAGGGGTTTCATTCACAGGAGAACCTAAAGATGCTTATCGGGCATGTTTGTGGGTTCGTTGTGGATCGCGTGTCTTATTAGAGCTTAAAACTGGGAAGTTTATTTCGCTTGACCAATTGCATGAGGAGCTCTCGCTCTTCTCTTGGTCAACGCATATGAAAGAGACAGATACCTTTGCTACCAAAGTGACAACGCGAAAGGCGGGGAATATCCATACGCATTTTGCGGCGCTTCGGGTCAAAGATGCAATTGTCGATTATTTTAATGAGTTAATGGGGACACGTCCGAATGTGAATTTAGACGCACCTGATCACCGTTTCTATCTGCATATCGATGAGAAACAATATACGCTTTATCTCGATATGAGTGGAGAACCTCTGCATAAACGAGGATTTAGAAGTGAGCAGGGAACAGCGCCTATTAAAGAGAATCTGGCGGCAGCACTCCTCTATCGCTCTAATTGGCCGGAAAAAGCGGCGAATCATGAGCATTTTATTGATCCTTTATGTGGCGCCGGTACTATTTTGATTGAGGCGGCACTTATGGCAAGAGATATTGCGCCGGGTCTGTATCGTAATGATTTTGGTTTTATGCGTTGGCGCCGATTTAATGCCTCCGATTGGGAAGCTTGTTATCAAGAAGCTAAACGACGAGCTACTGAAGGGGAAGCGCGTTATCAAGGGCAATTAGTAGGTGTTGAGCGTAGTTCGATGATGATCGGAATTACTAAAGCCAATGCGGATCGTGCGCGAGTTTTGAAAAATATGTGCTTTAAACATATGCCATTTCAAGATTATAGTCGCGATCCCGCATTGACTACAGGATTGATTGTTACGAACCCTCCTTATGGTGAACGGTTAGGTGAGAAAGAGACGCTCGTTGAAACCTATCAAGATTTGGGGGATTTCTTAAAACGCTATGAAGGTTTTACAGCCGGCGTGATCACCTCTTCACCGGAGCTTGGACGCGTGATGGGGCTTCGGGCAAAGAAGATCAACAAGTTTTGGAATGGGGCGCTTGATTGTGTTTATCTGCAATTTGAGATTACGCCTGAATATTTCGTTGACCGAAAAAAGGCAGATGCGAATGATCGCCGTGTTGCCTTAGAAACCTTACTTGAAGATGGGGGCGATGCTTTTATGAATCGCCTCACAAAGAATTATAAACATTTAGCAAAATGGGCTAAGCGGCAAAATATTGAGGCGTATCGGCTTTATGATGCCGATATCCCGGAATTTAATGTTGCGATTGATCTTTATAACGATCAGATCGTAATTTATGAATATGAAGCGCCTTCGACAGTGGACAAGAAGCTATCTGAAGTGCGTTTTAATAAAGTTGTACAGCTGATTCCTCATGTTGTAGATGGGATTACTCCTAAAGATATTCACATCAAACAGCGGGCAAAACAACGGGGAAAAAGGCAGTATGAGAAGCTTTCTGAATCGGAGGGAGAGCTCTTTCCGGTGAAGGAGGGTGGTGCAGAGTTACTTGTGAATCTCACTGATTATCTCGATACAGGACTCTTCCTAGATCATCGGGAAGTTCGAATGATGATCGGTAAGATGGCAAAGAGAAAACGTTTTTTAAATCTCTTCTGTTATACCGCAAGTGCGACTGTACATGCCGCAAATGGGGGCGCATTAAATACGCTCTCAGTGGATCTTTCTCGCACCTATTTAGCTTGGGCAGATCAAAACTTGGCACTCAATGGGCATTTCGATGGTCATGCGTTAATCCAAGCAGATGTGCTGAAATGGCTCAAAGAACGTGTAGAGAAGATGCGTGCAAAGCCGTTATTGAAACGAAATGAAGATAAGTTTGATTTGATTTTTATGGATCCTCCTACATTCTCAAATTCTAAACGGATGGAAGATGTATTGGATATCCAGAGAGATCATATAGCACTGATTAGTGATGCAATGCGTCTATTAGCGCATGAAGGAGTGCTTCTTTTTTCGACAAATCTGCGGCGGTTTAAAATGGATAGTGAATTATTGGAAATATTTGATATTACGGATATTTCTAATAAAACATTACCCGAGGATTTCAAACGGAATCCGAAAATTAGACAATGTTTTTTGATTAAACATAAAATAAATATTTAATGTTATTAATATAATTTATATAATAGTAATAACTAGTTTTGCTAGTTATAATTAGATAAAGATTATTGGAAATAGTCATTTTATTGAATGGAGACATGTAAGTGATGAAAGATTTAGATTTAGATGGACTAAGTATTGACAAGATGGAGACGCTTATTACTGAATTAAGTCAAGAGATTGAGAGTCGTCGTGCTGCTGAAGCGGAGCAAGTTCGTAAAGAGATTGAGAAGCTATTAGATCATTCAGGACTCTCGTTCCACGATGTATTTAGAGATAAAGTGGGTCGTAAAGGGCGCAAGGTACCTATGAAATATGGTAATCCTGATAATCCTGAGCAACTCTGGAGTGGTCGTGGCAAAATGCCTCTTTGGATGAAAGAGAAAGTAGAAGCGGGCGCAAGCAAAGAAGATTTTCTACTCGCTACTGAAGAGTAATTTTGTACCATTGCGTTAAACAATGAGTAGTAACACGTTCAATAGTTTAAGGTTCGATCGTAAGATTTAGTAACGAGTTATTGAATAGTGATAGCGATGAAAGGCAATTTAGTAGATTTTGGCTAAAGTGAAAGAGTTGGCGTTTCATTATGAGAGATTTCTCGCATAATGATTTGCCAAAAATGCGAGGAGAATGTTGTACTGCTAGGTACAGCAGGATCGTTAGAGAGATCTGTGATACAGGTAGACTCAATCATTGAAGTGGGGAGATAAAGAGCAAATGCGCTCTTTGTCGCGCTCCTTTGATGGTTTAAAGTCTGTAGTAGAAGCGTCCCCTCTTGTAGATCGCCTTGCATTATTTGATGCTTAGGCTTTAGAAGAAGTGTGTGTAAGGCTTGTAAGCCTCGCCCATCAGCTTTGAGATAGGCTTCTTTTGCGGACCACAGAAGAAAGAAACGTTCTATCGCTTCAGGTGATAGCGTTAAATTCTTTTGGAGAGGGAGTGCCGGCTGTTCGGTTAACCCTAAAATCCATTGGATTTCGGTGATTGAAAAGGTTTTTTGTAGCAATCCGGCAAAGTTTCGTCGGGGTTTTATTGTTTCAATATCGATGCCTAATGGATGATTACCTCTGGTAATCAGAAGTCCTAGAAACTGATCTGTATGGGTGAGGTTAAAGCTGATATTGCAAGTTGGGAAGTATGGTTTCCCATGGGCAGAATAGGCGAGTTCAGGTAGTATTTTGAAATCGTAATAATTTTGCAAAACATGTAGTAGTAGTGCACGACTTAAAAGATAACTAATTTGCCGTTTCCCCCTCAATTTTTCATTGAAGAATTGAGGGTAATTTTTGTGTGCCCAATCAATAGTGGCCTCATCCACATTGAGTAGAAAGACTCGCGGTGCTTCTTCTGCTAGATTTCTATTAACAGTGATCGATGATGGGGTCATAATGGCAATTTTAAGGGTTATAACAGGTTATAACTGGTTATAACTCAATTTCAGCATTCCAGAAGATCTCTTCTGTATGGGTGAGTTTTGCAATCGTTCTGGCCATGACAAAGAAATAGTCCGACAAGCGATTAAGAAGCTTGAGTGAGTACTCATTGACTTGCTCATCTTGACTTTTAAGTGCCCAAAGCGCTCGTTCACCTTTGCGACTAATCGCGCGGATATAGTGTGTTTGTGCGACTAATAGTGAACCACCGGGGAGAATAAATTCTTTAAGTGGCGCAAGATTCTCATTGTATTCAGTGAGTGCGATTTCCAATTTAGTCACATGATCTTCTTTGATCAGATCGATGCCGGGCATTGAGAGCTCACCACCAATGTTAAAGAGAAGGTGCTGAATAAAAGACCACTCTTTCTCAATAGTGCGAAGTTGCGTTGCCGATTGAGGTGCATTATTACCTTCGTAATGGGCAATCTCTTGATGAAGATGGGCAATACCCACACCGAGTAGCGAATTGAGTTCATCAATTAAACCAATGGTTTCAATGCGTGGATGATACTTCTCAAGGCGAATATTACCGGTAATCCCCGTTGTGCCATTGTCGCCGGTTTTTGTCACAATCTTCGATAAACGATGTCCCATAATGTCCTCTATCCTTTTGTTATTGTCTGTAAAATCCGTACTATTTTGTAGGGTTGTTGAAATTCTTATGACTGAAATAGTTATGGTAAATAATTGAGGAAAAGCCCAATAAATATCACTAATCCCACGTAATGATTGTGCAAAAAAGCTTGAAAGCAACGTATTTTATCGTGTGTTTTAATGAGTGTAACTTGATAATAAAACAGAATGATGACAAATAAAATGGCCCACAGGAAGTAGGTTGTTATTTGTAACTGTAGTGCGATGATGATGAGGCATAAAACCATCAGGATCTGTAGTGCGATAATCAGATAATAATCCCGTTTACCCAGTAATGCTTCAAATAGCAGGGCGGAGGATTTGATATTGAGCGCTTTATCTTCTTCACGATCACTCATTGCATATTCAGTATCATAAATCAGTGTCCATAGAATGTTGGTCACAAAAAGGAGATAGCCCACCGCCGGAATTCTGCCTTGAATTTCCATAAAGGCCATTAATATCCCAAAGGCAAAGGCCACGCCTAAATGAGCTTGTGGCAGTGAATGAAATCGTTTCATAAATGGGTAAGAGAGCGCAATTAAAAGCGCCGGAATAGAGAGTAGTAATGTCTTCCAAGAGAGAAAAAGCGCTAGAATGCCGGAGAGCACCACTAATAAAACAAGGAGTGAAATCGCCTCTTTTAAGCTGACTTTCCCGGCAGTTAAAGGACGGTCTTTAGTTCGCTCAACATGTTTATCAATATCCCGATCGGCAATATCATTGATGACACATCCTGCAGAACGCATCAGAAATACGCCGAGCATAAAGATCACCACAATGTGTGCTTGCGGTGCTCCTTCGCTTGCCATCCAAATGGCCCATAATGTCGGCCACATTAAAAGATAGCTACCAATAGGTTTTTCCACTCGCATGAGCTGTAAATAGTAAGGGATATGTTGAATTTGTAGCATCAGAATACTCTGTATCGGTCTATTTATGGATGAATGTATGGATTGATGAAATATCGATCGCCAAAAAACGGTATTTTAATTTCACGAAATCTTCTATCAGGAGATAGCGGTTGTCTCTAGCGAAATTTTGATTAAGAGAGAGTACCGTCTTGTTACCATACCACATTATACAGCTTATAATATGCAGAATAGAATAGGCAGATAGTTAAAATCGCATGGTTAGAGACAGAGGGCTAAGGCAGAGATTTTAGATAGATAGCTCTAAGATATAGATATCTGAGGGCGGAATCCAATTCCTAGCGCAACACTTACTTAAGGAGTAAAATGTTGCCATGAACTATTCAAGATTATCACTTAATGAACGGATCAATATTGAAGTTGGTATACAACTTAATAAAAGTATTCGAACCATTGCTAAAGAGCTAAACCGATCGCCTTCGACAATTTCCAGAGAGTTAAAAAGAGTTGAGGATAAAGATCACTATGCTGCAACAAAGGCACAGTACGCCTATTTACAAGCTAGAAAGAGATGCGCCCCTGATGAAAAACTAACGCCAGGAACGGTCTTATTTGGTTTTGTGGAACAGTGTTTACGTGCTAAATTATCTCCTGAACAAATATCCGGGGTACTTAAAAAGATGGCTAATTCTAGTTACTATGTTTGCCAAGAAACAATCTACAATGCCTTGTATGCTTTACCCGTTGGCCAATTAAAAAAAGAATTACTCCAATGTTTAAGGCAAGGACGTACCACACGAAAACCCCGAAAAGGAACTGTGGATAGAAGAGGGCAAATTCCTGATTTAGTAAGTATTCACTTACGTCCTCCAGAAGTTAAAGATCGTTTAACACCTGGACATTGGGAAGGTGATTTGATCAAAGGAAAAGGCAACGCTTCAGCTGTCGGCACATTAGTTGAGCGCACTAGTGGTTATGTTATGTTAATCAAAATGGAAGATGCAACCGCAACCTCTGCCGTTATAGGGTTTAGCGCAGCACTCAATCGAGTACCTTTAACATTTGCACGAACAATGACCTATGATCGAGGGAAAGAAATGGCTTATCATGCTCAAATCACGCAAAATACGGGAGTTGCTATCTACTTTTGTGATCCCCATAGCCCCTGGCAAAGAGGGAGTAATGAGAATATCAATGGTTTGATACGACAATACTTGCCCAAAGGGACAGATCTTTCTATTCATAGTCAGGAAGAGCTTGATGAAATAGCGCTATCACTCAATAGTCGACCTCGAAAACGCTTTAATTTTAGATCGCCTATCGAAGTTATTACAGAACTATTTCACAAGGAATATGAAGCTACTCAGATGACGAAACATTAACTGTTGCGTTAGAAATTGGAACTCAAGGAGATATAGGGTTGTAATAATCAGCGCTTAAAATATGATACAGTAAGAGCTCCATTTAGCATCAGATAATATGTAAGGTAATGGCTATGATCGATACAGCACATCTCTCTCTTTCTTCCTCTTTTCAACCCTTTACCTTTAGTAGTGCATCATTGGCTCGTTTGGTTGAAAGTTCCGCCTATACTCTAATCGGTAAACGGGTGCTTTTTGGAATTCGAGGGGCGACCTTAGTGGCAGGAGAGTATGGGCAATTTAGCTCAGAGGTGACCCTAGTTGAATCGATTTTAGATGGTGAGAATCTTCGGTGCTTAATGGGGATTTGGGATTTAACCAATGGCAAAATTGCGCTGTTCCCTGCTTCCACTATCCCTCATCAATATTGGCAACAAAAGCAGATCGATTCCCCGAAAGAGGCAATCGCGAATTGTCTAGGAATGGGCGCATATGATTATCGTATTGGTGCTCATGAACCGCATAATCGGCCCTTTGAAGAGGGGGCATTCCGCTTAACTCGACTCCAACCTGTTTTTGCTTGGCGTTTTTATCAAGCAGATCATCAATATCGGCTTAGAAATGGCAAGGGAACACTTGGCATTGTGAATGATAATATCCATAGCGCACAAACAAGTTCTCAACCACAAGGAATCTCTTTTGCTTCTGCGGGTTGTCAGGTGATTGAAGGAGATCATTGTCCACCGGAGATGCCAAACGGATATTATCAACAATTTCGGATATTATCAGGACAATCTGCCATGCCATCCCCTTTAGAAGTAGGGCAATCCTATCGTTATCTACTGACCTCCGCCCGAAAATTAGAGAACATCGTTGCTGGCGATAGTGCACCTGAATTATTACAAGGTTCCACCGGATATGCGGTACGTCTGTTGCAGGAATATCTACTCAAAGAGGGCTTGCTGGACGAAGTATTGATTGATAAAGGCTATTTTAACGGTCATACTGCTTATGCGCTCTACCAGTTACAGCAAGCAAAAGGTGTTTTAGCCAATGGCATTATGACCACAAAATTGTGGCACATGCTAAAGTTGCCAGAAGCCTATTTTAGTTAAATTTGGATGAGCCCATTACCCCGAAAGTCTGCAAATTGGTCAACTCTAATTAATTGATGATTAGAGATCTATCATCTGTTTCTGATGAGGTTTGATAGTGGTAGAAGAGTAGTCAAAAGGGCGTAGCAAAAAATATTCTACAGTAAGATTGGTTCAAAATAAGCTTATTGAAATGCCGGCGCATCGGTTGATCAAGGCAAGGAAGCCGTTCTATCCGGCATCTTGCAAGTGTTGCTTAGTGAGGTTTCATGTTCTTTTAAAATCCCATGCTAGTGGCTTAAAAACCATTTTTCTTAAACCAAATTTACTATTCATGGTGTAATTCATTCCTTTTAATAGTAGATATCTCTTTATTTATCAGTGGTATAGTGAGTGGAATTAGATGTTCTATTTTTAGCTTATTGAGGATTGAGATGAAAAAAGATTCATTTACGGCTATTTTTGCAGACATTAAAGCAGATCCGATGAACGCAACTTATGAGCAGCAAGGGATTGCCCCCTTGTATAGTGTAAATAAACAAGCCAAGATTGTGATTGTGGGGCAAGCGCCAGGGAAGCGGGCAGAAGAGAGTGGACTATATTGGAATGATCCTAGCGGGGATCATTTGCGAGAATGGCTCAATGTGAGTCGAGAGGATTTTTACCATCGTTCTGAATTTGCTATTTTGCCAATGGATTTCTATTTCCCAGGAAAGGGGAAATCAGGGGATCTTCCACCTCGTAAAGGGTTTGCAGAAAAATGGCATCCACGACTATTACAATTAATGCCGAATGTTGAATTAATCCTGTTAGTGGGAAATTATGCAGTTCATCGCTATTTACAGCAACCAAGTAAAGTTTCATTGACAGAGATCGTGCAGCATTATCGGGATTATCTACCGGAATATTTCCCGTTGGTGCATCCATCGCCTCGCAATCGTATTTGGGAGCGTAAAAATCCTTGGTTTGAAACAGAGGTGATTCCTGAATTACAACGGCGGGTAGCGAAGATTTTACAAGGGTAAAAAGTAGGGTAAGCAAGAATATTTCATAGACATCTAGCGTATTCACTGAATAAGTAGAAAGTATTGGGATATATAGTAATGTCGGTTCAAAATAAGCATTATTTAAATGCCGGCGCATCGGCTGTAATAAGTAAGGAAGCCATTCTATCCGGCATCTTGCAAGTGCTGTTTAAAACCATTTTTCTTAAACCAAATTTACTATACTATAAAATAACCCCGAGTCTAAGACTTGGGGTTATTGCTTGCGACTTTTAATAGGTTGTTACCTGACAAAGTCTTTAATTTATAAAGTTGTGACTTTTACAAATGCCTTTTGACTTAGAGACCTTTGCAGGTAAAGTCATACCCTTTATCATCTGATGTACCGTCCCAGCCAGTTAAATCTTCTGCAAGAGGAATGCCCCGGGCTTTCTGCCGTTTTGCTTGCCAGAAAAAGAGCGCTACTAAGATGACAGTAATAATCGCCGCGCCAATTTGTGAAGTGGTTGAAGGAAGATTAAAACCGATCGGCTGTTCAAGGATATAGGTTGTTGTCACCATCAACATGAAGACGCCCGGTAAAAGCGAGATCCAATAGTTACGACCACCGATATAGAGGTAGATGGCACCCACGAAGAGGGCAATAACGGCTGTTGATTGGTTTGCCCAAGAGAAGTAGCGCCATAGGATATCGAAGTTTAATTGTAAGAGTACTACAGCGATTAAGAAGAGTGGAATCGCGATGACTAAACGATGAGACATCTTCTCTTGCCCCATTTTGAGGTAGTCTGCCACAATCATACGGGCACTTCTAAAGGCCGTTGCGCCAGAAGTGATCGGTAGAATAATGACGCCGAGGACAACAATTGTACCACCTACGCTACCAAGCAGCATCGTTGCAATTTTACTGACCACAACTGCAGGATCTTCTCCTGCTTGTGTAAGAATTGCACTTAAGCCAGTGCCATAAGGTGTGCCTGGTTCATAGAACATCGCCATTCCAGCGCCTGCCCAGATCATCGCAATGATTCCTTCGGCAATCATCATTCCGTAGAAGATCAGACGGCCATGACCTTCATTTTGTGCTGTACGGGAGATAATAGGTGATTGCGTTGCATGGAAGCCAGAAAGCGCGCCACAAGAGATCACTAAGAATAGAAGTGGGAAAATAGCAGTACCACGAGGGTTTAAGTTCTCGAGCGTAAGCTCAGGGATATTGCCCACTTTACCCGAAAAGAGCAGACTTACACCAATTCCGATAGCACTGAGGACTAATAGGATTCCGAAGAATGGATAGAATTTACCGATAATTTTATCGATAGGAAGGAGGGTTGCCAAAATGTTGTAGATGAAGATGGCAATGATGATAATCACAATACTGACATGCCCACCCATGAGATCGTACAGTAATGTGCTCGGTGCAGTAATAAAGACGGTTCCTACTAACACTAGAAGCACTAAGGCAAATGCATTAACGATATGGCGCATTGATTTACCTAAGAATTTTTCGGTAAGTTCTGGTAAATGCGCGCCGCGATTACGGATAGAGATCATTCCTGTAAGATAATCATGAACACCGCCGGCAAGGATACAGCCGAAAACGATCCAGATAAAGGCGACAGGTCCGTAAAGTGCTCCTAAAATAGGGCCAAAAATAGGACCTACACCGGCAATATTGAGGAGCTGAATGAGCGAGTTTTTGCGGTTAGTCATAGGGACATAATCCACACCATCGCCTTTAGTATAAGCTGGCGTTGGTCGTTTACTAACACCAAAAACCCGTTCGACAAATTTACCATAGGTAAAGTAGCCGACAATTAGTAATACAATGCCGCCAAGGAATGTAAACATATGTGTTTCCTCCGAATAATATGGAACAGATCACCTATTTTTAATCTCTTAATAAACTCAAGAACCAAAGGGGGATGATTAAAAGTATATGACTATATGTTGATATGACTCTTAATGTGGCTTAAGGGTCTAAAATTCTTTCAACTCCATTAACCATTGGCACAACTTTGCTTATCCTGAGATTAAATCAAAAATTAAACTCGAAAATTAAACTAAAACATATAATTTGTATTAATAGAGTATTTTCAATGGGCTGATTTTTCAATGAAATTTTTCGGGGAAAAGATGCTCAGAATCAGGTTTTTAGTGCCTTTTAGAATTCCTGTTAAATCAGGCATTATGGAAAATAAGCAAAATGTACTAAAATAGAGACTCGACCGGCTGCGGGAATGGGTTGATATTGACCAATTACCCGTAAACCGACAATAGGCGCTAGCCGTGATGCATCTTGATGAATAGGCTGTTTTTAGTGATAAAGAAACGAACATAGAACGCTAAAGAAAATAGAGATAAGCTTGATTGAACGCAAGAAAGCAGGAATTAAACAGAAAATCTAATATCAAATTTTGAAGATGACATGGACTATGCGTGGATTTATCATAGGAAATATCTATTATGGCTAAGAAAAAAGGTAACACGAGTGGGCAGATCGCCGGCAATAAACGTGCTTATCATGATTATTTTATTGAAGAGAAAATCGAAGCAGGGATCTCGCTTCATGGTTGGGAAGTAAAGAGTTTACGTGATGGACGTGGGCAGTTGTCGGAAGCTTATGTCTATATTCGTGATGGTGAAGTTTATCTCATCGGCTCGCATATTCCCCCCCTCAATTCCGCTTCAACGCATGTGTATGCAGATGATACAAGAACGCGTAAATTACTGCTTCATCGCAAAGAAATCGATCGTTTAATGGGCGCCGTGGATCAAAAAGGTTATACATTGGTACCTCTGAGTCTCTATTGGAAACGGGGTTTAGTGAAAGTAGAGATCGGGTTAGCGAAAGGTAAGAAAGCTCACGATAAACGAGCAACCCTGAAAGAGCGTGATTGGAATCGTGAAAAACAACGGATTTTACGTCATGATAATCGTTAATTATGATCATAATCATAATTGTTAAATCGTAGGATTGGCGAGAATGAATAAGGGAACCTTCTATATTGCGATATAGAGGGTTTTTCTTATTGTAGGAGAAGGCTAGAGCTTCCTATAAGAGAATGGTAAGGTGGGGAAGGATATGACACATAATGAGATAAGGAGTAGAGATATGACGATGAATAGAAGTATTGTTTTTTTAGATCAAGGGACTTTAACGCGAGGAAAGCTGCGCTTTAATTTCCCCTATACTCTGACGGAGATTGATAATTGTCCTCATGATGAAGTCTCAAAAGCATTACAAGGCCATGAAATTGCCATTACTAATAAAATTCCGATTAATCGAGCGGCAATGGAAGCGAATCCTCAATTGAAACTAATCGCCGTTGCAGCAACAGGCTACAACATGATTGATATAGAGGCCGCGCGAGAATTAGGCGTTACAGTCTGTAATGTCGCGGGCTATAGCCAAGTGGCAGTAGCAGAGCATGCCTTTATGATGATGATTGCTTTGATGCACCGCTTACCGCTTTATGAGGCACAAATTCGAGAGGGAGCATGGCAAAAATCGCCTTTCTTTACGATTTTTGGCGCGCCTATTTTTGAATTAAAAGGTAAAACATTAGGGATTGCCGGTAAAGGGAGCATCGGGCAACAATTCGCGCAATACGCCGAGAGTTTTGGTATGCAGGTACTTTTTGCCGAGCATAAAGATGCAAAAGAGGTGCGCGCAGGCTATCAGTCATTTAAATCGGTATTAGCGCATAGTGATGTATTCTCATTACACTTACCCTTAACAGAGAGCACACGTAATTTAATCGGCTATGAAGAGTTAACGCAGATGAAACCCGGGGCAATTTTACTCAATGTGAGTCGGGGCGGGTTAGTGGATGAAGAGGCGCTTGCAGAAGCCTTGAGAGAAAACAGAATTGGCGGTGCCGGCGTGGATGTGCTGACGACAGAACCGCCCAAAGCGAATCATCCTTTATTAGCTAAGGATTTAGGGAATTTTATTTTAACGCCACATACAGCCTTTGCGAGTGAAGAAGCATTAGCAACTTTAGTGCATTTGTTAGAGAATAACATCAATCAATTTGTCGCTGGGAACCCCGTTAACGTTGTGAGTTAAATTGGGGGAGGCAAATTTTAATCTGATTGATAATCTAATTGATTATAGGTCGAAATTTGTGATCGGCCTTGATTGATCCATTTTTAAATTTAAAAGGAATTATGATGTTAGCAACTTACTATATGGGCATTAAGCACACGCATATTATGCTTGCCTTCTTTTCGATTATCTTCTTCAACTTTCGTTTTTGGAAATACTTTTTAGTCTCTAGGCCGAAATGGGCGCGTATTATTCCCCATATTGTCGATACTTTTTTGCTATTGACTGGGGTGTTATTGGCCGTAATACTGCACATTAATCCTTTTGCACCAGGCGGTGGTTGGTTAGCTTTGAAATTACTTTTTATGGTGCTCTATATTCTCTTTGCAATTTTCGCTATGCGTCAAAAGTTTGTGCTTTCGACACGTCTTATTGCTTATTTAATCTCAAATAGTATGGCGATGGGGGTGGTCTATATGGCGATTGAGAAGCCTTTTATCTATTAGTCAATTCTCGAATTGGGATGATTTTTTGTTTGCTTGGGTAAAATTATGCTTATTTAGTGCACAAGTTAGAAAAAGATAAGATCTGCTTTTAGTTTCTCAATGATATTCGATGCACGCTTGTAAGCAAAAGCATGATAAAATTACTGTATTTTAAATTCTTTAAAAACAATTGGTTGAGTTGATAGTTGCAAAAAGATGTAAAAAATATTGCGCAAAGAGTGATCAAATTGTTGAAGAAGGCAAATTCTGATGTATACTACACATCTTAGTTAAGCGCCCATAGCTCAGCTGGATAGAGTACCTGGCTACGAACCAGGCGGTCGGAGGTTCGACTCCTTCTGGGCGCGCCATATAGATAACCCGTAACAACCAATGTTATTACGGGTTTTTCTTTATCTACAATTTAGAGTGGTATCGATATATTGGACACAAAGGGGTCTTAATATGGCGATATCAACTTTAATTAGACAAGAAGCTTGTGAAAGGCTTTTTTATCATCCTCCACATTAAATCTCTTACAATTAGGATATGCGATATTGACGGCTTGTAGAGAGTGATAATTGCATTTGCGAGCTGAATATTGAATTTTAACGAAAAGAGCACTGCAATCTAATTGCAGTGCTCTTCTAATATGGCTGGGCTACCAGGATTCGAACCTGGGAATGGCGGGATCAAAACCCGCTGCCTTACCGCTTGGCTATAGCCCAAATATGTTCTCATTCATATGAGAATGAAGATTCTACCATGTAAAAATATTTCATCAAGCTTTTTGCTATATAAAGAATCAATTTTTTTAATTGTAATGTTAGCTTGACGGACTGATTGTGTTTTTATGTTATGTAAAATTATTTTTATATAATTGTTAAAAACAGATTAGTGTCTTTGTTCGTTGTAAGTTAAAATATGGCCTTAAATTTTAAGGGGGATTTAATAACCCTTGGGCTTAGTGATAGTGGACTGATTGAAAGGATGGGAATATGTTGTGGAATGATGGTTACCGTACAGATATTGAGTATACATTTGGTTATTACCCTAATTTAAGCCCAACGCAAATGCGCTTTGCTGCACTTGTGCATGGTTATGATGTTAAGCCTGAAAGTGATCATGATGTACATCTTGAACTTGGTATCGGGCAAGGGTTGTCGGCGAATATTCATGCTGTTTCTCATAAAGGACTGTATTTTGGAAATGATTTCAATCCAAGTCATATTGCATTTGCCAATCTAATCTCTTCCCATTCCGGCGTTCAGGTAAATTTTACGGATCAAAGCTTTGAAGAATTATTGCAACGAGATGATATCCCTCAATGCGATACTATTGCTATTCATGGTGTCTGGAGTTGGATTAGTGAGAGTAATCAACGCTTTATTGTTGAGATCGTGAAAAAGTTTTTAAAGCCAGGGGGATTATTCCACATTAGTTATAACTGTAGTGCGGGGCATAATCATTTTGTAGAATGGAAAAATAGATTGCATCGCTATTACGGCGGCTTATCCGGTTCGCCTCGAGAAAAAGCGGAGAAGACATTTGCGCATTTTGAGGGGATTTTTACACAGTTCCCTGAGCTATTAGAGAATAATCCGCCACTTAAAGTGAGTTGGAATGGCATTAAGAAGCAGGTGAATTCTGGTAATTACAATTATCTGATTCACGAGTATTTGAATGAGCATTGGAAACCGATGACGTTAGAGGAAGTAGCGCAATATTTTGATGATGCGAAGCTCAGTTTTATCGGAAGTATGAATTTTAATGAAATTATAGATGCTTATCGCTTCTCGGAGTCAGTGAAAACCTTTTTAGCGACTCAATCTATTCTCGATCGAGAGATGTGGCATGATACTTTTGTTAAAGAGACTTTTAGAAAAGATCTCTTTATGAAAGGGGGGTACCGTCTAAATGGGCAGCAGCAGTTAGATCGCTTAAAAGAGTGGTATTTTATCTCTTTTGGTTTTCGGGAAGAGCTTGAGAATAAGATGTTTAAATCAGGAACGATGGAGATTAAAAGCGATCTTTTTGATCCTATTGCGGATTGTTTGTGTGCTGAGGATTATCGGCCGAAAAGTTTTGCTGAGCTTTTAGAAGTGCTTCCTTCTAACTATGGCTGGAATGATCTCCTAAAAGTATTGGTAGTTAAAATACAAAGAGGCGATTTTGCAATCGTAAATAATCCCGTGCCAGATCAGTCTGTCGTGGCTAGGAGTCAACAGTACAATGACTATATCATTCATAACTTGATGCCGAGAAGAGGTATTAATTATTTAGCTTCTCCCGTATTAGGGGCAGGTTACTCAAAAATGGGGATGATTTATGTTGCTTATATGAAAGTGGTGTCAGAGAATCCGACGATGAATGATCAAGAGATTGCCGAAGCGATGTTTGACTTTATGGATAAACTGAATGTTTATGCTCGTAAGGAGAACTCCTCTGAGTCTTGTAATCGAGAAGAGAGTATTGAACTCTTTGTGCGGAAACAGATTCCTGAAGCGAAGAAATACGCCTCTATTTGGAAGCATATGAAGTTCATATAAGAGTTCATATAAGTATTTTTAGTTGAATGTATTGTTTCGATTAATTGTGATTCGAACAATGAAGCGTCAAGGATCATTTTCTTGGCGCTTTTTATATTTGAAATGATCGAATTTTACAGGATTTAACAAGCCTCAATATCGAGATTTGATGTCGAGTTTTGATGTCGAGCTTTTATCGAATATCTGCTAATATTCATTAGGGTATGAAACGAATGTTGAGTATTAAAAATTAAATAGAGCGGTTAGAGGAGAGGGAGATGAATCGGAATCAGGTCATTGCGTTGTCGGCGGTTATGCAAGCTGCTATTTTGGTGGATCGTTTGGCAACTACAGGGTCGATTCAAAATGAGGTACGAAATCCATTGTTGCATAGTATTTTTGTATTACATCCAGAAAATATTGATGATGTCTATGATGGGATTGCCAATATTCAACCTGGTTTACAAGCTTTCGCAAATGGATTGCAAAATACTTCAGCACAAGCGAAAATCTATTTCTACTCGCTAATCGCCTTAGAAAAAAACTTAAGTAAAGATAGCGCTATGCTCAATTTATTGGGTGCGGGGTTAGAGTCTCTCTCGGGAAGATTGCAGCATTTTGAGATTGGTCATGAGAATATGATCGCCGGCATTGCAGACCTCTATAGTCAAACATTAAGTAAACTGTCGCCTAAAATTATGGTAAGAGGCGAGCAGAATATTTTAAGTCAAGCCTACATTGCGAATGAGATTCGAGCGATTCTGCTTTCCGGGATTCGTTCAGCGATGTTATGGCGACAATATGGAGGGAGTAAGTTTAAGTTACTTTGGCCTTGGAATAACTTACCACAAACTGCCCAGCAGATTCTGTTAGAAATCTAAAGTAGACTTGCTCAATGATGGAAGATTAAGCAAGTGCGCGTTTGCCTTCGCCTTCGGGGATTTCCACAATAAGGCGGGGAATGCAGATGCCGGAGATCTCTTGTCGTAATGTTTCCACTAATTTAATTGCGCGTGCCTCTTCTACTACAAAGTGGCTAGTTCCGCGTGCTAAATCCATTTGATGGAGATAATAGGGTTTAATACCATTGATAATAAAGGCGCGCATAAGGGCTGTTAATGCCTGAATTGAATCATTAATGTCTTTGAGTAAAACAGATTGCGAGAGTAGTAATACGCCGGCTTTTCGTAGTTTTTTGAGGATTATTTTTGCATCCTCTGAAAACTCAGAAGCGTGATTGGCATGAATCACAAGGGTAATGGCTTTACCTTGATCTATACAATTCTCTAGTAGCATGAGTAGCTCAGGAGTGATTTTTTCCGGTGAGATAATCGGAATTCGGCTATGAATCCGGATATTTTGAATATGAGGAATTGTGCATAGGGCTTCAAATACGATCTGCAAGCGCCGAGCGGAGAGAATAAGTGGATCACCCCCAGTTAAGATCACTTCCCATAGTTCAGTGTGCGCTTGAAAATAGGTGATGGCAGCTTTTAGTTCTGACTCTGAAAGGGTTGCACCTTTTTGACCAATCATCTCTTTGCGGAAACAGAATCGGCAATAGACTTCACAGAGTTGGGTAATTTTAAGTAATGCACGATCTTTATAGCGATGGACAACGCCGGGGATCGGGGTAAAACGTCGGTCGCCGATGGGGTCATCGAGTTCTGTGGGGAGAATATTCGCTTCTAAGGGAGAAGGGATAAATTGCCGAATTAAAGCGTCTCTCTCGTCAGCTGTGACATTTTCGAGTTGCTTTTGTATCGTGGGGCTGATCTTGATTTGAAATGCTTTTGCAACTTCTATAAGCTCAGCGGTTTCTGTGAGCAACCCTTCTTCATAAAGATCGGCAAGATTCGTCCAATATCGACTCATTACGGTATACTACTCCTCTGTTATAGGGTATTTAAGCGTGAATCATATCATAAGGGATTTTAGATGAATAAGAGAGTTATTTGTTTGATGGGGCCAACGGCAACCGGCAAAACGGAGGTAGCCATGCGCCTATCTGATCAGTTACCTATTCAGATTATCTCTGTAGATTCGGCAATGATTTACCGAGGAATGGATATCGGCACAGCAAAGCCTGATGCACAAACGCTCGATCAATATCCCCATCAATTGGTGGATATTTGTGATCCGACAGAGCGTTATTCGACGGCTGATTTTCGCCGAGATGCCTTGGTGGCGATAGAAGAGAGCTTTAATGCCGGCAAGATTCCCTTATTGGTCGGCGGCACATTTCTCTATTTTCAGTCTTTGCTTGAGGGGATCTCGCCTATTCCATCGGTATCTCAGTCGATTTTAGATGATTTAGCAGAAAAGCTTGAGTTAGAAGGCTCACCGGCATTGCATCAAATATTGTCAGAAGTCGATCCTGAAAGTGGGGTAAGATTAAATCCTAATGATTCTCAGCGGGTTGTGCGCGCATTGAGTGTCTATTATGAGACAGGAAAGCCATTAACCTATTTTTGGAGTTTACCGAAACAGGCCGGTTTACCCTATCCTTTTATAAAACTTGCGCTCGCGAATCATGATGAGAAGAAACGCAATCAACAAATTGCCTTGCGCTATCAGGCGATGATTGAGCGAGGTTTGGTGGCGGAGGTTGAGCGCTTGCGACAAATGTACCCTGAGCTTGATCTTGACTACCCTTCTATGCGAGCGGTGGGTTATCGGCAGATTTGGAATTATTTGGAAGGTGAAACCTCATTAGAAGACGCAGTTAAGCTTGCGATTATTGCGACACGACAATATGCTAAGCGCCAACGAACCTGGCTTCGTCGGGAGGTGGATCTCTTAACTTATGATGTGGGGAAGCCGAATTTTCTATCAGATTTATCTCAGAATGTAATGCAATTTTTGCGATAACTTAGATAGATATTAAGGTGTATCTGTTACGTCCGTAGGGGGATTCGTATCTGTGGATTTCTGATGCTTTTCCGTTAGCTGTAATAGTAATGCTTCACCTAGCGGATGGAGAGTTGATTGTAAGTTTTCTGCATTTTCGCTAATCGAGCGTTCAGAGATGGCTAATCCTCGCGTGTAATCAAGCTCTTGAATGAAGTTGCTCAATATTTCTGTTAATTCGCTTTCATCAATGGAATTTTGATTGATCGCAAGTAAATAACGCACGCTAAGTGTTTCAATATCGTGCGGAATACGCCAATAGTAAGATTTAGGAATTGTTGTTTGGTAGAGATAGCGGTGACGCTGAAAAAAGTTCTTAGGAAGGTTGTTCACGATGGAAACAGGAATACCGTCACAAAGAGTGTTGAGTTGGCGGATAATTTGGCTTGGTTGAATACTGGTGATAAAAGCCACATTGATATCAAAACTGCAAAATTGGTCAACAAGTGCATTTTGATCTAATGGCGTAATGGCTAGTTTTTGGGGGGATAGATTGAGCGCTTTTAGAACATCTTTGAGAACAATTTTTTGTAGCGGTTGATTTAATACGCCGTAATTGAGTTGATTTGAAAAGAGTTTATCTTGAGAGGGTTCTCGTGTGACGGCAATAAAAGCTTGTTGATAGAGAGGAATGAGTAGTTGAAATTGTTGTGCTAGTGAGTTATTGAAATACTGTTCAGAGGTAATAATAAAGTCGAAATCGACTAACTCTTTGGTTGAGAGTTCCCCTTGTTCCGCATAATATTCTTGACACCGATGAGAGGGGTGAAGTAGCTCATAGCTGTAACAGAGGTGGCTGCTTATCATACGATCAAGTTCAGAGGGTGTTTGGCGTAATATTTTGATCTCATGTTCCGCTTGAGCCATTGCGAGGCTGAATAAAAGCCCTACAAAGGCGAGCCATTTTAGTAAAGAAGTTTTCATTAGATGATACCCTTCAATTAGTCTTCGATCTTATTATTGTTTAGCACTATTTTTTATCATTGATGGATCTGTTGATGATAGATGAATCATTGATATGAAGCGTTATTTTAGCTGAAGCTAGTGAGGAATGAAATGATTAGGTCGTTGCAGGCAATAAAAAAGCCTGAATCATTGATTCAGGCTTCACTTAATTTGGCTCCTCGACCTGGGCTCGAACCAGGGACCCCTTGATTAACAGTCAAGTGCTACTACCAACTGAGCTATCGAGGAATTAAGGATTGTCATCTTAAGGGAGAAGTCCTCTTTTGTCAAACAAGAAAACTCATTTGTTGAAAAAATAGACAATTGAAGCGCTCTTCTCCCTGTTTTACCGCTTTTTTATCGATCATAAAGAGACTATCTGATGCTTGAATGAATGCCTCATTATTTCCTCTCTGATGGGATTAACTATTATTAAGCTGCTCGCTATTAAAAGTGAGTTCAACCGCTTCTAAATAGTTGCCACTAAAGGGAAGAATCTTAAATGTCATATCATCAAGTTCCACAATCGTGTTTTCCGGTGGTAAGCTTCCGGCTGTCATCATGATCAATCCGCCTAGCGTTTCAACATCTTCCTCTTCGTAGTGTCGATCAAAATAAGCGTTAAACTCTTCAAGTGGAATTAGCGCATTGACTTGATAGAGATTTTCACCAATAATTTTGACAAACTCTTGAGGTTCCTCTTTACGGTCATGTTCATCATCGATATCGCCGACGATCTGTTCTAAGAGATCTTCAATGGTAATTAATCCTGATACTGAGCCAAATTCATCCACTACTAAGGCGAGATGAATTCGTTTCATTCGAAAATCATTAATGAGCGCCGTAATAAATTTTCCTTCAGGTACATATTCTACAGGGCGAATTAGCGACTTAATATCAAGTGAAGATTCGCCTACATAAGGAAGGAGATCTTTAGAGAGTAAAATCCCCATAATCTCTTCATGATTTTCTGAAAGTACTGGAAAACGTGAGTGTCCCGAAGCAATAATACGATCCATAATTACCTCTGGTGCTTCATCGATGGAGATGGTCACCATTTTGGCTCGAGGGATCATGATGTCTCGTACGATTTGATTAGAGCCAGCGATAATAGCGCGGATCATCTCTGCTGAATCATCGCTAATAAGTCCTTGTGCTCTAACTTCCTCACAGTCACGTAATAATGTATCGATTGTTACGTCTTTATGTTTATCGAACCCTAATCGTTGCAACCAAGATTCGCCTTTCCTACTTCCGTCATCAGTCATTGTCTTAACTTTACCTCTATGGACTAATTTACAGGGTTTTTGAAATATTAATCAGGACGCTATTTACGATAATATTCATTATCATAGCGACTATTTTTATCTAGATTATACTGTTACATTGTAAAATACTACTCTATAAAGCAGGAAAAAGTATATTTTTCATTAAAGATAGTATCTTATATAATGCCATACTTGCGGTAGGTCAATTTTCTGTTTTGCCACCTAATTTACACCACTAGAAGTATTTTTGAACAGCACTCAAGGATGGGTTCTGTCAATGAAAACTTCTCATTATTGTTGGTTTATCTATCTTTATGAAAGACAAAAAGAAATATCTTACATTCGGTGAACGTGTGAATCGTGCAATTGCTTATCTAATGCGATTAATCATTTCCATTATTGTAATTTTTGCGCTGTTATCTTTACCGATATTTGCTTATTTTATTATTAAGGCAGATCATGAAGTGACGCCTGAATTTGAAAATCGGCAATGGGCGCTTCCGGCGCGGGTTTATGCTCGGCCCTTAGAACTCTTTGCAGGGCAGCATCTTAAATCGAAAGATCTACTTCAAGAGCTTGAGTGGATTCTTTATCGACCAACAAAATCGGTCTCTCAACCAGGAACTTTTCATTTTGATGAGGCGAAGAATATAGTAACGATTCATACTCGTCCATTTACCTATAGTGATGGTACTGAAGAATCTCACACGCTAGAGGTCTTTTTTAATAAAAATACCATCTCTAAGGTGATTGACCGTGCAACCGGGCATGAACTCTCTTTGACTCGTATTGAACCTCTGTTGATTGCTTCAATCTACCCTACTCATAATGAGGATCGTATTTTACTGAAGCGGGAAGATATTCCACCGATGTTAATTGATACGTTGCTTGCGATGGAAGATCGATCCTATTACCAACATTTTGGTATTAATCCGAAAGGGATTCTCCGAGCAGTTGTGACCAACTTTAAAGCAGGGCGCAATGTTCAAGGGGGATCAACTCTTACGCAACAATTGGTTAAAAACTACTTTTTGACCAATGAAAAAACATTAGAACGAAAAATTCAAGAGATGTTCTATGCAATTGTCTTAGATTGGCGCTTTGATAAAGATGAAATTTTAGAGGCTTATATTAATGAAATTTACCTATCGCAAGATGGAGACCGGGCGATTCATGGCTTTGGTTTAGCCAGTGAATTTTTCTTTGGAAAGCCAGTCAATGAACTCTCTATCGGTGAGATTGCAACGCTTGTCGCAGTCATTCCAAGTCCGAGTAGTTATAATCCCCGTCGTCACCCTGAAGTAGCCATTAAACGTCGTAATCTCATTATTGATGTATTGGTAGATCAGGGGTTACTGAGTGCCGAAGATGGTGCGTTGGTGAAAGCCGAACCGCTTAAGATTTTAGAGAATCCACCACCGGCGAATACTAAATTCCCGGCGTTTATCGAGCTTGTTTATAAACAGCTCAAAGCGCAATATAGTGCAGATCAGCTTAAAGCAGGTGGGCTTCGTATCTTCACAACGCTCGACCCGATTGTGCAGGACTATGCGGAAAAATCTGTGGTTGAGACATTAACGCAAATTGAGAAAAATAGAGGGCTCTCTTCGAATATTCTACAAGGGGCAATCGTCATTGCGAAGAATAATACCGGGGAAATCTCTGCGATTGTTGGGGATCGTAATGTGCGACAAGCAGGATTCAATAGAGCACTCAATACCAATCGTCCAATTGGCTCATTAGTGAAACCTTTTGTTTACCTGCGAGCGCTTGAAGAACCAAGTCGCTACTCATTAGCAACCCCCCTTGATGATGCCTCACCGGTGAGTCTACCTGTAGGTGGGAAAATATGGGAGCCGAATAACTATGATCGGCGACTACATGGATGGGTGCCTTTAATTACGGCATTAGCGAAATCATATAACTTACCTGTGATACGAGTAGGGCTTGATATTGGTCTTGAAAATGTGGTGGATACGCTCTATCGTGTCGGTGTAAATCCTATAAAATATACATTACCAGCAGTACCGGCTTCTCTTCTTGGTGCTGTAGATTTGCCGCCGATTGAAGTGGCACAGATGTACTCAACAATTGCAAATGGCGGGTATTTTACACCACTTAGAGCAATTCGTGAGGTGACAGATATGCGTAGTAATTTGTTAGCGCAATTAGAAGTAGACCCAATACAGGCTATTGATTCGGCGCCCAACTATTTGATTACACAAGCGATGATGGAGGTCGTCTCTCAGGGGACAGCCGGATCTGTCCGGAATAGTGTCGGAAATGTGAAAATGGCGGCGAAGACAGGGACAACGAATGATTATCGTGATAGCTGGTTTGCTGGATTTACTGGCAATTACACTGCTGTGACTTGGGTTGGGCGAGATGATAATAAATCGATTCATCGTTTAACCGGTACGGCTGGCGCGCTCCCTATTTGGGCGAATGCGATGAAAAACCTCTATTTAGAAGATATTGCCCAATCACGCCCTTCTGACGTGATTGATGTGGCCGTAGATCTCTCAACGGGCTTGTTACCGCCGATGACTGCTTGCCCAGATACTAAGATTCGAACACTTCCTTTTATTTCAGGATATCAACCGATGTTTGCGACGGAATGTTATACAGTACCGACGCCAGAATCAGGTGGATTTATTTTTGATTAATAGAGGTAAAACACTCACTGTATTAAACTGTTAACTTGTGATAAATTAGTGCAACATTATATGCATTATTGATCATGCAACAGAATTTAGTTTAAGGATATTTTCGTGAAAAGAAATGCCATTTTTTTAATGAGTTTACTCGTATTGACGGCTTGTGCCGGAACGGCGCCACAAGGTGCGCGTGTCCGTCCTGTACAAGGTCAACCTTATCAACAACCCACTTTTTCAGGTACTGATGGAACAGCGACAGCCTATGCATTAAATGATGCTCCAGCTGTTCAAGCGCCTCAAAGCAATGAAATGGGCTTCCTTGGAATGCAAGCACCACAAAACGGCGCTAGCACAGTGCCTAATGAGCCTGTTTTTCCAGAGCCTACGGCTAATTGGCCAGTTGCGGCGAATAGTACTAATAGTGGATACCCAATGCCGGCGCCAAATGCGACAGTCCCGCAGCCTAATTATGGCGGCACAACTGTTGCACCTGCGCCCGCACAACCTGTAGCGCAAGCCCCAGTGGCCACAGCGCCAACAGCTCAAGCACCAGCCCCTGCAGCAGGCAATAATGCAGTAAAAACATTGCTCGAAGATGCACGTAAAGCCGTATCTGAAAATCGTTTAGATAAAGCAGCAAGTTCACTTGAGCGTGCTGTTCGTCTAGAGCCGAGAAATGCAAGTATTTGGTATGATTTAGCGCAAATTCGCCTACATCAGAAAAATTATGCAGCGGCCGAACAGATGGCGAATAAATCTATTAGCTTTACGCAAAATGAAGAGCTTATTCAACGCAATCGCCAAATTATCGCAGCGGCACAAAGTGCTCGATCAGCGGGTAACTAGATCGCGCATGATAATTTAAGTAGCTTTCAGCAAAACATTATAGATGTAATGATCTAGCCCACTGGACGATTGTCTCTTGGGCTAATCTGCATTTTAGATTATGTTTGAAAGTGGTTTAAAAATAGTTTCAAAATAAAGTTACTTTAAAAGCAATTTGCTAAAAGCAATTTGCTAAAAGCAATTTGTTAAGAACAATTTGTTAAGCACATAATTGTTAAGAGTAACTTTAATAAAAACACCTTAAGAACAATACGTTAAGAATAATAATTACATAAATATCGGTAGTGAGCATGATCTTTTTCAAATAGGGTAATCACTTGATGAATGTCTATAATAAGGCGTTCTCTTCTATTTTCGAGACACAATTTAAATACGTAATCAATCACAAAAATCACAATTCGTGGATCATCATTTTTTAACGGCTCTTGGTAGTCTAGATGATCTAAAGCGATCGGTGGAATTTCATTACGAGACATTGAACGGGAGAATAAACCGTAATTGTGACCTTAGAAATTAAGAAGTAAACCACAAGACGTTGTGATGGAGTAATTTAATAACCTATTTACAGCGTCATAGGGCGACAGGTGTAGCCCCAAAAAGAGATGTTAGCTACTGTACTGGAGAAAAAATGAAGCGGATGCTAATTAACGCGACTCAACAAGAAGAGATGCGCGTAGCCCTAGTGGATGGGCAACACTTATATGATTTAGATATTGAAAATGTGGCAACAAAACAGAAAAAAGCCAATATCTATAAAGGGAAAATTACACGAATTGAACCTTCGCTTGAAGCATGTTTCGTAGATTATGGTTCAGAGCGCCATGGATTCTTGCCTTTTAAAGAGATCGCAAGAGAGTACTACAAAAATCCAGGCGATCATTCATTGTCAGTGAAGGATCAACTTGAAGAGGGCACAGAACTTATTGTGCAAGTAGAGCGAGAAGAGCGGGGTAATAAAGGCGCGGCTTTAACAACGTATGTCTCTCTTGCGGGTCGTTATCTTGTTTTAATGCCGAACAACCCTAAAGCGGGAGGAGTCTCTCGTCGCATTTCTGGTAAACAGCGTGCAGAGATTCGTGATGCGATGTCGGCGCTTGCAATTCCTGAAGAGATGGGGATTATCGTTCGTACTGCGGGAATGGGGCGGACAGCAGAAGAATTACAGTGGGATTTAGACTATCTCATTATGCTTTGGGAAGCGATTTTAGATGCCGGTAAAAAGCCTGCACCACTCCTTATTTTCCAAGAGAGTAATATTATTATTCGCGCACTTCGGGATTATTATCGTAGCGATATTGGTGAGATTTTGATCGATGATGAAGAGGTCTTCAAAGAAGCAGAGATCTTTATCAATAATATTATGCCGCAAATTGGCGATAAGATTAAACTCTATGAAGATCAAGTACCACTCTTTACCCGTTTCCAAGTAGAGTCACAAATTCAAACTGCTTATGAGCGAAATGTCCGTCTTCCTTCTGGGGGTGCTCTCGTTTTTGACCATACAGAAGCATTAGTATCGATCGATATTAACTCGGGGCGTTCAACAAAAGGAGCTGATATTGAAGATACAGCACTTAATACGAACCTTGAGGCAGCAGAAGAGATCGCGCGTCAGTTAAAGTTACGAGACCTTGGCGGTTTAGTGGTGATCGACTTTATCGATATGCTTGAGAGTAAGAATCAACGGAAAGTAGAGAGTGCACTTCACGATGCGCTTGCTTCAGATCGTGCGCGTATTCAAGTAGGACAGATTTCTCGTTTTGGTCTACTTGAGATGTCACGTCAACGTCTTCGCCCTTCGTTAGATGAAACATCTCATATTGTCTGCCCTCGTTGTGAGGGACAAGGTACGATTCGGGATACGAAATCATTAGCACTTGGTATTTTGCGTTTGATCGAGGAGGAATCCCTTAAAGAGAAAACCTCTGAGCTTGTCATTCAGGTTCCGGTCAACGTTGCAGTTTATCTCTTAAATGAAAAACGAGCAGATGTTGAAGACATTGAAGCGCGTTTAAATGTTCGCGTTATTATTATTCCGGATACGCATTTAGACACACCTCATTTCAAAATAACACGCTATCGTGTGAGTGACGAAATTGTTGGGGAAGATAGTGAAACGCATCTTATTAAGGAAGAAGTGACCTTAGAAGATATGCGTAGTGAGGCTGTCATACAGAGTAAAAAAGTGATGGAGAAGCCGGTTGTTTCTGGTATCTCACCCATTGCACCACCGCCAAAAGTAGTAATAGCAGAGAAAAAAGCAGACATTTTGGCTAAATCTCAAACGCTTTTGAACAGTATTCTAAGCTATATTAAAGGTTTCTTCGCGAAGGATGAGGCGCAAACAGAGAGTAAAGAGAATAATAAAAAACCGCGAGATAACAAAAATCAGCGTAACAATAAAAATGGTAATCGTGCACGGGGTAATAATAGTAATCGTCAACGTAATCAGCGCCATAATCATCCAAGTCGCAATACGATTGAAACGATTGAACGCGAGGTTGATTTAGGGGCTGAGTTTAATCAGAATGCGAATGCTGAAGAGTCAACTCGTGAAAGCAATAATCAGGGGCAGAAAGGTAATCGCCGTAATGGGCAGAATGACCGAAGTAATGATCGCAATAACGAACGTAGTGATCGTAATAATGACCGTAGACGTAATGAGCAAAATGGCTCAGGGAATGATCAGTCTCGCCGGCAATCGAAGCAAGAGAATGATAACCAAGTGAATCGTCAGCAAGATCAAAAATCTCAAGTGAGAAATAATGAGGGGAAAGGCCGTAATGATCGAAATGAGGCGAGAGATAATGATCGCAAATCTCGTAATCAAGCGGTAACGCCGGATCACGATACTAAAGAGAATACGGCTAAAGATAATGACGCGAAAAAGAGAGATTCTGTCGAGAATAATGCGCAAGAAAAAGGTGCAAAACAGGAGAGTCGTTCCTCATCTCAAAATCGTTCACGTCGCAGTAATAAGCAGAGTCGTCCTGAAAAACGGGATCCTGATAGCGTGATTAATGAGAAAGGGGAAGAGGTTATTCAGGTGACTGTCGGCGATAAAGTTGAAGAGCGGGTTATTCGTCAAGGCCGTCCTCGTATTGCAAAAGAGCAGGTTAAAGAGATCGTGAGTGAGCCGGTATCTAATGAGAAGAAAGCCGTAGAATCAATACGCCCTGTAATCTCAGATGATGCAATGGATATTATTACAAAACCTGAGAAAACCATTGCGGCAACGGTGGCAGTGATTGCATTAGAGAATGATTCTGTGCAGAAAATGACGATTAGCAAAGGTCGTAATCGTAGAGCGATAAAGATGATTGAGGCTGATGCTTTAGAATCGACAGATGCGATTGAAGCGAGTTCAGAAACCCACTCAGCGGAGAATTCAATGACGACCCCCGTTGCGGCAAATGTGGATACAGTAATTGTAGAGAGCACAACTTCTGTCGCTAATCAAGAGGCTGTTTCTGTCGCTACTGAAGCAAAACAGGATGTATCCATGCCATCGGTAGAGTCTTCTGTTATGGAGTCTGATAGCTTTTCTTCAGCACTAGAAGTCACCGAGTTGGCAGATAATAAAGCAGAGGCTGTCATTACAACTGATGTTCAAGATACTGCAGCTGTAGTGGTTACATCGACTTCAGTGGAATCTACTCATACTGCTGATACGAATCACTCAGAGGAAGTCACTGTGCCGGCAGATACTTTAGAAACCAATAACGTTGCAGAGAAGGTTGTCGAATCTGACGTAGTGCAAAATGTTGCTATGGAGCCTAAAGAAGCTGAAGTGATAAATAGTTCAGACTCTCTAACGACTGAAATCACTGCGAAGGCAGCAGAAGTATCTGAAGATTCAGTTGTACAAGAAGCTATCGCAACAGCGGCTGTAGTTGTAGAGAATGCACAAGATAGTGCGAATCAGGAAAAAAGCAACGACACAGATACGTCAAAAGCTGTAGAAACGATAAAAGAAGAAGTGGCAAAAGAGGAAAAAACGACAGAGGAAACTAAAGAAGAAGTCCAAGATAAACGTCCTTCGAATAATCGCGGGCGCAAAGGTGGCCGGACAATTAAACCGGGAAAACCTACGCGTTCAAAAGCGAAAAATCGGACGAAAGTGATTGTCTCTGATGATGTATTGCCTAATAAAAAAGGAAATTCAGAGCCTAAAGCGGCAGTAGAAGCTGGAAAATCAGAATCTACCAGTCAGGCTTCGACAGATTCAGATAAGACTTCTTCATAAGAAGCTCTCTGTTATGAGGAATAATCTAGCTTTAATAGGGGATAATTATTTTAAATTTCGCATCATTAATAATAATTATAAGAGCCTTTCGATAATTCAATGAGTCTATCCATTGAATTGTCGGAAGAAAGCCCCTATTATAGATTATGTCGAGAGTGGAGAAATAATCTTCATTCCAATTAGTTTCCGAATCACTTTGTTTAAATAAGGAGTTTTCAATGGCTTTTGAAACAGACTTTACATATCGTATTCCTAAAACAGTAGGTGACACTTTAGAACCATTTGAAGTGGTTGCTGCTAAACCAGGTTTTAATAATCCTGAAGAGAATGGTGAATCTGCATTTGAAACAATCACAGAAAAATCATTCCCAGGTAAATGGAAAGTGATTTACTTCTATCCAAAAGACTTTACATTTGTTTGCCCAACTGAAATCGTTGAGTTCGGTAAAATTGCAAAAGAATTTGAAGATCGTGATGCAGTATTAATGGGCGGTTCTACAGATAACGAATTCTGTAAACTTGCTTGGAGACGCGACCATCCAGATTTGGATAAATTAAACCATTACTCATTTGGTGATCCAGCGGGTGAATTAGTGGATATGCTTGGTGTTCGTGATGAGAACTCAGGTGTTTGCTTACGTGCAACTTTCATCGTTGACCCACACAATGTTATCCAACACGTTTCTGTAAACCCAGATAGCGTTGGTCGTAATGTTCCTGAAGTTTTACGTATCCTTGATGCACTTCAAACTGATGAGCTTTGCCCATGTAACCGTCCTGTTGGTGGTGCAACACTTTAATTTGAATCGTCAAATCATACCGAATCCTTGTGATACGATGATTGGTTAGATGACAATTTAAAGATTTATAGTCAATAGGCTATAAGCATATGATAATGATAGAGCCGGGTATTTAAATACCCGGCTCTTTTTATTACCCTAGAGAAATCTGAGTTTGGGAGGGAAGGGTAACCTTATTAAACAACACGTACAAGATGCCCGATAGAATAGCTTCTTTGCTTCTGAGAACTTGATGCGCCGGCATTTGAATAGATGTATTTTGTACCGATCTTGCTATAAAAAACCCCTCCGACGAGATTAAAGCTGATCGAAAGGGATTTAAGAGATGATCACTAGTGACCTGTTTCTAGAGATCTGTTTACTCGAACTATCTTGAAGACTGCAGTTTTATTGTAGTGCCCAAAAGCAGAGTAGGCTTAATGGAATCAATAGAATGATCGCATACAGTAATCTCTGCCAGATCGAACTTAAAAATAGACTTCGTGATTGTTTCATGTGGAACCTATATTGCTGTTTATACAACATTAAAGAGAATATAGTAGGTTAGCACAACAATCGCAATCAGTAGAATAATACCGATCAGTGAGCGATCTTTTTGAATCGCTGCATGATTAGGTGTATGAGCCTGTTTCAGTGCGCGTTTACCTGTGACCATTGTGCGAATTAAGTTTTGTTTTTTAATGATGAGATAAGCAAATACGGCGGCGATATGTAGACCAATTAGCCAAAGAAGTACGGCGCGACCACCGGCATGGATAGAGAGGAAATCTCCACGTAATGCGCCGCTAATATGTTCTGAAAGGGGAGCATTAGAAAAGAGATAAGTATTATCTTCTAGAAATAGACCTGTTGCAACTTGTACGAGTAACATCAGGATTAGTGCCACAACCATTAAAGCCCCTAAAGGATTGTGTCCTTCTGTTGGGGTTTTTGATGCTTTGAGATAATTAATGATATGAGATGGGCCTTTGATAAAGTCACTAAAACGAGATGTTGTAGAACCAAAAATTCCCCAAATCACACGGAATATTAAGAGCGCTACAATGAGTATGCCGGCATATTGATGAAGCGCCATTGCTGAATAGCTACCAATGGGACCGAAATTATAATAATCAGAAAAATTATAAGAGGTATAAACACAGACAATCATCGCTAAAACTAGCGTCCAATGAAAAACACGGGTGGGTAGATCCCAAACCTTAATCATGATAACTCCTTTATGCTATCAATATTTGTAACGGAAGTTAGTTTTTTGATTTAAAAACTAACTCAAATCCCTCTTTTGCGAGGTATTTTCTCACAAGAGGGTCATCAGGCATAGGGATTTTTGTGGCGGTCAAAATAGCAACAAACACACTATCATCAAAATTTTCATTGCCACTGCTTTTAACGATTTTAGGATCCCCAACAATGGTGCCATCTTCTTTGACTTGAAATTGTACAGTCGCTTCTAGACCATAATTTCCAATCGGATTTGTCCAGAATGATTCCAAATAAGATTGAACTTTTGCAAGATAATCATTATTAAGTGCGGCGGCAATACGAGCATTTTCATCGGCAATGCGTGCCGCTTCCGCCTCGGCCTTGGCTTTCTCTTGTGCTAATCGTTTCTCTTCAGCGGCTTTTTTCGCGGCTTCCGCTTTGGCTTTCTCTTGTGCTAATCGTTTTGCTTCAGCGGCTTTTTTCGCGGCTTCTGCTTTGGCTTTCTCTTCCGCTAATCGCTTCTCTTCAGCGGCTTTTTTCGCGGCTTCCGCTTTGGCTTTCTCTTCTGCTAATCGTTTTGCTTCAGCGGCTTTTTTCGCGGCTTCTGCTTTGGCTGTTTCTTCGGCAAGTCGTTTTGCTTCAGCTTCCTTTCTAGCCGCTTCCGCTTTGGCTGTTTCTTCGGCTATGCGTTTTGCCTCAGAGGCTCTTTTCGCAGCTTCTGCTTTGGCTGTTTCTTCGGCTATGCGTTTTGCCTCAGCTGCTTTTTTAGCAGCTTCCGCTTTGGCTGTTTCTTCGGCTATGCGTTTTGCCTCAGCTTCCTTTCTAGCCGCTTCCGCTTTTGCTTTTTCTTCAGCAAGTCGTTTTGCTTCAGCGGCTCTTTTCGCAGCTTCTACTTTAGCTTTCTCTTCTGCAATTCGACGCTCTTCTGCCGCTTTACGCTCAGCGGCAACTCTCGCTTTTTCGGCAGCAATACGAGCTTCTTCTGCTCGTTTCTCTTCAGCGAGTCGATTGAGTTCATTCTCAACGACTTCAGTATCAATGCGCTCGCTCTGCTGCACTTTATTTTCATCGCTGATTTTAAACTCAGGATTGATAGAGGCCGGCTTTGGCTTCTCATAGTTACTGTAAGTGAATAACCCTACACCGATAAAGACTAAACCGGTGAGAACTGCGCTGACAATATTGATAATTTTATCTTGATTTTGACGATTCATAATAGATCCCCGCCTTAGAGTGGGTTGCGTTACTCTTCAAATGGGGTAGTCATAAGCTGTACATTTTGTTGCGTAACCCGCTGCAGTAAGCTCATAGCATCAATGATTCGACCATAAGGTGCCGTCTTATCCCCTTTGACAAGCGCTTTAATATTCGGGTTTTCGGTAAAGAGCAGGTGGGCAAGATCTAAAATTTCCCCTTCGCTGAGCACTCGATCTGGCTCATCGGCGAGATTAAAGTAGAAATTCCCCTCACTATCTACAGAGATCACCATCATCTGATCCCCTTCTACGGCAACCGCTTGACTGCTATCTGTTTGTGGCGGATCGACATCGATTCCGACAGAGATAGTGGTTGCAGTGACCATAAAGATTGTTAACAGTACAAACATGACATCGACATAAGGGACGATATTCATATTGGCATTGAGTTTTGCTTCGCGTCGCTGGCGTCTCATTGATTAACCTCTATTCACGTATCTTGATATGGGCAGACTATGATTAACAAGCTTTACTTGTGAATGCTCGGTTTTTGTACAAGCTGTACATATTGACGTGCAAGAATATTGGCAAATTCATCAATAAAGCTATCATAGCGAGTCATGGTGCTGTTGATATC
Source organism: Ignatzschineria larvae DSM 13226 (assembly GCF_038500265.1). Lineage (NCBI taxonomy): Bacteria > Pseudomonadati > Pseudomonadota > Gammaproteobacteria > Cardiobacteriales > Ignatzschineriaceae > Ignatzschineria > Ignatzschineria larvae. Next base: position 2,233,313 of record NZ_CP150637.1, on the reverse strand, counting down.
ATTGCTAAATTTATTGAATGCCATCACTGCCGGAATCGCTGCTAATAGGCCAATGGCTGTTGCAATAAGCGCCTCTGAAATTCCCGGCGCGACTTGAGCAAGCGTGACTTGTTTGACCGCACCTAAAGCGCTGAAAGAGTTCATCACCCCGATCACTGTTCCTAATAGACCAATATAAGGCGCTACAGAACCGATCGTTGCAAGCCAAGGTAGGTATTTTTGAATGATGCTCTCTTCCCGTTGTGTCTCTGCGAACATCGCATTTTTAACACTTGAAACGATAAAATCAGGGCTATATTGAGCATAGTTTTTAAGGCGAATAAATTCTTGAAATCCTGATAAGAATACTTTTTCAAGACCACTACAGCTTTTCCCTTTTCGGGCTGCATCTGCTGCGAGTTGATTGATATCAACGCCGGACCAAAAAAGTTTTTCAAATTGATTGATACGGTGTTTTGCGAGCTTAATAGAGATATATTTCTTCCAAATTAAGAAGATGGTGATCACCAACATTAAAGCCAAAATCAACATAATGATTTTGACAGGAAAACTCGCGCTGGCAATGAGGTGCCAAAATTGTAAATCAGAAGTCATCTCAAAATCCTCGTTTAAAAGAAGTCAGGAAGGGGTTTAGGACGTTTAGTAACACTATTGAGTGTTACGATCTCCACACGACCAATGGTTAAAATAGTATCATCTCGCAAAATCGTTTGTTCAAACAGGGCGCGAACCTTCTCTCGTTGAATCAGACGAGTGCGAACGATGAGCTTATCACAAAGTACCGCCGGCTGACGATATTCAATATCGAGTTTACGCACGACGAACATTGTCTCATCGGTTTGGGCATAAGTATTGAGGTTAATTCCCTTACTCATAAGCCATTCACTGCGTGCCCGTTCCATATAATGTAGATAGGTTGCGTGATAGACGATACCACCGGCATCAGTATCTTCATAATAGACTCGAACCGGTAGTTCAAATAGTGCCGTTTCCTGATCTTGTTGCGTCATCCTTTTGCCCTATATCTATGTATATCTAGAATCTTATATCGATATGCGATTGAGGTGTTTGTTAACAATCTTGTTGAAATCCTTATTAGAGTGATGACATTTATATCTGTGCATTAAGGATCATCATCTATTTTAAATTTGCTCTATTTTACCTGATATCTTTGAAAATTTCGTCGTTTATCAAAATATACACTAATGATTTACAATTTTACTTTAAAACTTAAATCTTGCTAATTATTTGATTTATTGATGTGTTTCTATGCATTTCTAAGCGTTTCTATGGTTTTACTAGTAGCTTATGAAGTTCTATGGGGAATGGGGAATTAAATTCATAAGCTTTCCCATCTAGATTAAAGCAGAGTCTAACCGCATGGAGCGCTAGACGTTGATGTGCAATATTTTCGAGATTAAAATGTGGGTTATAACGACTGTCGCCGAGCAACGGGAAGCCGTGATGGGCACTATGTACTCGAATCTGATGGGTTCTCCCGGTTTGAAGATCGGCTTGTAAATGAGAGATTCTGTTCGTTGCATCAAGACAGGTAAAGTGTGTTTCTGCCGGTTTTCCTGATTCTGAAACAATCACATGTCGCTCACCATTCTGTCGGTTTTCTGTGTCTAAAGGATCAGTAATAATTGTTGTTTTTTCAGTAAATCGATCCGCCCAATTGCCGGCGACAAGTAGCTCATAGGTGCGAGCGAGTTTATGTTCTTGCAGTTGTCGTAATGCTTGTCCTGTTTTGGCAATCAGTAGAAGGCCACTTGTAGCTCGATCAAGCCGTTGGACTAATTCATAGAAGTCATTTCCTCCAAAAGCTTTGAGGATTTCAATAATACCAAAAGGGACTTGGGAGCCCTTGTGAACAGCAAGTCCGCTGGGTTTATCGATTACTAAAAAATCATCATTCTCAAAAATAATGGTAGGTTTAAGTGCACGCCATGCCGATTCTGGGATCTCAACTTCTATTTTAGTGGCTATTTTAACGGGGGGAAGACGGACAAGATCTCCGGCTTCTAATCGTGTTGTTGGCTTTGCACGGCCTTTATTAATACGAACTTCACCCTTACGAATCATCTGATAGATTCGGCCTTTGGGTAATCCTCGAAATTGCGCCATCAGGAAATTATCAAGGCGTTGCCCGGCTTGATGTTGTGATACTTCTACCATAGAAGCTTGCTGAAACTCTGTAGTGTTTGTTTGCATAGAGATGAGTAATCAATGGGTAATAATCTGAAAATTTAAAGAAGATGTTTTTAAATAGGCTTATCCGTCGTTACTGTGTTATTGATGCGCTTTATTGATAAGTTATTTTGAATATGAATGATTTTAAGATAATGGATAAATCTTAACGAAATCTTAACGAAATCTTAACGCAATATTCAGGTCATATTAAAGCGCATCATAACAAAATAGCGCCTTAATAGCGCTATTTTAACCGTGATTAGAGATGTATTGCTGGTAAGTAATTTGAGTAACCGTCTAATTTACTCATCTATACTTAAGAGATCATCTTCTTCATCATCGATTTCACCGACGAGAGGCGCTGGCGTTGTGATGTAATGCTCACGAACTTTTTGTTCTACTTCTTTCGCTAATGCTTCATTCTCTCTGAAGTATTGTTTCGCATTCTCTTTACCTTGACCAAGACGGGTATCATTGTAGCTATACCAAGCACCGGCTTTATCCACGATACCTGCTTCAACACCGAGATCAATGACCTCACCTAATGTATCGATACCTGAACCATACATAATTTCAAATTTTGCTTCTCTGAAAGGTGGCGCAACTTTATTTTTTACGACGCGAACGCGGGTATCTGAACCAATCACTTCATCACCTTTCTTGACAGCACCGGTGCGACGAATATCAAGGCGAACAGAAGAGTAGAATTTAAGCGCGTTACCGCCCGTTGTTGTTTCAGGGTTACCAAACATCACGCCGATCTTCATCCGGATCTGGTTGATGAAAATCACAAGGGTATTGGATTTTTGGATATTGGCTGTTAATTTACGTAAGGCTTGACTCATCAAACGAGCTTGTAAGCCCATGTGGGAATCGCCCATCTCACCTTCAATTTCTGCTTTAGGAGTGAGCGCCGCCACGGAATCGACGACGATGATGTCAATCGCACCAGAGCGCACTAAAGTATCGGTAATCTCAAGTGCTTGTTCGCCATTATCGGGTTGAGCAATGTAGAGATTCTCAACATCCACCCCCAGTTTTGCTGCATACGTAGGGTCAAGGGCATGCTCTGCATCGATAAATGCAGCTGTACCACCGGCTTTTTGTGCTTCTGCGATCACATGGAGTGTAAGTGTTGTTTTACCTGATGATTCAGGACCAAAAATTTCAACAATTCGGCCTCTCGGTAGACCGCCGATGCCAAGGGCAATATCTAGCCCTAATGAACCCGTTGAAACAGGTGTAATATTAGTTGCGGCTTGTTGGTCGCCTAAGCGCATTACCGATCCTTTTCCAAATTGGCGATCGATCTGCCCAAGAGCAGCCTGGAGGGCTTTGCGTTTATTTTCATCCATCTTAATAAGTCCTTATTAATGTTAGGGCCAAAATAGTAATGACTATCTAATACATAGTGTTTGTGATGATTTCTGCGAGCAGTATTTCAACCTTTTATGGAGAAGAACTAGAGTAGAGACAGTAGTTCAACGCTCATCGATCCATACAAACGTTTGAAAATTAACTTCTGATGCAGATAATTATGGCACATATTTTGACTTTTGCGCAGAGGCTTTGCAAATTAATTATTACATTTTTGTATTATTTTTTATTCTTTATTGATACTAGCACGTTATAATCAAGCTTTTGAAGCTTCTGCTTGTAAGCTTGCTTTGATTTTTTCAATCGCATTTGTTGTGGAGTAACCATCAATAAAATCGATTAACTCTACGCGCCCCCCATGATCAATGACGGCTTGAGCACCGGCAATTTCATTCACTTGATAGTCACTTCCTTTGACTAACACATCCGGAAGTACCGCCTTAATGAGCGATTCAGGTGTCTCTTCATCGAAGATAGTGACCCACGCAACAGAGGAAAGCGAGGCAAGAACGGTGGCTCGGCTCACTTCATCCATAATGGGGCGCGTTTCCCCTTTAAGGCGCTTCACAGAGGCATCAGAGTTGAGGGCAACGATGAGATGATGCCCAAGTTTGCTCGCCTCTTCGAGATATTTAACATGACCACGATGTAGAAGATCAAAGCAACCATTCGTCATAACGATTGTCTCTTTGTTCATTTTGGCGCGTTTGACTTCATGAAGCAGCGCTTCTTTCGAGAGTACAAGATTATGGGGGCGATCCGATTGACCAAGGGCATAATCGAGCTCTTCTTGGGTGACATATGATGCCCCCATTTTTCCTACAACGATGGATGCGGCTACATTGGCAATTTTACATGCTTCCGGTAACGGCGTGCCTTTTGCTAACTGGGTAGCGATCATTGCAATGACTGTATCGCCGGCCCCCGTCACATCGAAGACATCTTGCGCTTTAGCTGAGAACGTAACAGATTCTTTATTCTCTTCAAATAGTGTCATTCCTTTTTCACTGCGTGTTACTAATAGAGCATCGAGTTGTAGCTGATCTCGCAGGGCTTCTGCTTGCGCAAAAAGTATCGCTTCATCAGGGCATTTGCCGACAACTCCCTCAAATTCACTGGTATTCGGTGTAATTAAGGAAGCGCCACGATATTTGCTAAAATCACTGCCTTTCGGATCGATGATTACTATTTTTCCTTGGCTTCTCGCATATTGAATCAGCGTTTGTGGATCTGTGAGAAAACCTTTGTTGTAATCAGAGAGGATAATCAAATCATGCTGATCAATAATGGCTTTAGCTTGGGTGATAATACGATTTTTGAGAGCTTCAGTGAGCTGAGGTTTCTCTTCAAAATCACAGCGAACAATGTGTTGTTGCCGGCTAATGACCCGAAGCTTAACGATCGTAGGGAAGGAAGCTTCGGCAATGAAGTCTGTTGCGATCTGATTCTCTTGACATAAGGCAATGAGATCCGCAGCATTTTTATCCGTTCCCACTAAACCGCAGAGCGTTACATCAACGTTCATTTTACTAATATTAAGGGCCACGTTGGCCGCACCGCCAAGGCGATTTTCAGTGTGATTGACATTCACTACAGGGACAGGGGATTCAGGAGAGATACGCTCTGTTGAGCCCATCCAGTAACTATCGATCATAATGTCGCCAAAAACGGCAATTTTAGCAGTGGGTTGTGTCATAACATTCTCACAATTTGATATTCAAGCAATGACCTTAAAGGGCTTTGCGAGATGAATAATAGGTAACAATGGATAATTTACAGTAATAATTTGTAGGGTTAGCTATACGCAATTAACTATATAAAATGAGTGATTCAAAATCAGATATTTAAAGTCAGCTAGTTAAAATCAACTATTCAAAGAATCGTGATAGCGAGAGATCGGCTTAGCAAAGAGCTTATGGAAATTATCTGTGGTCTGTCTTGCCACTTCTTCCACGGAGATCTGTTTCACTTCTGCAATCATTTTAGCAACATACGGCACTAGCCCTGGATGATTTGCTTTTCCGCGATAAGGAACCGGCGTTAAGTAAGGGGAATCTGTCTCAATAAGCATTCGATCTAAGGGGGTTTTAGCAACCACTTCTCGCAGTTCTGAGGCATTTTTAAAGGTGATAATGCCACTAAAGGAGAGGTAAAAACCTAAGTCTAATCCTTTTTTACCCATTTCCCAATTTTCCGTAAAACAGTGGAGGATTCCACCGACATCATCGGCTTTTTCTGCTTTGAGAATCGAGATCGTATCAGCTCGGGCATCTCTTGTATGGATAATGAGCGGCTTTTGGTGATTTCTAGCAATCTCAATTTGTGTAATAAATGCCGCTTGCTGAGCAATTTTATGATCCGCTCCATAATGGTAATCAAGCCCGGTTTCACCGATGGCAATCACTTTAGGATTCGCAAGCATCGGTGCAAAATGGGTTTCGGAAGGGGCTTTAACCTCGGGAATATAGCCAGGGTGAACACCCACCGAGAGATAGATATTAGGGTAGGGGGTGACAAGTTTCGCCATCGCTTCCCACTTCTCTATATTGACGCCAACACAGAGCATCTCTGTTACATTTTCAGCTTTAATGGTTTCCAATAACGGGGCAATATCGCCCTCAAAAGCCGTTAAATCAAGCATATCAAGGTGGCAATGGGAATCGATAAAAGTCGGTTTCATAGTCGTCATAGTGGTTGTTATTATATTGCTTATAAGGGGTCAACAGTTCTTTAGGCTGATGTTTGAGATTGTGTTGCTTGATGCATTTTGAGAAGGGATTGAATACGGGTAAAGAGAAAATCAGGTGCTTTATCGATTGCTACAGCCAATCCTTCAAAGTCGGTGATATGGTGCGGTTTTTCGGCATTAGCAATATTGATCATCGCAACAATACCTTCAGCCTCAATCGGTGTTGTATCCCCATCGGGTAATTCAATAGAGAGTTGAACTCGCTCATGGAGATTGACTTTGTCGTGCTCATTTGTAGCAAAGTAGAATCCGCCTCTTTTAAGGAATGGGAGATAAAATTCAGCTAGTTGTTTTGCATTTTTGAATTTTACAGTCACAAGTCTCATCGTACTCATATTTATCTGCCTTATATCGCATATTTGACCCAAGGATCATCTGAAACCAATGGGCTATCTGAATAATCATTGTTGATAATGGGAAGTATTGTATCACTCTCATGAAGATCGGTGAAACTTATCCTTTTTGATCTTATCAATAGGATATTTTAGGGCAGGTTACCTGCTTTTTTAGGGAAAACGGTGAGAAAACGGTGAGAAAATACTGGGGAAAGAGACATCTTAGAGGGTTTTGCGGTATGATATGGCAGTTCTGTAGTATGAATTATCTATAGTATATCTATAGTAATTGATGGTAAACGGACGGTGAAATAGAGCGTAGATAATTAGGTTGTAACGGAAGTTATAAGCGGGTTATGACTTGTCTTTACTCGCCAAGGGCAAAGTGGCGCATAGCGTGACATATATTTATATAGGTATCAAAAGAGGAAGTAGGTCAATGAGAGAGCGTGCGATCAAACTCAAAGCATTGAAGCAGTGGGTTTATTGGGATAAGGTGATCGTATGAATGCCCTAGAGATTTCCAATTTAACGGTAACCTATAAGAAATTTCCTGTAGTGCATCATCTATCAGTAATTTTTCCTAAAGGTGAAAGTAGTGCCATTATCGGTCCTAATGGCGCCGGGAAGAGTACGTTGCTGAAAGCGGTGATGGGGCTTGTACCTTTTTCGGAAGGCGAGATTATTAAGTCGGCCAATTGTAAGGTGAGTTATCTCTCGCAAATTTCGGAGATTCGTCGGGATCTGCCATTAACTCTTTTTGAGTTGGTGAGTGCTGGCGCATTGGATCAAATGGGTTTGCTAAGTCGTCTATCAAAAGAGGCTTATGCGCGAGTCGAAGCGGCGCTTGCTTTTGTTGGGTTAGAGCATTTTGGAGATCGCAGTATCGATTCTCTTTCTGGCGGGCAATTTCAAAAGGCCCTCTTTGCGAGAATCGTGGTAGAAGAAGCGGATCTGATACTGCTCGATGAGCCCTTTAACGCAATGGATGCAAGGACAACACAGGAGCTTTGTGGGCTGATTGCTAAGTGGGAAGCGCTCGGTAAAACGGTGATTACCGTATTACATGATCTGACACTTGCGAAACAGTACTTTAGCAATACGCTTATTTTGGCGCGGGAGAAGATCGCTTTTGGCCGAAGTAGCGAAGTTATTAATGATCAGAATCTATTGAAAGCAGAATCCGTTTCCCTTGGTTGGGAGAGTGATGCTTGGTGCGAGGTGCCTTAAGTGAGTGTAATGAGTGAGATATGGGCATTATTGCAGGAGCTTTTGATTGATCCTTTTATTATGCTGCCCTTTTTAAAGCGAGCTTTAGCGGCTTCTATTATGATCGCGGTCTCTTCAGGCTTGGTCGGCGTATTTTTACTACTGAATCGTATGAGTTTAGTAGGGGATGCGTTAAGTCACGGTGTATTGCCGGGAATTGCGCTCGCCTTTCTCTTTTTTGGCTTTAATATTTATGCAATGAGTCTCGGAGGCGTGTTGGCCGGCGTATTCATTGCGATCTTAGCCTCAATTATTGCCCATTATACTAATCTTAAAGAGGATGCGAGCTTTGCCGCGCTCTATCTCTTTTCGTTGGCGCTTGGTGTTGTACTCATTATGCAGATGGGGACGCAAGCAGATCTATTGCATATTTTATTCGGTTCGGTATTAGCTGTTGATGGGGAATCGCTTCGATTTATCTGGATTGTGTTGGTGGCAACTTTGATTCTATTGGCACTGATTTATCGGCCACTATTACTCTATATTATTGACCCACTCTATTTGGCACTGAAAACACCTCGAGGTCTCTTTTATTATGGAATGTTTCTCTTTTTGGTGGTACTCAATCTTGTGGCCTCATTTCAGGTACTTGGAACATTAATGACGGTTGGTATGATGATGATTCCGGCCATTTGTGCAAGGCTCTGGAGTAATCGTATGGAGCGCGTGTTGTTGATCTCAATGGCACTTGGAATTTTGGGGGCTTATATTGGATTGGTGGCTTCTGTTCACTACGACATTGCTTCAGGGCCGATGATCGTTTTAGTGTTGGCTGGTTTTTACCTTATTTCATTACTATTAGGTGCTGAAGGTGGGGTTTTACGACAAAAAAGTGGCAAGAGGCATCGAAAAGGATGACATTTGTCCCCATAGTGGGAAGATGATGCGAATAACATTGAACGTTCTATTGAAATAGATATTGAACGAAATATTGAAAGAAAAACGCTTGATGGAGATAGAAGACCATTAAGCTTATAAATGAAAAGCTGAGCAGGCTATAGAGATTGTATGTGTTCAGTGAAGGAGAAAAGATGATAACAATTACCTATTTTGGCAATCTAAAAGATCAGCTACATTGTAATGAAGAGTCTATTGCTTGGGAATCGGGTGATACAGAGCAGCTTTTAATGCAATTGAGAGCGCGAGATGAGGCTTGGAATAGTGCCTTAGCGCCGGAAAAGATCTTCCGAGTGGTGGTCAATGATGAGATTATCTTTACACCGGTTGCGTTAAAATCAGGGGATCGCGTCGCCTTTTTACCGCCAGTAACAGGAGGATAATATTGTGTATTGTGAAGTACGAATTCAAACAGAGCCCTTTGCCTTAGAAGCTGAGAGTAAGCGATTACTTACGCAATCAGGCGATGCCGGTGCGTTAGTCCTCTTTCAAGGAATGGTACGGGAGTTTGATCAAGCGGTTGCATTAGAAAAAATGGAGCTTGAGCATTTCCCCGGTTTAACAGAGCGAGAGATTACACGAATTATTGAGCTAGCAAGTCAAAAGTGGGCAATTGCCGGTTGTAGTGTCATTCATCGTGTGGGGGAATTATACGGCGATGAGGCGATTGTGCTCTTAATGGTGACGGCGAAACACCGGTTAGATGCCTTTTTAGCTGCGCAATTTATTATGGATTACCTCAAGACTGAAGCGCCTTTCTGGAAGAAAGAGCATCTTAAAAATGGTGAGAGTCATTGGGTTGAGGCTAAACAATCGGATCAAGATGTCCTTGCGCGTTGGGACGTGTAGTAAATAGAGAGCAGATAGAGAGCGGATAGAAAGATCACGAGGGGAGTAATGAGGCAAACAGCGCGGAAAGCGAACGATAACGAGATCAATAAAGAAGCTGATAAAGCAATCGATAATCTGAGGGATGAAGAAGCCCCCCAAAAAGCCTCTCGTATGATCGGTCTCATTCTTGCCGGCGGAGAAGGGCGACGGATGGGGTATCGTAATAAGGGGTTAGTGTCGCTTGAAGGAAAACCTTTAGTTGCATACGTGATTGACCGTTTACAACCGCAAGTCGATCAGCTCTATCTCTCTGCAAATAATGATATTGCAATGTATGAAGCCTTTGGGTTGCCGGTGATTCAAGACTTATCAAAATGGCGTGGTAAAGGGCCATTAGCAGGAATTGCTTCATTGTTGCCGCATTTAAAAGCAACCGATTGTCTACAAGTTGTGAGTTGTGATGGACCTTTTATTCCGACAGACCTTGTTGCAACTCTACAAAGGGCAAGGGAAGAGAGCTCTAATGGAGTCAAGACAACTTATGCCACGACAGCAGAACGGGGGCACTATCTCTATCTGCAAGGAATGGTGGCCGATCTGCAATGTATCGAGGCATTATTAGAAACAGATCAACTACGGATTCGAGCATTACTTGAAAGTGTAGAAGCTCAACCTGTCCGCTTTCAATCTGAAACAGCTTTTTTAAATTGTAATAGTATCGATGATATTCATAAGTTAGAGGAAAAATAAGATGAAAAGTTATGATGTAGCATTACGGGAATTGCTTGCGGGAATGACGCTTGAGCGTACAGTAGAGCGCCTGCCGCTCTCTCAGGCTTATAATCGACAACTCGCTATGGATGTCGTTGCGAATTACGATACGCCACAATTTGATAACAGCGCGATGGATGGTTATGCGCTCTGTGATCCTGAGGGGGATCGTTTAGAGTTTCGGATTGTTGAACGTATTTTAGCAGGGGATGCGGTCTCATCCTCGTTAGAGCCGGGGGAAGCTGCGCGTATTTTTACCGGTGCAAAGGTTCCGGGGAATAGTACCACCGTTGTAATGCAGGAGCAGACAAAGGTTGAAGGCTCGACTTTGATGTTGATGGAATCGATCGCAAGCGGGCAAAATATTCGTTATAAAGCGGAAGAGATTAAAAAGGGTGCGGTACTATTTCATAAAGGGCATCTGCTTGATCCTGCAGCAATTGCGCTTCTGGCATCCCAAGGTGTTTGGGAAGTGGATGTTTATGCGCCGCTTCGTATGACGGTATTCTCAACGGGGAATGAACTCAAAGAGCCTTGGGAAACCATTACGGAGAGTGAGATTTTTGATGCCAATCGTTATCAGTTGTTGGCGTGGACTCATGAATTAGGCAATGTCACGGATGGTGGTATTTTACGTGATAACTATGAGGATGTATTGTCGGCATTGACTCGCGCTGCAAAAGAGAATGATCTGATTATCCTAAGCGGTGGTGCTTCAGTGGGTGAGGCAGACTTTATTGCTAAAGCGATCACAGAATTGGGCGAGCTGAATATGTGGAAATTAGCCATTAAGCCCGGAAAACCTTTTGGTTGGGGGAAAATTGGTCAATGCCATATCTTGATGTTGCCGGGAAATCCTGTTTCAGCTTATGCAACCTTCTATCTATTGGCTTACCCGGCGCTCAAAAAATTGATGGGTCTTTCGCCACAATTGCCACAATTAATGGCAACGATTAATTTTGGAAGTGATAAAATTCAACCTCGCCGGGAATTTTTACGAGGCAATTTCTATCAAGATGAGCGTGGTGAATATTTTGTGGATTCTGTCGGACGACAAGGGTCGGCGATGCTTAGTGGTTTGAGTGATGCCAATTGTCTAATTGAGATGAAAGAGAATCAGGCAACTGCTAAAGGTAGTCGTGTGAGAATTTATCCGCTACCTAAAGAAATGCCGCTAAAAGGGTGAATATCATCGTAAATAAATTGTAATATGAAATAGCGAATAAGGGATGCAGATTGTATCCCTTGTTGCGTTCAAGAATTATAGAATTGTAGAGTAGAATTTGAGGCGGCTTAAAGAGTTGAAGTGCAGTAAAAATAGGCGCTTATTTGATAAATGTGCCTACTAATAGATAGAGAATAAAGGATAATACCCGATGAGTATCAATCAAGAGATGGTGAAGCTTGCATTATCAGAGCTCACTTTTGTCATTGACGATGTAGCTTGTGATAAACTGACCCGCTATTTGCAAGGGATGCTCTTGTGGAATCGGGCTTATAATTTGACTGCGATTACAGAGCCTAGGGAGATGATTATCAAACATCTCTTAGATTCTCTAGTTTTAGTGCCTGAGCTTCGGGTGCGTTTTCCGGAGGGGCGATTCATTGATGTAGGAACCGGTGCCGGATTGCCGGGGATTCCGCTCTCTATCGTGATGCCGGAATGCGCTTGGACGCTACTTGATAGTGCCACAAAGCGAACACGATTCCTCACGCAGATGAAGCTTGAGCTGGGGTTGGATAATGTCACGATCATTACTTCAAGAGTGCAGGATTATCAACCTGAAGAGAGGTTTGATGCAGTGCTTTCTCGTGCTTTTGCAAGTGGCGAGGATATGGTGAAGTGGTCGGAGCATCTTTTGAAAGCTGAGGGGAGTATGGTCGCAATGAAAGGCAAGTGGATCGATGCCGAGTGGCAAAATGTCACAGGATTTCCACATCGTGAAATTATGACCTTGCAGGTTCCTCATTTAGAGGAAGAGAGACATCTCATCCTTTTGAAAAGATAGGATAAGATTATCATAATAGATGAGTTGTTATGTTCAAGATGGGTCAATTGCATATATTGAGATGCAGTGAGCGTGCATTGAGAATGGGTCTTTATGATTAGAATCAGTGTAAATGCGTAAAATCTATTTGAAACATAATGTTATTTGAATGAAAATAAACAAAATCAATATTGAGATAGTGAGATTTTCCGTTAGTCGGAGAGTGATCATGATATTGAATGATGAGTTGAAACAGATAAAGGAAGGCGCAATTGGCAACCATTATTGCAGTAGCAAATCAGAAAGGTGGCGTTGGGAAGACAACAACGGCGGTAAATTTAGCCGCAGCTTTAACGCAGAGTAAAGTTCGTCCGAATGTACTTTTGATCGATCTCGATCCGCAAGGTAATGCAACGACCGGAATAGGCGTTGATAAGCAGGCATTAGAATATGGGATTGTTGATTTATTATTAGGAGAAGCCTCTTTAGCGGATGCCATTTTAGATTTAGAGCAAGCGAATATGCGCCTGATTGGTGCAAATGGCGATTTAACAGGAGTTGAGGTGATTCTTGCGCAAGAAACGAATGGTGTTTATCGCTTAAAAGAAGTGTTAGCGCCTATTTTGAGTAATTTTGATTACATCGTGCTCGATTGCGCTCCTTCATTGAATATGTTGACACTTAATGCGTTTGCAGTAGCGACAGATCTGATTATCCCAGTGCAGTGTGAATATTATGCTTTAGAAGGGATTTCTGGGTTAATTGAGACCATCTCGACAGTGAAAGAGAGTACTAATCCGGCGCTTAATATTATGGGTGTATTGCGGACGATGTATGATGGTCGTAATACGTTAGCCGTACAAGTATCTGAGAATTTAACAGCGCATTTTGAAGAGAAGATGTTTGAAACTATTATTCCTCGAAATGTGAGATTGGCGGAAGCACCGAGTTATGGTGTGCCCATTACGGTTTACGATGCAAAATCCAAAGGAGCAGAGGCATATATCGAGCTTGCTCGAGAAGTGATTGCCCGCAGTAAGAAAAAGAGGTCAGCGTGAAAAAAAGAGGATTAGGTCGAGGCTTAGAGATGCTTCTAAGCCAAAAAAGCACAGAAGTTGCGACAGATAGCCAGGCGAATGTGGATAAATCTGTGGTGAAAGAGTTAGCGATTGATAAATTAATGCCGGGGCAATATCAGCCTCGCCGTTTCTTTGATGAATCGGCGCTTGAAGCATTGGCGAATTCCATTAAATCTCAAGGGATTATTCAACCGATTGTAGTGCGTAGCGTGAAAGGGGATTCTCGTTTTGAGATTTTAGCCGGTGAAAGACGCTGGAGAGCTGCGCAACTTGCAGGGTTAGAGCGTGTGCCTGTAATCTTTAAAGAGATGAGTGACCAGGAAGCCTTAGCCGTTGCTCTCATTGAAAATATTCAGCGGGAAGATCTCAATCCTGTTGAAACGGCGATTGCATTGAAACGCTTAATCGAAGAGTTCTCTTTGACGCATCAAGAGGTAGGTGATGTGATTGGGCGTTCTCGTTCATCAATTACCAACACGCTACGACTTTTAGATCTTGCGCCGGAAGTGCAAGTCTTACTCTCTGAAGGTAAACTCGATATGGGCCATGCAAGAGCCTTATTACCGCTTACTGCAAAGAAACAACTTCTGGTTGCAATGCAAGTGGTTGAGCAATCTTTGACGGTTCGTGAAACTGAGCGATTGGTAAAGCTTCAGCTTGCGGACAATGTTAAAGATATGAAAAAAACTGAAAAAGACCCTGATCTTTTGTCGCTTGAACGCAATTTAAGTGAAATTTTGGGGGCGATGACGGAGATTAAGACACGTAAAAAAGGAAAAGGGGAAGTCGTGATTCGATATAACTCATTAGATGAATTAGATGGTATTTTATTGAAAATTAAACGATCCATGTAAAAGCCTACAAAAAGGCTACTAATAAGTTGACCTTGGTTCATTGCCCGACTATAATCTTGGCAAGAATTTAAAGGCGAGGATCGTATGATTCCGAAGATTGTGGGAGTACAACTTGCTGTTTTATTAATTATATCGATTAGCGCTTGGCTACTATATGATGGTGTAACAGCGATTTCTCTATTAGCTGCCGGTATCTCTATTTTGATACCCAATATATTTATGGCGGCTAATATTTCGTTGTTAAAATTCCACAAAGTTTTCTTTTGGATCGGCGTCTTTTTAAATAAATTTGTTATTGTGTTACTCTTCGGTATCAGTATCATGATAATTAAGGAGCCGAATTTGTTGGCTTTCCTGATAGGAATCATCATTGTGACACAGGTGCCATTGGGGTATGTGTTGGTATCTTCCTTAAGAAAAGATAAAGTAATTATATAGAGAGAGCTATGGCTAGTGAATTAACAAACGCATCATATATTGGACACCACCTTGTTAACCTGAATCAAAGAGGCACGCCACAAGCTGCTGATGAATTTGTTAACTTTGGGCTCATCAATCTTGATACTGTTTTCTGGTCTGTTCTGTGTGGTATCGTTGTTGTGCTCTTTCTTTATGCAGCATCGCGCAAAGCGACAGCAGGCGTTCCTGGACGCTTCCAAGCATTTGTTGAAATTCTTGTTGAATTTGCAGAAAAACAATCAAGAACTCTAGTGAATGGCCCTCAAGGCTTTATTGCGCCATTAGGTTTAACTGTATTTCTTTGGATCGTGGTGATGAACTCACTCGACTTCTTACCGATTGACCTTGCGGATAAAATCCTTGATGTATTTGGTCTTAAAGAATCAATTCCCTATCACAAAATTCTTCCTACCGCAGATGTAAGTGCAACCTTAGGGATGTCATGTGCTGTATTAGCCGTTGTGATTTTCTACTCAATTAAAGCGAAAGGTATGGGCTTTGTAAAAGAGCTATTCTGCGCACCTTTCGGTATCTGGTTAGCACCTGCAAACTTTGTGCTAAATCTCGTTGAATTTATCTCAAAAGCATTCTCATTAGGAATGCGACTTTTCGGTAATATGTTTGCCGGTGAGTTAATCTTTATGTTGATTGCACTTTTAGGCGCAACAGGCACTCTTTGGGGTATGGGTTTACATATCTTCGCAGGCGCTGCTTGGGCAATCTTCCATATCTTAATCGTAGTATTACAGGCTTATATTTTCATGACATTGACATTAGTTTATCTAGGTCAAGCGCATGAATCTCATTAAAGAATCAATCGTAAGATTGTGTTTTGTCAATTATTGTTAACATTAGTGTTTTCTTAAATTAAGGAGTTATATTATGGGTTTAGTTGCAATCGCTTGCGGTATTATCGTTGGTCTTGGTGCAATTGGTGCGGCAATCGGTATTTCTATGTTAGGTTCAAAATACATTGAAGCTTCAGCAAGACAACCAGAAATCATGGATTCATTATTACCAAAAGTATTCATCCTTGTTGGTCTTATCGATGCGGCATTCTTAATCGGTGTTGGTATTGCTGTATTCTTTGGTATGACTGTATTCGCAGGTGCGTAATTACACAATTACATTACACTTAAGCTTAAGTGGTAAAGACATTTGTTATACAGGCATATAAAGGATAGGTAGTAAAATGAATATTAACGCAACCTTGATTGCCCAGTTTATCGTCTTTTTCATTTTGGTTTTGGTGGTTATGAAGTTTATCTGGCCACCTTTAATCAAAGCTATTGAAGAGCGACGTGCAAAAATTGCTGAAGGTTTAGCTGCAGCAGAAGAGAGTGTCGCGGCTCAAGCAACGACAGAAGCAGAGATTAATGAGCTTATGAAAAAGGCTCATCTTGAAGCTGCAAGTCTTGTGGGTAAAGCTCAAAGCCAAGCAGATAGTTTGATTGCAAAGTCAAAAGAAGATAGCAAAGAAGTTGGGCAAAGAGAGATCGATGCGGCGCATGCGAAGATTGAAGCAGAAGTGAATCAAGCGAAAGAAAGTTTGAGAAAACAGGTTGTTGCTTTAAGTATCTTAGGTGCGAGTAAGATCATTGAAAAAGAAGTTGATGAGAAAACTCATGCTAAGATGTTAGAAGAGTTAGCCAATCAGCTATAGTCGCCTGCTCTTCACTCGAAGAGCATTTTGATAACTAATAAACGATGTAAAGTAAATATGTCAGATTTAGCAACAGTAGCAAGACCTTATGCAGAAGCCGTGTTTATGGTTGCCAAAGAGGATTCTCAAAGCGAAGATCGTTGGAGAGAATTTCTTTACTCATTAAAAACCTTAATGGGTAACGAGGCAACTTGTGAAGTAATGAGCTTACCTGAGCTAGGTTCCGAAAAGAAAACAGCATTCTTAGGTGAATTAGCAGCTAAGATTTTAAATCGTGATCTCACAAAAGAGGAGGAGAACTTCCTGCTTACTATTTGTGACAATAAACGTTATGAGATTTTGCCTTCTGTTTATGACGAGTACAGAATGCGTTTATTAGAAGAACGAAATATCCAAGAGGTGGAGTTGCAAAGTGCATATCCATTGACGGATGGGCAGAGAGAGATGTTTGTTAAGGCTCTTCAAAAACGTTTTAATAAAGAGATCGAATTAACAGTAACCATTTCGCCTTCCTTGTTAGGTGGTGCTATTTTAAAAATAGATGATTTAGTCATTGATGGTTCAATTTTAGGTCGTTTAGACGGCATGATCCGATCAATGAATTAAGTTTAATGAATATAAGAGGAAGATTTAAAAGATGCAATTAAATCCATCTGAGATCAGTGATCTCATTAAATCCAAGATTGAAGAATTTCAGCTCAAGCCGGAAGAAAGAACGGAAGGTACCGTTGTTAGTTTAACTGATGGAATTGCGCGCGTTCACGGAATTAATGCTGTGATGCAAGGTGAAATGGTTGAATTACCACACGGTGTTCGTGGCCTTGCGCTCAATCTTGAGAGAGATTCTGTTGGTGTTGTACTTCTCGGTGATTATGAAAAAATCACAGAAGGCGATAAAGTAAAATGTACTGGCCGTATCCTGGAAACACCAGTCGGTCCTGAATTATTAGGTCGTGTTGTTGACGGATTAGGGAATCCTATCGATGGTAAAGGTGAGCTTGGTACTAAGTTAACTGCGCCTATCGAGCAGATCGCACCAGGCGTTATTGATCGTCAATCAGTTGATCAACCAATGCAAACAGGTTATATCGCAATTGACTCAATGGTTCCAGTCGGCCGTGGTCAGCGTGAGCTTATCATCGGTGACCGTCAAACAGGTAAAACCGCAATCGCAATCGATACAATTATTAACCAAAAAGGTAGTGGCATTAAATGTATCTATGTCGCTATTGGTCAGAAGAACTCAACCATTGCGAATATCGTAACAAAGCTCGAAGAGCATGGTGCGATGGAACATACGATTGTGGTAGCTGCAGGTGCTTCTGATTCAGCAGCAATGCAATACCTTTCAGCTTACACAGGCTGTACAATGGGTGAATATTTCCGTGATCGTGGTGAAGATGCGTTAATCATCTATGATGACCTATCAAAACAAGCGGTTGCCTATCGTCAAATTTCCCTTCTTCTTCGTCGTCCTCCAGGTCGTGAAGCATATCCTGGGGATGTATTTTACCTCCATTCACGTCTTCTTGAGCGTGCTGCACGTGTTAATGCAGATTACGTTGAAAAATTCACAAATGGTGAAGTAAAAGGTAAAACAGGTTCATTAACCGCATTACCCATTATTGAAACACAAGGTGGAGACGTATCTGCATTCGTTCCAACAAACGTTATTTCAATCACAGATGGTCAGATCTTCCTTGAGTCGAATCTCTTTAACTCAGGTATCCGTCCTGCGATGAATGCTGGTATCTCAGTATCTCGTGTAGGGGGAGCGGCCCAAACTAAATTAATTAGTAAATTAGGTGGTGGCGTTCGTCTTGCGCTTGCACAATATCGTGAATTAGCCGCGTTCTCACAATTCGCTTCTGATCTTGATGAAGTCACTCGTAAGCAATTAGCGCGTGGTCAACGTGTCACTGAGCTTATGAAACAAGCACAATATCGTCCATATAGCATTGCTGAGATGGCTCTAATTCTCTATGCAATTGAGTACAAATATGTTGATGATCTACCTATTGAAGAAGTTCGCCCATTTGCACAAGGTCTTATCGCTTCAGCAAATGCGACAGAGCAAGAACTCTTACAAGACCTCAATAGCAAAGGTGCTTACAATGATGAAGTCTTAGCATCACTTGACAAAGTTGTAAGTCAATATAAAAAAGGTGAAACCTGGAAAGTTGCATAAGTAACTTTCTAGATTGTAACAGATAGCAATTAGGTAGGGATTTCATGGCTGTTGGAAAAGAAATACGTGGCAAGATTAAAAGCATTAGTAATACGCAAAAGATTACTAGTGCGATGGAGATGGTTGCAGCAAGTAAAATGCGTGCAACTCAGCTTCGTCGTGATAAATCTCGCCCTTATGCGCAACAAATTATCAAGCTTGCAGCGCATTTAGGTGAGGCAACACCTGAAGAGTTCAAACATCAATATCTGATTCCACGGGAAGTCAAACGTGTGGGCATTATTGTTGTGAGCTCTGATCGTGGTCTAGCGGGAGGGTTGAATAATAACTTATTTAAACTTGTCGCGACTCAGATGAAGGTTTGGCAAGAGAGCAATATTGAAGTAGATGTTGCAACCATTGGAAATAAAGCAAATGCATTTTTTGCCCGTTTCGGGGGGGATCTCGTAGCAACTGCAAATAATCTTGGTGACAATCCTGCTTCTAAAGATCTTATCGGTGTTACAACCACTATGTTAGATCTTTTCCAAGACGGCAAAATTGATGAGCTTCATGTCTTTGCAAATGAGTTCGTTAATACCATGACGCAGAAACCAACAACGATTCAGGTGCTACCGGTTATTCCCGGTGCTCTGCAAGAACAGTTGGGATTTGAGAGTGTTACGCCAGGCGATTCAAACTTAGCGTGGGACTATGAGTATGATTCTGCGCCTGCCGAATTGATGAGTATCGTGTTAGACCGTTATGTTGAGTATGCAATTTACCAAGCTGTGGTAGAGAATGTTGCCTGTGAAATGGCCGCTCGGATGATTGCAATGAAAGCAGCAAGTGATAATGCAAGCGATCTGATTGATGAGTTACAGTTAGTGTATAACAAGGCTCGTCAAGCAGCGATTACTCAGGAGATTACTGAGATTGTTAGTGGTGCAGCCGCAATCAATTAATATGACGTTAACAAAAATTTGGGTAAATGAGGTTTAGATAGAGTATGTCAGGAAAAATTGTACAGATAATTGGTGCGGTTGTTGACGTGGAATTTCCACGTGATGCCGTTCCAAGTATATATAGTGCACTGAATGTTGTTGGATCAAAGGATGATCTTGTACTTGAAGTACAGCAACAACTCGGTGATGGAATTGTTAGAACGATCGCAATGGGTAGTTCTGATGGCCTACAAAGAGGACTTGAGGTTATAGATACTAAGAGTCCGATCTCTGTACCTGTCGGTAAAGGCACATTAGGTCGTATTATGGACGTTTTAGGTCGTCCTGTGGATTACGCAGGTCCAGTTGAGGCAACTGAGCATTGGGCGATTCACCGTAAAGCGCCAAGTTATGAAGATCAAGCAGGTTCTACAGAAGTATTAGAAACAGGTATTAAGGTAATCGATCTTCTCTGCCCATTTGCAAAAGGTGGTAAAGTTGGTCTCTTCGGTGGTGCGGGTGTTGGTAAAACCGTTAACATGATGGAATTAATCAACAACATCGCTAAAGCACATGAAGGTCTTTCAGTATTCGCGGGTGTAGGTGAGCGTACTCGTGAAGGGAACGACTTCTACTACGAGATGAAAGATTCTAACGTATTAGATAAAGTTGCGATGGTGTATGGCCAGATGAATGAGCCACCTGGGAACCGTCTTCGTGTAGCACTCTCAGGCCTTACTATGGCTGAGTATTTCCGTGACGAAGGTCGCGATGTTCTTCTCTTTATCGATAATATTTATCGTTACACGCTTGCAGGTACTGAGGTATCGGCGTTATTAGGTCGTATGCCTTCAGCCGTAGGTTATCAGCCAACGCTTGCAGAAGAGATGGGTGTATTACAAGAACGTATTACCTCAACTAAGAAGGGTTCAATTACCTCAGTACAAGCGGTTTATGTTCCTGCGGATGACTTAACTGACCCATCACCAGCAACAACGTTTGCGCACTTAGATGCAACAATCGTTCTTTCACGTGATATCGCATCATTAGGTATCTACCCTGCGGTAGATCCGCTTGATTCAACTTCACGTCAGTTAGATCCATTAGTGATTGGTCAAGAACATTATGATACAGCACGTGGTGTTCAGATGATTCTCCAACGTTATCAAGAACTCAAAGATATTATCGCGATTCTTGGTATGGATGAGCTGTCAGAAGATGATAAGTTAACTGTATCTCGTGCGCGTAAGATTCAACGTTTCTTATCACAACCATTCCATGTTGCCGAAGTCTTTACAGGTGCACCTGGTAAATATGTTTCATTGCAAGATACGATTACAAGCTTTAAAGCGATTCTTGCTGGCGAAGGGGATCATATTCCTGAGCAGATGTTCTATATGACCGGTAACTTTAATGAAGTTCTTGATCGTTACGCGAAAGAGAATAAAAAGTAATAAGGGGATCATATGAAAACTATCAATGTCACTGTTGTAAGTGCTGAAAAAGAGCTCTATTCAGGCGTTGCGACGTTTTTTGCGGCGACAGCAATTACAGGTGAGATAGGTGTTTATCCTGGTCACGTACCCACTTTAGCACAACTTAAAGCAGGTCAAGTCCGCTTGACCTTAGAGAATGATAAAGAAGAGGTGTTTTGGATCTCAGGTGGTTTACTTGAAGTCCAACCGCAAGAGATTATTGTTCTTGCAGATAGTGCTGAGAGAGCAAAGGATTTAGATGCCGCTGCTGTGCAAAAGGCACAAGAAGAGGCTCGTAAAGCGATCGAATCTGGTGGGCAATCACTTGATATTGAAAAGGCGCTAATAGAGCTGACACTTGCTCAATCGCAGCTTGATGCAGTAAATAGATTGAAAAGTTTTTAATTAAATAGTGAGAGCCCGCTATCATTGATAAGCGGGCTTTTTTATGTCGATAAGGGAATTAGATGTGATGGAATTACCGTTAATTAATCGAGAAAAATCTATCTTAGCTTTTCAAGAACGCGTTTTAAAACAGGCTGAAAATAAAATGACACCGCTATTAGAGCGGCTTAATTTTATTACCATTGTCTCCTCTAATTTAGATGAGTTTTTTGAGGTACGTTTTGCCAATATCAAAGAACGTATTTTCGCAGGAGAGGACAATATTGATGGTGAAAGCGCTCATGGTTGGCAAATGGATATCTATGAGCGAGTATCTGCTTTAGTGCATGAACAGTATGAGGTCTTTTCTCACGATATTCTACCGCAGTTAGAGAAGGAGGCTAGTGTTAAGTTTATTAAGCGCAAAGATTGGACCGTGGACGATCGTGCGCAATTAGATCTCTATTTTCAGGAATTTATTAACCCCTTATTGACACCCATTGCATTGGATGTTGCCCATCCTTTTCCACATATCTATAACAAATCTTTAAATTATATTATTGAATTAAAAGGGAAAGATGTCTATGGGCGAGAGGTCGATACCGCGATGCTCTCGTTACCTAAAAACCTTCCTTCTTTAGTATTATTAGCTAGTTGCAATGGAGTTGTTCGTTTCACCTCTATCTGTGAAGTGATCCGCGATAAACTCAAAACGATCTTTAATGGCTTTACTGTAAAAGCAGCTTACCAATTTCGAGTGACGAGAAATAGTCATCTTTTTATTGATAAAGAGGAATTAACCAATTTACACCAGGCGTTGAAAGGGGAGCTTCATCAACGTAATTTTGGGCATGCGGTGCGCTTAGAGATTAGCAAACATATGCCCAAAAAACTGATTCAGTTTCTAATGAAAGAGTTTGAGCTTGAAGATTATGAGGTCTATCCGATTGCCCATTTTATTGATTTGACTCGCTTTAGAGAGTTACGGGATTTTTTAAAGGGAAAAAGTGAGCTATTTTATCCAGAGTTTCAACCAAAGTTTGCAGATAAATGGAGTGATGGACATGATCTATTTGCTGTGATTCGACAAAAGACGCAACTATTCCATCATCCTTTCGATAGTTTTGCCCCCACTGTAAAATTATTAGAAGCGGCAGCAAAAGATCCTCAGGTGCAGATGATTCGAATGACGATCTATCGTACAGGAACAGAATCGCAATTAATGCAACATCTTATTACCGCAGCTAAAAATGGTAAAGAGGTGAATGTTGTTTGTGAACTCATGGCTCGTTTTGATGAAGAGACAAATCTTGCTTGGGCTTCGGTATTAGAGGAGGCGGGTGCGAAAGTAGTATATGGGATTTTTGGTTATAAAACCCATGCGAAAATGTTATTGATCGTACGGCATGAACCAACGGAGAACAATCCTGATCATCTTGAATATTATACCCATGTGAGCACAGGGAATTATCATACCGGTACAGCAAGAGTCTATACTGATTTTGCAGTGATGACTTGTGATCGAGAGATAGCGCAAGATGTAACCGATATTTTTGTCAATTTAGGGAGTTTAGGGCGTCCTTCTCATCTAAATAAACTATGGCAAGCACCTTTTACTCTTTATGATAATATCATTGAACATATTGAGTATGAGATTGCAGAAGCACAAGCGGGCCGGCCTGCCTATATTAAAGCACGGATGAATGCATTATTAGAGAAAAGTATTATTGAAAAGCTCTATGAAGCTTCTAATGCTGGGGTGAAAATTGATCTTCTAGTTCGAGGGGCTTGCTCATTGCGCCCAGGATTACCTGGATTTTCAGAAAATATACGAGTCTTTTCTGTGGTTGGGCGATTTTTAGAGCACTCACGAGTATTCTACTTTTATCATAGTGGTGAAGAGCTGCTCTATATTTCGAGTGCTGACTGGATGCACCGCAACTTTTTCAGACGGATCGAGATTGCAACACCTATTTACAACGAATCAATTAAGGCGCATATTATACGAGAAGGATTGCAGTACTATTTTGAGGATTATACTGCCTGGCATCTAGATGGAGAGACAGGCGTATATCATCAGCAATCATTTACAGATGAAGAGAAGGCAGGAATGCTTTCTGCTCAAGAAAAACTCTTAATTTCTCGTCAATAATTGCATCAATGATATAACTTATGCTGACCCTATTTTCAGGCCCTTTGATTCAGGGAATCTCTAATGTGCAACTCTACGCACTATTGATTCTACTCTGTAGCTTTATTGCCTTTATGATTGGTAAATGGCGCTACGATGTTGTCGCGCTAGGCGCATTATTAGTGATGGTATTAGTCGGCGTCGTTCCGATTAATAATGCATTTTCAGGATTTAGTCACCGAGCTGTGATTACGGTTGCCTCTGTATTAGTACTAAGCTATGCATTAGGCAATACTGGGGTAACTTACCATTTATCACAACACTTGAGTCGTTTTTCAGATCGGCCGGCACTATTAGTCTTAACGCTCACAGGACTTGTGGCATTTTTCTCGGCATTTATGAATGATGTCGGGGCACTTGCACTGATTATGCCTGTGGCGTTACAGGTTTCACAACGTTATAAAATACCAACCTCTAAGCTTCTGATGCCGATGGCCTTTGCTTCTTTATTGGGTGGAACTGCCACTTTAATCGGAACGCCTCCTAATATGATTATTGCGCAATATCGAGAGACTGCAGATCCTGTTGCTGGTGCTTTTTCGATGTTTGACTTTTTACCTACCGGGATTGTGGTGGTGATCGTTGGTCTTATCTATATCTCCTTTATTGGTTGGCGTCTGATTCCTGTACGCGGAACGGAGAATAGTAGTCGGCTGTTTGAAACGGATGACTATCTTTTAGAAGCACGAATTGTTCCGAATAATAAATTTATCGGTAAAACGATTCGAGAACTAGAGAAGGTGACGGAGGATCATGTTAATGTGGTGACGCTCCTTCGAGGTGCAAGGCGTATTTTATCGCCGAGTAAAGAGGAGATTCTGCGGGAGAAAGATGTGCTTTTGATCGAAGGTCAGCCGGAAGATCTCAAACAGTTAGAATTATTAACGGGTGTGGATATTGAGTTTTCTAAAGCGTCAAAAGAACATACGCCCGATTCAATTGAAGTACTAGAAGTGATTGTTAACCCCGGTGCACGTATTACCAATGGCACGATTTCAGAGCTCTACTTAAAAGAGAAATACAATATCAATATTCTCGGTATTTCCCGGCAAGGG
This sequence comes from Ignatzschineria larvae DSM 13226, assembly GCF_038500265.1. Classification (NCBI taxonomy): domain Bacteria; kingdom Pseudomonadati; phylum Pseudomonadota; class Gammaproteobacteria; order Cardiobacteriales; family Ignatzschineriaceae; genus Ignatzschineria; species Ignatzschineria larvae. The sequence continues at coordinate 2,208,632 of NZ_CP150637.1, read as the reverse complement.
GAGAAAATTCGACAACGATTTTCCCGAGTGACCTTGAAAGCTGGGGATATTCTGCTGATACAAGGTTATAAAAAAGAGCTTCCGGAGATGATGAGCTATCTAGGATGCTTGCCACTTGCTGAACGTAATATTCGCCTAAAGCCCTCTTCAAAAATGTGGCCAACGGTCATTATCTTTTTGTTAGCAATCTTAGCAGTCGCCTTGCAAATTCTCCCACCCCATATTGCATTTCCCTTGGCAATTTTCTTGATGATTATCTTTAAAATCATTACATTAAGAGAAGTTTATCAGAGTATTGATGGGCCGCTTGTTGTGCTCTTAGGTTGTTTTATCACCGTAGGCGCGGCGCTAGAAGCAACGGGTGCAACCAATATTATTGTCGCATTGATTATCCCGCTTTTAGAGGGGCTTCCCGGTGTGGTAGTATTAGCTATTGTCATGTTGATTACGATGTTGATAACAGATGTAATTAATAGCTCGGCAACAGCGGTGATTATGGCACCGATTGCGGTAGGGATTGCGAATATGATGGGGCATAATATTGACCCTTATCTAATGATTATTGCGATTGCTTGTTCGTGTGCATTTAATACACCGATTGGCCACCATTCAAATACATTAGTGATGGGGCCGGGAGGCTATCAATTTGGGGATTATTGGCGAATGGGATTATTGCTTGATTTACTACTCATTATTACAGTAGTACCAACGGTGATCTTCGTTTGGCCGTTATAACAAGAGAGGAAAAGATGAAACTATTTAATGAAGTACCATTAGCACCTGATGATGCAATTCTAGGGGTTGTAGAGGCTTACAAAAAAGATCCTAGAGATCCAAAAGTCAATTTAAGTATTGGGATCTATTCAGATGCCAATGGCCAAGTGCCGATTTTAAATGCGGTAAAAGCGGCTGAAAAATATCTTTATGAGCATCCTACACCTAAAGTTTATCTACCGATGAGTGGTTTGGGGAGTTATGTTGATTGTGTGCAAAAACTGCTTTTTACCGAAGATCATGCACTCTATCAAGAGAAACGTCTTGCAACGGTACAATCATTAGGCGGAACCGGTGCACTTAAAGTCGGCGCTGATTTTCTTCATACAATTGTGCCAAATAGTACCGTTTATGTCTCTGATCCTACTTGGAATAACCATATTGCGATTTTTGAGGGTGCAGGATTTAAAGTGGCGCGTTATCCTTACTTCGACCCTGAAACTAAAGGCGTTGCTTTTGATAAATTCTATCAATTTATGGAAACATTGCCGGCCAATAGTATCGTCATTTTGCATGCTTGTTGTCATAACCCAACAGGGGCTGATTTAACGACAGAACAGTGGCAGAAAGTTGCGAAGCTCTTTAAAGAGCGCGATTTGATCCCATTTTTGGATATGGCTTATCAAGGATTTTCAAAAGGTATTCGTGAAGATGCTGAATCAATTCATATCTTTGCAGAGCAGAATATCCCGGTCTTTATTGCCACTTCTTTCTCTAAATCATTCTCTCTCTATAGCGAGCGTATTGGCGCATTAACCGTTATTACTTCTGATGCAAAAGAGCAAGAGCGAATTACATCGCAACTTAAAACAATGGTGCGTGCGATCTACTCTTCACCTCCATCATACGGGGCGCAAATCGTTCACTATGTCTTAGCAGATCCCACATTAAGAGCATCTTGGGAGCAAGAGCTGGCTGAGATGCGTGATCGCATTAAGGATATGCGTGCTAAATTTGTGAAGCTTTTAAATAGCAAACAAGATAAAATTGATTTTGAGTTTATTAATCAACAAGCTGGAATGTTTTCTTACTCAGGTCTTAATGCAGATCAAGTAGAGAAAATGAAAAAGGATTACGCTATCTATACAGTTGGTTCTGGTCGAATCTGTATCGCAGCGCTCAATGATCAAAATATTGAACTTGCGGCAGATGCTGTTGTTAATGTACTATAATTAGTATTTATTTCCTGAACAAGAAGGGGAAGTCATGTCAGAAAGTGTATTTTTATATAGATTACCACTCTTTATTATTGGTGGTCTCTGTTTTGTAGGTTGGCTTTTACTATTTAGCGTGATTTTCTTTAGCTAAAATGAGAAGTTGCTTATTGATGGCTGATCAATGTTGAATAGTCATTCAAAATCGTAGAAGAGTGCTCAGTTGAGCGCTCTTTTTTATGGGGTATAGTTAGAGAAAAGGGTAGCAACGATGGGTGAGCAAAAGAATTTAATACAGGAAGTAGAAAAGAATCACGCTATCAATACTCGTATTATTGAAGGGGCTAGCCTGCTTTTTCCTTATCTTTCAGAGCGAGAATCCTATGTATTACCGGCATTATTAATATTCCATCAAATCTCCTTATCACTCGAACAGGCGATAGCAAGTAGTCAATGGTTAGCCAAGCAAAGTGAACTTTTTGAATTTAATCCTGGCGATAGTGATGATCTGAATCCAACAATAACGACACTTAAACGATATCAGCCGCTTGATGAAGCTGAAATTCGTAGTTACCTACCTCAGATTATTAACCAGCAGTGTTATATTTTGAACAACTTTATAACGGAATCTACAAATGCGGATCTATTGATGCTGAATATCGATGCTGCTGAAAAGATTGCCCCAATTGCGATTGCTGTTGCAGAGATGCAACAAAGTGGCAGGGGGCGAAGAGAGAAACAGTGGATTTCTCCATTGGCGGTCAATCTCTATTTTTCCTTGAGAGTAGAATTCCCCTTAACTGCGATGGCTCTTTTACCGAGTCTGAGTGTGCGGGTGGGCATTATTCTATTAGATACGCTGCGTAATATGGGGCTGACAGATATTAAGCTTAAATGGCCTAATGATATTTGGTATCAAAATCGGAAGCTCGCCGGTATTTTAGTGGAAACAAAGATTACAGTTCAAGGGATTGTCGTCGTGATTGGTATTGGTGTTAATAATGATCAACCTCTTACTCAAGCAGTGCAAGCTGCTCAAAATGAGTTAAGTAATAATCCTGCTTGTTGTGAGGAGATTGTGGGGGAACCCATTGATCGCAATATTTTAGTGGCCGCATTAACAACGGCGCTTTATCGCCTGTGGCAAGATGTTGTTAATCCTGATAGAAATCCTGTGGATATTACCCAAATTTGGCCTGATAAGAGCTGTTTTTATGGTCAAGATGTAGCGATCTGGCGCGGGAATGAGTTGTACAGTAAAGGGAGAGAAATTGGGATTAATCGAGATGGAGCACTGCTGGTGCAAACAGAAGAGGGGCTTCAAAGAATTACTTCGAGTGAATTCTCTTTACGAGGACAATAAGGTCAAGAAGGTCAATAAGATGTATGAAAGGAGTTGCCGGAGTGAACTTGCTTAATCTGCTGAAGATATAAAAAATCCTAAGATTCTCAGGAAATCTTAGGATTTAATTTTTATGATGACCTTGTCGATTTATAGCGAGCGACGAGGATCGGGATTGTTGGTTTCTTCTGCCGTATCAGTTGTTGTCTCTGATTCAGGATCAGCATCCATTGTTGTGGCATCTTGCATGTCATCAACAATTTCACCCTCTACGACTTCGATCCCTGCTTTTGCATGACCAAGTTTATCAGTGGATTCAATCAGTAGCTCACCATCTACGACTTTTACATCTTTAGGTCGTTCATTGAGCATGATTGTAATCCCTTGCTGGAAGACCTTTAATGCCCCTTCCTTGTCCCCTTCAGCGAGCAATACTTCCCCGAGTAGCTGATAGGCTTTTGCAAATTGGGAATCAAGCTCAATCGTTTTTAAGAGGTGAGTCTTAGCTTCTTCAAATTGCTGGCTTCTAAAGAGCATATTCGCTAATGTATATTGTGTAATAGCGCTGTCAGGTTGTGTTTCATGGAAACGTTTCGCATGTTTGAGTAATTTAGGCTGATCCCCACGATAGAGATGGGCATAAGCTAAGATTAAGCGATCATTTTGTGTGCGGTTAATCTCTTTACGCAATAATCCTTCTGCTTGTTTGGTATCCCCTACATCAAGCAGACGATTGGCATAATGGATTAAAAGATCAGGGTCATGCTGTAAACCTTTGGGGAGACGATTCCAAACAATTTTAAGTTGATCGGAATCATGACTAATCGTACTTGCATAATCAAAGAGTGCTTTGTAGATATCTTGCGTCAATTGCGTAACATCTTCTGAAGGTGTTAAACGAGGAATTGCTCGCTGTAGATCTGGAAGTAAACGGAATAACTCCTCATTTTTGCCCTGACGTTGCAGTGTAACACCCAGCATGAGCACAGCAGGGAAGCTTTTATGGCGTGAGAGTAGATCTTTGAGAAGCTTTTCAGCTTTATCACTCTCATCTGCCTCGATAAGAATCTCCGCACGTTTAATTTCTGCAATTTCACGATCATGTTTAGATCCAGAAAGATCGATTTCTCGTAAATAACGATCCCGGCGATCTTCTTTGCCTAATAATTGGGCTGCTCGTGCTGCACCTACATAGCAGAGGTTTGGACTTTTACTCCCTTTTGCTGCCGTCAAGAAGAGATCTTCTGCAACATCGGGTTTATTCTCGAGTAACGCGATTTCCGCTTGAGCAAACTTTTTGTCTGCTGTTCGTGCTTTTCGATTAAGTGAAAAACGACGTAAATGGTGTGGTGTTTTAATAATCGTAATCACCACTCGAATAATGACGTAGATAATCAATACTGCAATGGCGGCAAGAAGCAATCCCCCTACGATTGTGGTATGGATTGTCTTTGGGCCAATGATTGGAAAAGTACCGGTAATGAGTACTTGTCCCGTATCATCTTTCACGGTGTAAAAGAGTAAAATGGCGAGGATTGGAATCAGTATAATCCAGCCTAGGGTTTTCAATAATCGTCCCATGATTACGCTCCTTTATACGCTCGAAGGGTTGCTTCGAAATCTGTTAAGGTTCGTTGGATATTTGGCGGTGTTGTATCAAATTTCGCATCAAGCATCCACTGCAATTGCTTCAATGCTTCACGAACATCTGCATTATCTTCATCAAAATAGGTGGTAATCCAAGATTTGACGGTATCTAATGAATGATCAAAGAGATCGAATTGATCCTGTTGCGCTGCGATTTTAGCAGATGTTAATTCGAGCTGAATATTTTGCACTAAGAAGAAACGATCCTCTTTTGCCATAAGCTCAGGCACATCAGCACGTTTATCTTCGATCACAATAAGATGCTTGAGTGAGTTATGAAGCTTATCTCCCCAAGAATTGCCCTCATCAGTAGGCTGATCGAAGATCTCTTTTTTGAGATTCACAAGTGCGCTATCGCTCTTAAGCGGTGCATGCTGTGCAAGTGAGGCTACCTTTTCAAGACGTTCTGTAATCATCATCATATTGACAGGATTGAGTGCTTTCAGATCTGTGATATTAGATTCTAAGAGCTGTTTTGTTTCTGTGAAGTTAATGCTATTAATTTGACCAAGACGATCAATGGCAGTCGTTAAAAGATCCGCAGCACCTTTATAATCTTTATCGTACTCTACTTTTTGTACGGCAATTTTAAGGAGATAATCCACTTCTGTCGTGCGAAGGAGCTCAAGATCAGTAATGCTCTTAATCGTGGTGATCAGCTCTTTCGCTTCATCTAAAACGACTGCTTGTTTGAGATCTTGCTCTGCAAGTTTCTTATCAAAACTATTCGCAATAGTGATCGCCTGATCACTGACTTTAGCGATATTATCAATCTGTGTTGTTTTCTCTTCTAATGCTTGCTGTGCTGTCTTCAGTGTATCGAGTTGACCTTGTAAACCTTTTGCAGATTGTGCCAAAGCATCATTGAGTGAATCATATTTCTGTGCAAGCAGTGTAACTTGTCCTTGAACAGAATCATCGGCAGGATTGGTAGAAGGCGCTTTATTTGCGGTTGCTTTAAGGGCATTCAACTCTGATTGAAGCTTACTGAAGTTTGTAGTGAGTGTTTGCAGATCGCTTTGGCTACTTTGTAATGAGCTTTTAAGTCCTGTGAGCTGGTCATCTTTACCGAGCGTACTTTGATAGTAAGTAAATCCACTAACACCTGCTGCCGCAAGTGCGACTAAGAGTGCAATATAACCAACAACTTTTCCTCCACTGCCAGAGGCGTGTGCTGTTGTTTTTGGAGTGATAGGTGGTGATGTCGAATCTTGATCATTGTCATCAAAATGCTCGTCCTTAGCATCACTGATGTTTTCTTGAGTGATTGCTTCTTTAATATCCCTATTATCATTTGATGTAGCCTCATCCTGCGCTACAGTGTCAACCACGTCTTCTGTTTTTTGCGCTGCTGTAGCTGCCATTTCTGGTGCTTTAGCGTCATCAATCACGACAGCATCTCCTGTTTCAGCTGCGTTTGTTGTGATTTCTGCGGTATTTTCAGAAGAGGTTGCAACTTTATTTTCAGTTGCGCGGTTTTTGTTCTGCTTTTGCTCTTTTTTAGTCATAGAGAGCTCCTTATCATTATCAGATGAGATCGTTAAAGGGGAGTCCAAATTAGGGGTTTGAGAGAGTAATTGCATCTCAATAGCCTGCCAAAGGTCACTTTCAAGTGCCGATTTAGCGACAATAATATTCTCAAATCTCTCTGATTTTACAATGTTTTGCAAACGATCGCTAGCGACAAATACGCCATTTATCGAGGATCGTACGTTATTTTTTGTTATTTCAGGGAGTAAATTATGAAAAGCTTCTTGGCTTGAGATTACAAGGTAGAGTTGTTTATCTGTATTGTTCTGCGTATTTTTGAAAGCCGTAATCGCTGATAGATCCGTATTTACAGGTGCTTTTCGGCAATAGAGGTCGCAATATTGTGCCTTGCCTCCTAGATTAATAATGGCTTTTGCCAATAATCGGCGTCCGCCTTCACCACTCATAATGAGGACTGATCGGTTTTTTACAAGGTGCTTCTTCTTGAGTAATGCAATTAACGCCTCAGAGGTATAAGGCTTCGGCGCGGTAATAATCCCGGTCTGCGTTAGGAATGCCCGCAGGGCACGTTCGGTACCCCGGCCAAGCGCTATACAGCCTTTAATTTTATCAAAGGGAATCTGGAAATAATCGGCATATTTAACAGCATTCGGACTTGTAAAGAGTAGATAATCATATTGTGTTATCTGCGCCTTAGTCTGTTCAATTTCAGCGGTATGCGTGGAGGGTTCAATGGTAAAACCCGGCAATGAGAATGCGTGCATTCCACTCTGAGTGATCTTTTCTATTAGCCATAGACCTTGTCCTTCAGGGCGTGTGATAATAATGCCGATCTCTGAAGGGGAAAGGTTACTATGAGATTGCTTAAGCTTGTCCATAGATCTTGTCCAGAATCTCTTTCGCTCCCTGCGCTAATAGATGATCGGCAAGTGCCGTTCCAATGGCTTCAGCATCTTCAGGGCGTCCTGTGATTTCATGGAATAAAATAGTGCCATGATCTAAGTCGCCGACTAATCCACGAAGATAGAGGCCTGACTCCGTTAATTGTGCAAATCCGGCAATGGGTGCTTGGCAACCGCCGTTGAGTCTTGCATTAAATGCTCGTTCAGCCTTAACACAAATCGCAGTATCAGGGTCATTAAGCGTCATAATGAGCTTTAACACCGCTTCATTATCTGATTTACACTCAATGCCAATGGCGCCTTGTCCCACTGCCGGTAGAGAGACTGTATCAGCTAGATACTCACTAATTTGATCTTCAAAACCAAGGCGTTTAAGTCCTGCCGCTGCAAGAATAATGGCATCAAATTCGCCATTATCGAGTTTTTGTAAACGAGTATTGACGTTGCCTCGTAAGTCTTTTAGGACGAGATCAGGGCGTAGTGCCTGAATCTGTGCTCGGCGACGTAGCGAGCAAGAGCCAACGATAGCCCCATGCGGTAGTGATTCAAGAGAAGTGTAGCGCCTTGACACCAGCGCATCTCGGGGGTCTTCTCGCTTCATAACGACCGGTACAGATAATCCATCAGGTAACTGAGATGCCATAGGGACATCTTTCATAGAATGTACCGCAATATCGGCATGGCCTTCTAACATGGCAACTTCAAGCTCTTTGATAAAGAGCCCTTTTCCACCAATTTTACTGAGTGGAGAAGAGAGAAGCTGATCGCCTTTCGTGGTCATTCCTAGAAGTTCTACTTGTAGATCTGGGAAGTGCTTTAGAAGCGTTGTTTTTACATGATTGGCTTGCCAAAGAGCAAGAGGGCTTTCGCGCGTTGCAATGGTTAATTTCATGAAATAGATCCTATTAGTGTTTTGTAATCATAGTGGCTAAAAGTCAGGGGTAAAACCACGCTTTCATTCAAAATATGCTACATTTAACAATGTGTTTATATGTATTGATATACATATTTTATGTACGTCTTTATATTACTTATTTATTGAAAATTAATATGCATATTAGGATAGCATAAAGTGGACAATAATAGTGCTTTCATGGATGGAAAGTTCCTGAAAAAGCGCAGTGACAGAATTTTTCATAAAAAATAGATTTCATAAAAACTAGGATAGATCTATGCAAAATATTATTACAGTAGATGGCCCAAGTGGGGTCGGGAAGGGCACTTTATCATTGCAGTTGGCGCAAAAGCTCGGTTGGCATTTTTTAGATTCTGGCGCGATTTATCGGGCATTGGCTATTTTTGCACAATCTCAAAATATCGACCTTGAAGCAGAAGATAAGGTAGCTGATCTTGCTGTGAATCTACCTTTAACCTTTAAGATCGAAGATGAAGTGTTGGAGATCTATCTGGGTGTGGAAAAAGTGACCGGTAAAGTACGGGCTGAAACGACGGGAAATATGGCATCGATTGTTGCGAAACACCCTAAAGTTCGCAGTCATTTATTGCAGCGACAACGAGATTTTGCGCAGGATCCGGGGCTTATTGCTGATGGTCGAGATATGGGAACGGTGGTCTTTCCTTCAGCGCCTTTGAAGCTTTTTTTGACAGCGAGTGCGAAAGAGCGAGCAAAAAGACGGCATAAACAGTTGTTAGAAAGCGGTATTTGCGCTAATATAGAGCAGATTTTATCCGAGGTAGAAGCAAGAGATGAGCGAGATCGGACGCGGTCAGCCTCGCCTTTAGTGCCTGCAGAGGATGCACTCATTATTGATACTTCCCACTTAACGGTGGCAGAGGTTTTACAAAAAGCGTGGGATGCGGTTGTAGAGCGATTCCCTAATTAGTCGATTTGTAACAATGCATTAGCTCAATATGAGTAATGTACATTTATTAATGTATGCATTTCATTGTAGCGGATTATAGGTATTCATCTTGTAATTTCTAGGATAAAAAGCAGGTTTCATAGATCAGTTCGCGGGATAATCTCATTTGATCTATGATTTTTTATTACCCTTAAACAAGTCGTAGGCAGATCACAGCGATCTTTGAAACGATAGAATCGAGATCCTATCTGATCCAACGTGGCCTATGCATTTTAAATATATATGTCATTAAGTTTTGCAGATTTATTTGAACAATCAATTGCCGAAGAACAAGCACGTGAAATCGGTGGAATTATTAAAGCAACAGTTGTCAAAATCGAAAATGGTTTTGTCATTGTTGATGCTGGCCTTAAAAGTGAAGGTCGTATCCCTGCTGAACAATTTCAAGATTTGAATGGTGAGTTAGAAGTTCAAGTTGGCGATAAAGTTGATGTTGTCCTTGAATCACTTGAAGATGGTTTCGGTGAAACACGTCTTTCTCGTGAGAAAGCGAAACGTGCAGAAGTTTGGGCGTTCCTTGAGAAAAAACTTGAAAATGATGAAATCATTAAAGGTGTTATCTCTGGTCGCGTTAAAGGTGGTTTCACTGTGGATATCGGTACAGAGCGCGCGTTCTTACCAGGTTCATTAGTAGATGTTCGCCCTGTTCGTGATATCGCTTACCTCGAAGGTAAAGAGCTTGAGCTTAAAGCCATTAAGCTTGATCAAAAGCGTAACAACATCGTTGTTTCACGCCGTGCGGTACTTGAAGAAGAGTATTCTGCAGAACGTGAAGAGCTTCTCAAAAATCTTGAGGAAGGCGATGTGGTTAAAGGTGTGGTTAAAAACCTCACTGATTACGGTGCGTTTATTGACCTTGGCGGTATCGATGGCCTTCTTCATATCACTGATATGGCTTGGAAACGTGTTCGTCATCCTTCTGAAATTGTTGAAATTAACCAAGAGATCGAAGTTAAACTTCTTAAGTTTGACAAAGAGCGTAACCGTGTATCTCTAGGTCTTAAACAACTTGGTGAAGATCCATGGAAAGATATCGCAATGCGCTTCCCAGCGGGACTTCAAACTAAAGGTAAAGTGACTAACATCACTGATTACGGTTGTTTCGTTGAGATCGAGCCTGGTATCGAAGGTCTTGTTCACGTTTCTGAAATGGATTGGACGAATAAAAACGTTAACCCTTCTAAAGTTGTTACAGCGGGAGAAGAAGTGGGCGTAGTTGTTCTTGATATCGATGAAGAACGTCGCCGTATCTCTCTTGGTATGAAACAATGTATGCCTAATCCATGGGAAGAGTTTGCGGTTAAATACAACAAAAATGATCGTATCAGCGGCACGATCAAGTCAATTACTGATTTCGGTATCTTTATCGGTCTCGAAGGTGGTATTGATGGCCTTGTGCACTTATCGGATATCTCTTGGAGCATGCCAGGGGAAGAAGCGATTCGTGATTATAACCGTGGCGATGAGATCGAAGCAATGGTATTAGCAGTAGATGCTGATCGTGAACGTATCTCTCTTGGTATCAAACAACTTGATCAAGACCCATTCTCTTCATTCTTAGCAGAACATGAGAAAGGTTCATTAGTGAAAGGTGTTGTTACTGAAGTTGACGCAAAATATGCAGTTGTTGATCTTGGTGATGGTGTTGAAGGTAACCTTCGCGCATCAGAGATCTCTTCAGAGCGCGTTGAAGACGTTCGTAACGTTTACAATGTTGGCGATGAAGTTGAAGCACGTTTCGTGAGCGTTGATCGTCGTAACCGTTCAATCGTTCTCTCTGTAAAAGCAGTGGACGAAGTAAGTGCACAAGATATCGCTGAGTATGCAAATGACCAACAAGTGGGTGCAACATTGGGTGATCTCTTAAAAGAGCAATTGAAACAACAATAATAGTTTGGAGTTTTTTTAGAACTATAAATTGTAAAAAAATGTAATAAAGAGGCCATGAGAGCAAGTTTCTCATGGCCTTCTCTTTTGATGACTTTGATTTCAAAACAAAAAAAATAGTAGAATCCTGTTTTCAGATCTTGCGGAATCGCGTGATAAATTGTATTATTTATCAAAATATACATATATTTACCAAATATCAATATTTTTATGGAGCATAACGCATGAATTTCAAGGAGAAAATGCTGTGACAAGATCAGAATTAGTCCAAAAACTTAGCGCAAAATACCCTCATTGTTCAGTTTCTGAAATTGAGAAGAGTGTTAAGAAAATTTTAGAACATATTACAGATACATTAGGAAAGGGTGGGCGCATCGAAATTCGTGGCTTTGGTAGCTTTTCTGTTCGCTACCGTGAGCCTAAAATTGGCCGTAATCCTAAAACGGGGGATGCAGTAAAATTAAGCGGTAAATACACAACGCATTTTAAACCAGGTAAGTTATTGCGTGAAAGAGTAGATGAAAGTCGTGAGCATTTTCCTTTACAAAAATAGGTCTCTATAAAGGTTTAACTATCATTGCAGGAAGAATGATGAGCGTAGGGCGTTACGAGTAATAATGACTGAATTCAATAGTTGTTGAGATTGAATGTTCGGAGTTATCTGTAAACCTCAGTTTTAGAAACTGAGGTTTTTTTATTGATGTTTTAGAGTGGTATCGATATATTGGATAAAGAGTATAAGCAGATAAATGTTACAAAAACAACTTTGTGAGAGTAGTAATTAGGTTAGATTGAGCTTATATTGATTTAAGCTAGGTCTCTTGCAAAGCTTGATGCCTCTTTTACTAGATCTAAAGAGGGGCGAATGCCTGTATAGAGCACAAACTGTTCTATGGCTTGAATGACGGCGATATCTGCACCGCTAATGATGATTTTATTGAGCTGTTGTGCGAGTTTAATCATCGGTGTTTCTACAGGGAGTGCTACAACATCAAAGATGATAGAAGCATGCTCGATATTCTCTTGAGTAAAGGCAAGATCATTGACCTCTTCGCCTCCTTGCATGCCTAGTGGGGTAACATTGATAAGCATCATTGCTTGCACTTTTTTGAGAGAGGGTTCCGTGGCGCTATAAGAGAATTGATAGAGTTCTGCAAGATCTTGCCCTTTTTGCTTGTTTCGGGCAACAATTGTGCCATTTTTAAAACCTTGATGATAGAGCGCACCTGCTACCGCTTTTGCCATTCCTCCACTTCCCTTGAGAATAAAAGGGGTATCAGGCGATATTTGATTCTTTTTAAGAAGTTCAACTACGGCAATATAATCTGTATTATAGGCAAAGAGTTCTCCGTCATTATTAACAATAGTATTGATAGAATCAATGGCTGCTGCTGAGTGGTCGATCTGATCGACTAAGGGGATCACCGCTTCTTTAAAGGGCATAGAGATTGCACAGCCTCTAATACCTAAAGCACGAACCCCTTTAATAGCATCTTCAATATTGCGAGTAGAGAAAGCTTTGTAGATATAATCGAGTTCTAATTGTTGATAAAGGTAATTATGAAAGAATGTCCCAAAGTTGCCGGGGCGGCCGGAGAGAGAGATGCAGAGCTGAGTATTCTTATTAATCATCATCATTCCCTTGTATTTTAAAGTAGCGCTTAAAAAGTGTGATAAAAAAGTATCTGTTTCATCATAGGGGATATTGGGAGATTGATAAAGAGAAATGAGGAGAGAAGTTAACGATGATCACTTTATATCAAGGTAGGAAGCATTAATGGTAGAGAAAGTAGCGATGCCAGAAATTTATTTTGTCATCCCCGCGGCGGGAGTAGGAAGTCGAATGGGAGCAGATTGCCCTAAGCAATACTTAATGCTTGCCGGGAAGAGCGTGCTCTATCATACGCTCTCTCTCTTCTTATCGGTAGATGCCATTGCCGGGGGAGTGGTTGTACGGTCTCAGGGAGATTCAACACCTTTGCCGCTTGAAAGTGAGCGATTATGGGAGACAATCGGAGGAGAAACTCGAACAGCGTCCGTCACTGCTGGGCTTCAGTATTTGGCTAATCGGTTATCGAAAGCAGGGAAGTCTCTCGATGATGCTTGGGTCCTGGTGCACGATGCGGCAAGACCTGGATTAAAATCTTCGGAATTAACCCTCTTTTGTGAGCATTTAGTATCAACGCAACCAGAAGCTGGATTGATTATGGCGATGCCGGCACAAGATACGGTGAAGAGAGCGGATACTGCTGGAAGAATTATACACACGGAAGATCGTTCAACGTTATGGTTAGCACAAACCCCACAAGCAGCGAAGCTGAATCTATTGCTCGAGGCAAGTGAAAAAATCTTAAAGGATGGCGTAAATGTCACAGATGAAGCTTCAATTTTGGAGTATAATGGCCTATTTCCCCAACTATATCGAGGTTATAGCCATAATTTGAAGATCACTTACCCTGAGGATCTTGAATTAATGCGCCTCTATTTTACAGCGAGAGAAGTATGAGGATAGGATTTGGATTTGACGTTCACACGTTTGAAGAGGGTGATCATTTGATGATTGGTGGTGTACGAATCCCCTTTCACAAAAAATTTAAAGCGCATTCAGATGGTGATGTTGTCTTACACGCTTTAACAGATGCCATTTTAGGTGCGGCAAAAGCGGGGGATATAGGGACATTATTCCCTGATACAGATCCCGCTTTTAAAGGTGCAGATAGTCGAGTATTGCTAAAACAAGCCTATAAGTTGGTATTTGATAAAGGTTATCGAATTGGCAATATCGATATTACAGTACTCGCAGAGCGCCCTAAAATTTTACCACATCGAGAAGCGATTGAGCAGATTATCGCCGGAGATTTAGCGATTTCAATGAATGATATCAACGTTAAAGCAACGACGATGGAAAAGATGGGATTTGTCGGTCGAGAAGAGGGGATTGCCGCACAAGTCGCTGTATTATTGATAGAACGATAACTCTTGATCGCTGAGCATTTATTGATTAGCTCGGCTATGAATAGATTCAATAGAAAATTCAATAGAAGATTCAATAATAAATTAGTGCATAAGCACTCATTTTGCTAATGTGAGTATAGATCGCATCCACATTACACAGATAAATAGGAATTAGTAGAGTATGCAACAAAAGAGAGAGATTTTAGTGACAAATGCTTTGCCCTTTGCCAATGGTGATATCCATTTAGGGCATCTTTTAGGTTATACCCAAGCGGATATTTGGGTACGCTTTCAGCGGTTATTAGGCAATGATGTGTACTATATCTGTGCAGATGATACTCATGGTACACCGATTATGCTTAAAGCCGACTCTTTAGGGATTACCCCAGAAGAATTGATTGCAAAAGCCCATGCGGCGCACTCTGCTGATTTTGATAGTTTCTATATTAACTTTGATAATTACTACACGACTCACTCAAAAGAGAATCAAGCTTTAGTAGAAGAGATCTATCTTGCGCTTCAAGCAGAAAATCTCATTGAAACGAAGACAATTGAGCAGTTTTATGATGAAACTCGAAAAATGTTCTTGCCCGATCGTTTTATCAAAGGCGAATGCCCGAAATGCCATGCAAAAGATCAATATGGGGATAACTGTGAAGTGTGTGGTGCTACCTATCGCCCGACTGAGCTCATCAATCCATTCTCTGTAGTCACTGGTAAAACGCCGGTAATGCGTCCTTCGGAGCACTTCTTCTTTAAACTCTCAGATCCTCGTTGTGTGGCGTTCTTGCGGAAGTTCTTAGAAGATAAATCCCGTCTGCAACCTGAAGCTGCGAATAAAATGCGTGAATGGATTGGAGAAGAGGGGGATTGTAAGCTTTCTGATTGGGATATCTCTCGAGATGCGCCCTATTTTGGTTTTCCGATTCCGAATGCCGAGAACAAATATTTCTATGTTTGGTTAGATGCCCCGATCGGTTATTTTGCTTCTTTCAAAAACTATTGCGATAAAACTGGTGGCATTGAGTTTGATCGTTTTGTCAAACGAGAAGCAGCAAAAGAAGCCGGGACAGAGATGGTACATTTTATCGGGAAAGATATTATGTATTTCCATACGCTCTTTTGGCCGGCAATGCTCAATTTTTCAGGTCATCGTGTGCCCTCACAATATGCGATCAATGGTTTCTTAACGGTTGATGGTTCTAAAATGAGTAAATCTCGAGGGACTTTTATTACGGCAAATTCTTATATTAGTCAAAATTTAGATCCTGAATGGTTGCGTTACTATTTTGCCGCTAAATCAAGTGCGGCAATCGATGATTTTGATCTCAATTTAGAAGATTTTGTGAATCGTGTGAATGCAGATTTGATCGGTAAATATATCAATATCGCCTCTCGAACTAGCCGTTTTATTGCGAAAGAATTTGAGAATACTTTGGGGAACATTGCACCTGAAACGGTATCGCTGATTGCTTCATTAAAAGAGCGCGCACCCCGTATTCAAGCGGGTTTTGAACAACGTAATTTTGCGGCAAGTTTGCGGGAAATTTCTCAAGCGTGTGATGCAGTGAATGAGCACTTTGACCAAATGAAGCCGTGGGAAGTGGCAAAGGATGAGAGTAAGCGAGAATTACTTCAAAATCTCTGTACGGGCTATTTAGAAACCTTTAGAATTTTGACGCTCTATCTCAAGCCGGTGATTCCTGTAGTGGCTGCGCGCGTAGAATCTTTCCTCAATATTGCACCGCTCTCTTATGCTGATTTAGAGCAAGGATTGAAAGTTGGGCATCAAGTGGAGCCCTATACTCATTTGATGACACGTTTAAATCGTAAAGATCTCGATCTTTTAATCGAAGCGAATAAAGAAGCATTGAGTACAGAGCGTAAAGACAGTGCGCAGTCTGCGAAATCCGATAAAGTTAAAGCAGATAAAGAGAAATCAACTCAAGAGAAAGGCGCTCAAGCAGCCGGGGACTATATTACAATCGATGATTTTGCGAAAGTCGATCTGCGTTTAGGGAAGGTCCTAGAGTGTGATTTCCTAGAGGGCTCCGATAAATTACTTACTTTCCAAGTGGATTTAGGGGAAGCGCGTCCTCGGACAATTTTCTCAGGGATTCGTAAGTTCTATGAGGATCCTGCGGCTCTAGTTGGAACTTATGTGGTGGTTGTGGCGAATTTAGCGCCCCGTAAGATGCGTTTTGGTGTAAGCGAGGGAATGATTTTATCGGCCTCTAAAGATGAATCATTAGCACTTTTAACGTCATTAGGTGAGTTAAAGCCCGGCGCAAAAATCTCATAAGATGTAAGAGTGATAGCATCATAAGATCCTCACTAAAGAGAGTGTTTTACCTTTTGATGCTTTTATGGCTGAGCTTTTATGAATTAAGAATAAAAAAATCCCAAAGTGTTGAGCTTTGGGATTTTACATATTGCAGTAAAAAATACTACTGTAAAAAATATTATCGGCTTATGGTTATTGTTATGAATGCCTAGGACTAAAAAGGTGTAAGTAATAGCGCATTCATCAAATATGTCATAGCTGGTAGGCTATATGAGAATCTTGATATTACCTACGATTTTTACCCAATGATCGTGAAGAAGAGACGTTTGGTAAAGATTGCGCTTCTTATGGAGAACACGATATATATTCATTGAGTAAAAATAAGGGTTACCTTTTCAGGTAGTATTTGATAGAGGTTAAACTGATTACTGTTTAGTATAAGTATTAGCTTAAAGTCATAAATGCACTTGCAATACCGAAGTAGATAAAGACACCGACAATATCACAAATAGAGGTGATAAGCGGTCCACTTGCTGTTGCAGGGTCCATTTTTAATTTACTGAAGATAAATGGAAGTGAAAGGCCGATTAAGCTACCGATCATAACAACACCCACCATTGTTAAGGCTACCACAAAGGCAATTTCAGGGCCACCGCGGTAGATACCGATGAGGGAAACCGCAAGCGCCATCGTAAATCCCAGTAGGCCTGATACAAGGATCTCTTTACTGATCATCTTAAACCAGTCTTTCATGCGTACTTCCCCTAATGCCATTGCACGAATCACAAGTGTTGCAGACTGAGCACCGGCATTACCGCCACTATCGACGAGCAGTGGCAAGAAGAAGACAAGGGCAACATTACTCTCAATCAACTCTTCAAATGTGGCAATTCCGGCACCTGAAAAGATATTCATAAAGACGAGAATAATCAACCAAGCAACCCGTTTACGGTAGAGAAGGCCGATCGTCGCAGTGAGGATGTTTTGACTATCGAAATCATCACTTTTGATCGAAGCCATACGATAGATATCTTCCGTACCCTCTTGTTCCATAACATCAAGCATTTGATCCATATGGATAACACCGAGGAGGTGTTGAGAGTAATCTACGACAGGAATCGTCACTAGCTCAGTTTCTTGGAATAGCTGTGCAACCTGTTCTTGGTCGATATCAGGAGATAAGGTTTTGATCTTAGTCTTCATGATCTCTTGGAGTGTTGCGTCCCCTTTCGCAGCTAAAAGCTCCCGAATAGCGATTACGCCGGCCAATAATTTATCGTCATTTAAGACATAGATGTAATGAATATCTTCCCGTTGATAGAGTGTTTTACGAAGATAATCGATGGTTTGATCAACGGTATCTCTCATAGGGAGAGTGATGAAGTCATCTGACATCATTGACCCCGCGGTCTCGATGCCAAATTTTTGATTGCGGTCTTGTACCATTAGCTTAACTCCTATCTTTTATTTGCATAAATTATATTTTGTTAAGCGTAGCTGGGCGCCTCAGCCAACGCAGGTATCCATGAGCAAAGAGCGAATAGATGATCAGTCTATTTTTGAG
Source organism: Ignatzschineria larvae DSM 13226 (assembly GCF_038500265.1). NCBI lineage: Bacteria > Pseudomonadati > Pseudomonadota > Gammaproteobacteria > Cardiobacteriales > Ignatzschineriaceae > Ignatzschineria > Ignatzschineria larvae. Next base: position 2,190,749 of record NZ_CP150637.1, on the reverse strand, counting down.
ATCGAAAAAAACACCCAACCACAGTGTGAGGAGGGTGTTTTATGCCACAAAGCGATCGGCTTTGCTGGCGATCTCTCCTCTTTCGTACAGCTTTAGCACTATATGGCATGAAAGTGAGTCATGATCTAATCTATAAATAGATCAAAAATGATACTTTCGGCTACATTAGATACTGCCTTAGCTCGACAGTTTCTGCTGACCCGTTGGTGTCTCTCGACGTTTCTGGGCAGTAGCTTGCCTCCATATAGGAGCCTCACCTAACGAGGATAGTTAATAAGCGATTATCATATGATCGTACATCTTATTAACACAAAATAATTTGAGGGCGCATTATCACCTATAAAAGATTTATTATCAAGAGTTAATTAGTATTACTATAAATTTTATAGGGGTAAAAAATTTAATATACTGTTTTTTAAAGAAAAATATTTTTTATCATTCTTTTTCTATTGAATCTCTGTAGGTACCCGATTTTTTTATTCAAAGTATTATTCAAAACGAACTATTGAGTGAAACTTTCAAGAAATAATTAAAATTTATTATTAAATACAGTAAATCATCCCTTATTTACGCTTTATTTAGTACAATTTTCCTTTGTTTATCAATGGCAAATTACGGTCATAGAATAAGTTATAGAAATTCAATGTAGAAATTAAATTTAGAATTTAGAAATTAGATTTAGACATATCGCACAAGGAGATCCTTATGAGTAATGGTTATCCGCTCTTAATCGGCAAAACTGCAGATCATCAAGAGCTTAATTTATTATCGAATTTAGCAAACCGCCATGGTTTAATTACAGGTGCCACAGGGACGGGAAAGACGGTCACGTTGCAAAAATTAGCAGAGAGTTTTTCTAAAATTGGCGTCCCTGTCTTTATGGCGGATGTTAAAGGGGATCTCTCTGGAATTGCTGCTGCAGGTACCATTAACCCCAAATTGCAAGAGAGATTAGATGCAACGGGGTATACTGATTGGGATCCTCATGATAATCCTGTTACTTTTTGGGATGTATTTGCCGAAAAAGGACACCCGATTAGGGCAACGGTGTCTGATATGGGGCCTCTTATCCTTGGACAGTTAATGGGGCTCAATGAGATTCAACTTGGTATTTTAAATATTATTTTTAAAGTCGCCGATGATAACGGTCTACTGCTCATTGATTTTAAAGATCTTAGAGCAATGACACGTTATGTGGCAGATAATGCGAAATCTTTACAAAAAGAGTATGGTAATATCGCTTCTGCCTCTATTGGCGCGATTCAAAGAGGATTATTGCAGTTAGAGATGGAAGGCGCTGAACTCTTTTTTGGCGAGCCTAATCTTGATATTTTTGATTTTATGCGTGAAAGCAACGGGCGAGGGATGATTAATATTCTCTCGGCGGAGAAGCTATATCATCAACCTAAACTCTATGCGATGTTTTTACTCTGGACAATGTCAGAGTTATTTGAAAGATTACCGGAAGTGGGTGATATGGAGAAACCTAAAATTGTCTTCTTTTTTGATGAGGCACATCTCCTTTTTAAAGATGCTCCGAAAGCATTGCTCGACAAAATTGAGCAGGTCGTTCGCCTTATTCGTTCAAAAGGGGTGGGAATTTACTTTATTTCCCAAACGCCTTTAGATATTCCGGATAATATTTTAGGGCAGTTAGGCAACCGTATTCAACATGCATTAAGAGCCTTTACACCACGAGATCAAAAGGCTGTAAAAGCAGCCGCTCAAACGATGCGCGCGAATCCTAATTTTGATGCAGAAACAGCGATAGGTGAGCTTGGTACAGGGGAAGCTTTGATTTCATTTTTAGGGGGAAAGGGTGCCCCGAATATTGTCGAGCGTGCTTTTATTTTAGCACCCGAGTCTAGAATGGGGATATTAACACCAGCGGAGATTAATACGATTATTAATCAATCATCTATCTATGGACGTTATGAGGAGATGATTGATCGTGAATCTGCTTATGAGTTACTTGAAAAAGCTGAATTAGAGGCGGCGAAAGAAGCAGAGATCGCTGCGACTTTGCAAACACGAGCAGAGCAAGCGGAGAATACTCCAACAGGAAATGCTCAATCTACAGATAGCGGTTTATTGGGTATGTTAAAAACGTTTCTCTTTGGCTCAACTGGCCCAAGAGGTGGAAAACAAGAGGGATTAGTGCAACAGACTAGTAAACAATTGATGCGACAATTGAGCAATGAGATTGTTCGTGGCACATTAGGCGGTCGAAAACGGCGATAAGTATAAGTGCTGTAATTTATGGTGATCAGTAAGATTGGAAGTACCCTAAGAGCTTAATTTTTTTAGGGTATTTTTTTATGTTGATACAATCGAATTTATTTTGATCTTATTGATTTTGTGCAAAAATAATAATAAGTAGTTTTTTAATAATTGATGGCTCTAGCAATCATAAAGGCTATAGGGTATTTTTTAATACTGTATATATGGGTAGATGAGGAGATAGATTTATTTCAAGAGATATCTCTCTTTAAATAGAATTTTTCTCAGCTATTTTTATAGGTTATTGAGCTAACACATAGTTTATGAAAAAGGATTTCAGATGGCAGAAACGATTGAGCCTTTCAAGAAAAAAGGCTTTTTGAATACCGTAGAACGATTTGGGAATAAGATGCCGAGCGTCACGATGCTCTTTATCTATGCATTAGTGATCTGTTGGATACTCTCATTTTTACTCTCATTTATCGATTTTGATTACTATCTTCCCCCGACAAAAATGGGGGCTACCCCCCAAAAAATTGAGGTGATTAATCTTTTCACCTACGATCATATCGTCACTTTTATTATCTCGACGGTGAAGAACTTTATGAGCTTCCCACCGCTTGGGATCACCATTGTGGCAACTTTGGGAATCGGAATTGCAGAGCGTAGTGGATTTATTCATACTGCATTAAAGAAATTATTGAGTTTTATCTCTCCTCGATTTTTAACGCCGACAGTGGTATTTGTATCGGTAGTTGCCCACGTTGTCTCTGATTCCGCTTATGTTATTCTGATGCCGGTTGCGGCTCTGATGTTCTATGCTAAAGGTCGTCATCCACTCGCTGGGATTGCCACTGCTTTTGCCGGGCTTGCTGGAGGGTTTAGTGCAAGCTTTACACCATCACAAATCGATCCAATTATGCAGTCCTTTACCGAAGATGCCGCTCGCATGATGATGCCGACTTACAATGTGAATGTGCTGGCTAATTACTTTTTAAGTTTTGGTAGTGCATTTGCCGTTATTTTAATTTGTTGGTATGTGACTGAAAAGGTGGTAGAGCCGTGGCTTAATAAGAATTGCCCGATTGATTCCCATGCTTCTGATGATGAAGCAGAGAGCTTATCGCAAGTGACAGCGCTTGACCAGAAAGGCTTTCGTTGGGCGGGATTATCAGTGTTCGCTTTAGTAGTGCTTATCACAGTTTTATTGATCCCAGAAAGCTCGCCTCTTCGAGCTCCCGATGGCAGTATGACCAGTTCGCAGGCAGGAATCATGCAGATGATCGTACCTCTGTTATTTCTATTTTTTGCAATTCCCGGCGTTATTTATGGTTTTATCACAAAGTCTTTCACTTCGACAAATGATGTGATTCATTCCATGGAAGAGATTTTAAAGTCACTCATTCCTTTTATTGTCTTTGCCTTTTTTGCAGCGCAGTTCCTCTATTCATTTAATTTTTCCAATATCGGTAAATTGATCGCACTAGCGGGCGCCGATATGTTGACCACTTTGAAGATTCCGGCAGAGCTCACAGTATTACTAGTGATTGCTTTAGTCGGGATTGTAAATATTCTCATTACTTCAGCAACTTCAAAATGGGCGATTATGGCACCGGTATTAGTGCCGATGCTCATGGCGGTAGGGATCTCCCCTGAATTGACGCAAGCGGCTTTTAGAATTAGTGACTCTGCCGTGAATGTGAGTACGCCGATGTTCCCTTTCTATCCGCTTATTATTATGTATTGTGCTCGTTACTACAGTAAGGCTGGCGTGGGGACACTCTGTTCGATGATGTTACCTTATACTGCCGGATTATTCATCGTCTTAACGGCGATGCTCTTTATCTATTGGGGACTAGATATTCCGCTTGGTTTTGAGAGTAGCTATACCATTCCGGTACTCCATTCAACACCATAGTTGTCATGGTCATCGGCTGAATATGTAAGTTATGAGCTATTTAATTGAGAGTATCAATAGATGGCAAATGAAATAGAGAATTAATTAGTAATAATACTTTGAAAATAAGAGACCATTATTGCCGAGTAACATTATCAATACTCGGCAGATAATGGATCAACAAGAGGAATTTATAATGTCATTAGGTGAAGCGTTAACCACGCGATTTTTCCGTTATTTAGCCATTGAGAGCCAAAGCTGTGCTTCATCGCCCACCATTCCCTCTACTGAGAGTCAGTGGAATATGGTGAATGCATTGGCAAAGGAGCTAGAACAGTATGGATTAGCAGATATCCATATCGATGAGCATGGTGTCTTGACCGCATTTCGTAAAGGGGAGCTTGAGAATGTACCGACAATGGGGTTTATTACCCACGTGGATACGGTTGATGTGGGGTTATCGCCGGATATTCATCCTCAGCGGTTACGTTATAACGGTGAAGATCTCTGTTTAAATAGACAAGAGAATATCTGGTTTAAGCGGGATGAACATCCGGAAGCTGAGCGTTATATTGGCGAAGAGATTATCTTCAGTGATGGCACAAGCGTATTAGGTGCTGATAATAAAGCAGCGGTAACGGTCGTAATGGAGCTATTATCACGCTTATCACAAGGGAAATGTGCGCCGATGGGGGATCTCTATGTAGCGTTTGTTCCCGATGAAGAGATTGGTCTTCGGGGGGCAAAAGTGATGGATTTAGAGCGATTTAAGGTGGATTTTGCTTATACGATCGACTGCTGTGAAGAGGGAGAGATTGTGTATGAAACCTTTAATGCCGGTTCGGTTGCGATTACTATTACCGGGGTGACAGCCCACCCTATGTCTGCAAAAAATGTGTTAGTCAATCCGCTTCGAGTCGCGCAAGATCTAATGGGCTGTTTTGATCCTTTAGATACGCCAGAACATACGGAAGGCCGGGAAGGGTATTTTTGGTTGACTTCATTAAATGGCAATGCGAATGAAGCGGTATTACAAATTAATATTCGTGATTTTGATAAAGCGAGTTATGCCGCGCGTAAAGCTTATATTGAGTCGGCTGTGACAATGATTCAAGCGCGTCATCCTCGTGCGAATATTGTGTGTGAAATCACAGATGTCTATAGTAATATTCAAGATTCAATGGGCGATGATCAGAGTGCTCTCGATGCCTTATTTGCCACTTTTGATGCCTTAGATATTCCTAAAAATGTGATCCCGATGCGCGGCGGAACGGATGGCTCTGCGCTCTCAAAGCGGGGGATCTTTACGCCTAACTATTTCACTGGCGCATTGAACTTCCATTCACGTTTTGAGTTTCTGCCGATTAGTGCTTTTGAAAAGAGCTATCAAGTGACTGAAAAACTCTGTGCAATGGTCGCCACTTATCCAAAGGCTGTTTAGCCGTTATTCAAGTATTGAACAGTTTGTTGATGGAGAGAGAGGCAATTTACCAATAATCGTTATCCCAAGTTGTGGGGATTAATCCCCAATTTCTGTGGATAACTTTCGGGATAACAGTTGTGTAAAATTGGCAAAACTTGCAAAACATAGAAAAACCCTGCGAAGTGCAGGGTTTTGTTTTTTGGCTAAAAAATAGTCAGTATCGGCTTATTGTTCAACGCCTCTCTTTTTTTAGGTGATCTCTTGGGCAAAAATCTGATGGCGATAGGCTTCATAGAAGAGCGCGATAATGGCCACTAAAAAGAGTCCGCCGAAGATGATCATTAAGGTCAATACGGAGAAGAATCCGAAGCTAGTGAGAAGTCCAAAGATAGCGATCGAGCTGAGCATAAAGATATTTTCAATCAAATTCTGAATAGCAATCGCGCTCCCCACACTCTGAAATAGCCCGCCCCGAGTCTGTAGTAGGGCATTGAGGGGAATCATAAAACAGCCACCGAAAGCGCCTATTAATAGCAGAGTGATATAGGTGAGGTAGAGATTATTTTGTAGTACAAAGAGCACGATCGTTAAGCTCATCCCAATCCCTGCCCAAAGGCTAATACGCGTTCTCTCCGGCTTAATGACCATAGCGGCAAAGGCTGCACCGATAATCACGCCTAATCCGACCACCACACTCATTTGGGAGACCATTTCTGTCCCCTCACCAAGCACATCCCGTACCCAATCGTTGAGCAGTAATTTAAGGGTTGCAACGCCAGCCCAAAAGAGGCTCGTGCCGATAATGGCAAACCGTGCTTTTTGATCTCGAAATAGGCGAAGAAAAGCGAGCATAAATTGCCGAACGATCAGTTGTGGTTTCAATGATGGACCAATTTTCGGTGCAATTTTGGGCATATAGTAATTAAAGATCGCCGCCACAATGTAGGTCACAATGGTTAAAGCGACAGCGTAGTAGAGATTCAGCTCTGCCAATAATCCCCCTAAAGCGGCACCTGAGAGAATAGCGATAATGGTGGAAGCTTCGATTAGTCCATTGGCTTTAATCAGGAGTTTTTCGCTAACAAATTCACTCAACACCCCAAATTTCGCCGGCGAATAGACAGCTGCCCCAAATCCTACAATGGCGTAACAGATAAAGGGATTAATCTCTAGAAAGAGCAGGAGAACGCCGAGCAGCTTAATACCATTGCCCACCATTAAGACCTGAGATTTGGCAATATGATCGGCAATATAACCGACAATAGGCGCTAGGAGAATATAGAAGAGAGCAAAGGTGCCTTGTAAAATATAGGTACTCTCTTTACCATATAATCCTTGTTGCAGAATCTCTAGGAGCGCAAAGAAGAGCACATTATCCGCAAATGCCGAGAAAAATTGGGCATTGAGAATGGTGATCATACCTCGGTTCAAAAGTTTCTCTTTAGGCGGTAGGGATTTAGGAGAAGTGACGGACCTTAGACTCATAATATGCTCACTTTAGATTGATAAATGGTAGGCAGCAGATCAAGCTAGGGAAGCTCTAGGAAATAGTTATTCCGTGCTTTTATCTTTATCTTTATTTTCATTTTGTTCTGCTAGGACGAGGTCATTGAGTGCTTGATAATTAATTTTGCCTGATCCAAGGCGAGGTAGTTCTTGTAGAAAACGGATATCACGGCTGATGGCTAGTTCTGGTAGTCCTAAGCTACGCGCAGTTTGTGCGAGCGCTTTTCTGTCTGTATCCATGGGCGCTGTGGTAAAAATAACGATAGCTTCCCCTTTGCTTTGATCGGTTCGAGTTGCTGCTGCATGTTGGTAATCGGGATAAGTTTCTCTAAAGATTCGTTCCGCTGTTTCAAGGGAGACCATCTCACCGGCAATTTTGGCAAAACGTTTGGCGCGTCCAATGATTGTTAAGAAACCGTCATCGTCAATTTTAACGATATCACCTGTATCATACCAACCATCATTTTGTTCAAGGCTCTCCCTAGAAATGATCCCTGGTGTTTGATAGTGTAGGTAGCCTTCCATAATATTGCCTCCTTTCACTAACAGCTTTCCACCTTCTTCAATACCCTCTATTGGGAGAAGTTTTGCATCTAATCCAGGAAGAATCTTACCGATAGTATTCTCTTTATAGTCTGTAGGAACATTGATTGAGATAACCGGGGCGCATTCTGTTGCACCATACCCCTCTAAAATACGAATACCAAATTTCTCTTGCCAAGTCTCTTTTACATTTTGGTTGAGTTTTTCCGCTCCCGCGACAACGTAGCGTAAAGAGGCAAAGTCGGCCGCATTAGCATATCGTGCATAATTTTGTAAAAAGGTAGAGGTTCCAAAAAAAACAGTCGCCTGAAGTTCATAGATCATTTCGGGAATGACACGGTAATGCAAGGGAGAAGGGTAGAGAAAGGCTTTAGCTCCAGAGATTATAGAGGTAAGCAGCCCTGCGGTAAGTCCAAATGCATGAAAAAGAGGTAAGGCAACCATGAAGGTATCTTTGGCCGTAAAATCAGCAATTGTACGTAACTGTTCCACATTGGTTAACAGAGAACGATTTGTATGGACCACGCCTTTGGGTTTACCTTCAGAACCAGAAGTAAAGAGAATAATCGCCTCATCTTCTGCGTTAACTTTAGGTAGATATTTAGTGGGCTTTCGACGACTCCACCAAACCCAGAGTTTATCTCTAATGGTAAGTGCTTGGCGTAGATCTTCTAGATAGAGCCACTGTATTTGAGGAAAATGGTCAAGCAGAGGCTGTAATTTTGCCTCTTTTATGAATTTTCTTGAGGTAACAATTGTCTTGATCTTTGCAGATGTAATAGCGGCATCGACACCTTCAATGCCTGCACTATAATTGATAAGTGCTGAAACTCGATTAATAGCATTGAGGCCAAAAATGGTAATGGCTGCAGCATTAGTATTAGGTAGTAAAACACCCACCCGTTCTTGCTCATCGGTATGTTTTTTAAATAGGCGAGAGAGAGCTAATGCAGATTCTATTAATTTTTGGTAGCTCAGTGGTTTGCGAGTAATATCTTCTATACAGAGTTTTTCTTTACCAAATTCATTTCGAGCTTCTAAGATGCTTGTAAATAAAGAAGTGGGTTTAAAGATATCAAGGCGTGTATTCATAAGAATCTCCTGGGTAAATTGAGCTAAATAGTGACGTGTTTGTGCTACTGGTAATTCTTTAGGGAGGGTTATGTCATGAGGTGCTTGCATTGTGATACGGATTTTGGGGAATAATCGACGTTTTACTAGTCCTTTTAGTCGACTAAAATAGCTATGTTCCGCACCTTCAATGTAGACAGGGATCAATGGTTTATGTGATTTATAAGCAACGAAGGCAGCACCTTCATAAATTTTCATCAAACTCCCTGTTAAAGTGATTCGACCTTCAGGGAAGATCACAATACTTTGATCTGATTTTGCAACCTGAATTAATGTCTTGATAGACATTGGGTGAGTGGAATCGAGAGTTAAGTGGGGGATAAATTTAAGCGGCCATTTAAAATACCATCGTTCTGCAATAAGACGATCTATTACGAAGAGCGGTTTTTGAGGAAGAAATAATCCTAAAAGAATTCCATCGAGAAAGGATTGGTGATTACAGATAATGATGCCTTGCATCTTTCGACTAGTGGGATCAATTTTTAAATCCACTCGATAAAAAAAGGTAAAAATTGTTCGAAGTAGCCATTTCATCTTTGAAATTTCCTTTGTAAATCCGGTGATCGACCTTTATTTATCTATGTATTATCCATGATAGAAAATGCTATAAACCTAGATAATACACGATTGATACGATATATATTTATGTGCAACCACTAAAGTAAACGATAGTTAACTTCAATAGGTTAATCTGTGTGAAAGGAGAAGTCAAGAAAAAAGTAATCAAGCGTTAACCTTGTGGGCTCTTTAGAGAGTGTTTCGTTCAATAAAATATGAAGTAGTCCTTCCCTACTTTTAATTACCACAAAGATTTTTATTACAATGTCTATTTTCGCTCGAGCTTGCCTCTGTTACACTATAGTTAACGAATGTTAGCTATTAAGAGGCCTATATGAAGTTTGATTTTTCAACAGAGGGGAGTAAATCCCGCTATTTAGAAGCAAGTTTAAAGTTATTTGCAGAACGTGGCTATGACCTAGTCTCGGTGCGTGATATCTCTCGAGAAGCAGGTACTTCAGAGGCTGCACTCTATAAGCATTTTAAGAGCAAAGAGGAGATGGCACTCTATCTCTTTAGATTAATCCTTCGTACATATACTGCCGAAATTAAACGAATTGCTGAAGATCGGGAAAAGACTGCTATTGAACGACTGCAAGAGATGCAACGTTATACTTATCAATTGTATGCCGCTGAGCCTGAAAGTATTCGTTTTGCTCTATTATCGCAATATAAATTTTGGCCTACAGTAGAAGATGATCTTAAACCTCATTTTTGGATGCAAAATGTGTTAGCAGAAGGACTTGAAACTGGAGAGATAGGCAATAAAATCACGCTATTAACGCTAGTATCGCTCTATACAGGATTAGTATTAGAACCGCTTATTCAGTATCACTTCTTTAAAGAAGAACATTCTTCATGGAAAGCGTTTACGGAAGAAGTCGCTTTAAGTATCCATAAGTTGTTAGCCGCTTAAATGGTTGAATAAAAATTTTAAACGAATACAGTAGCCATAAAAAAGCTGATTTGAAACTTGGGCATCCAGGTTTTTCAAATCAGCTTTAACATTTGAAGAATGTTTTAATGTGGTGATATCCATCATATGATTACAATATCAAGCGCATCACTGATAGATTCCCTAATTTAGATAAGATTAATCTTCTTTACGGTAAGCAATTGCTTCGATTTCAACGAGTGCACCCATTGGTAATGCTCCTACTTCAAAGCAAGAGCGCGCAGGTGCATTTTCTGTCCCGAAAAAGTCGGTATAGACTTCATTAAAATCGGCAAAATCATTGATATCATCAAGATAACAAGTGACTTTTAGAACAGTTGAAAGATCTGCATCGGCCGCTTGCAAAATCGCCTTGAGATTCTCGAGCGCTTGAGCTGCTTGCTCTTTAATGCCACCTTCAGGAAACTTCATGGTTTCAGGATTTAAGGGTAATTGGCCGGATGTGAAGACAAGGTTACCTAATGCATTACCTTGTGAATAAGGGCCTACCGCTGCAGGCGCATGATCGGTATTAATAATTTTCTTCATAATACTCTCTCTTAATTACCTTCTGATACATTTCAAATAAACAAGAATAGGATGGTATCAGTTTTTCCGATAACATCCTAGTTTTTTCCCCTTGAGTTTCTTCGGTCAATAGACCTAAATCAATAGAAAATCAATCATCTGAATTTAGATACCCATACAGATATTGGTCGCTTTCATCGTCTCAATTAATGGGTGATCTACTGGTAGAAGACGAGGATTACCGGCAACCTCTTCAATCGGAACCGGCACAAGGACACGACCTTGCTCTGCGACCATGACACCGAATCGTCCTTCCTTGACGAACTCAATTGCTTTAGTACCACATTGCGTTGCAAAGATACGGTCAGTTGCCGTAGGGGATCCTCCACGGCTGACGTAACCTAAGGTTGTTAAACGAGATTGCATGCCAGTTAATTCAGGAATACTATCCACAAGTTTTATCGCTTCTACATGTTTTTTCGGGGTTAAACCTAATCGATAATTCTCTTGTGAAATGGCTCCTTCCGCAACTACTAACAGTGCAGAGCGGCGATTGCGAATATTTTCTCTGATATAAGAGACAATCGCTTCAAGTGAGTAGGGAATTTCGGGAATTAGACAAATATCGGCAGATCCAGCTAATGCGGCACCGGCAGCTAACCAACCGGCATCTCGTCCCATGACTTCTAAAATCATCAAACGATGATGGGAATCTGCAGTAGTACGGAGGCGATCTAGCGCCATTGAAGAGACATGAACGGCAGTATCGTAGCCAAAGGTCACATCTGTATGGGCAATATCATTGTCGATCGTCTTAGGGAGTGTGACGACCGGAATCCCAGCTTCGTGAAGATAAGAGGAGAATCTTTGTGTACCATCGCCTCCTAAGCAGATCAGTGCATCTAACCCTATTTCATGAAAGCTCTCGACACACGCTTGAACGGCTTCTTCTGTATTGCGAGCACGACCACCACCACGACCGGTTCCAAGAATGGTGCCGCCTGTTCCGGCAATATCATAGACATCTTTGAATGTTAATTCACTGTGGGATTTCTCGGCAAGACCGACAAAACCATCATGAATGCCGGTCACTTTCCATCCTTCTCTGAGTGCAGAGAGGGTAATACCACGAAGTGCGGCATTCAGGCCTTGGCAATCGCCGCCGGCAGTTAAGATTCCAATATGCTTTGCCATAATTTGCTATCTCCTTCCTAATGCTATGGGTCAATTAATCTATGGGGTAATTAATACTCTAGCGTAATCTCCATCATCTTGATATGACAAGATACAAATAATCTTGTTCAATGTTATTTGATCGATTTCCTGATTCGGTTAAGATTAGAGAATATAGCGTTTCATTAATAGCTAATGGATCTAATTTTCATCATTCTCTTCATGGTCATCTTCTTGATGATCAAGAGTATCTGTTTCATTCGCCTCATGCCAGATATGACGTAATGATACCGAAATCTCGGGATGATCAGCTAAAGTGAGTGGTTTATTCTGTTCAGAAAGTCTAAGAACAACAAGTGCCTTATCTCTATCAAAATAGACAATATCCCCGGCATCTATCCCTGATGCAGCGATCAGTTTTCCGTTGATTGTGAGGGCATCTTGTGATGAAACTTCAATGAGTGCGAGTCTACGCTTGTGTTTTCCGAGATATTGCATCCGTGCCACAATCTCTTGTCCGGTATAACACCCTTTTTTAAAGCTAATAGCACCAAGAATATCAAGGCTTAACATTTGTGGCACATAAGCTTCGCTGTTGCTTTCTGTAATCCAAGGAATAATGAGTTCAGAGGGCAGTGTTATAAGATCTGCTTCTGTTACATCTTCAATAGTTAGAGTCACTTTTGCTCTAAAGATAAAAATTTTGAGATATTGTGCGACTTTTTCCGCAAGAGCCGATGGGAGAAGAAGATTAAAACCACTGTCTGTTTTGATAATCCAAAAGAGGGTAATCACGCGACCTTGGCGATTACAGAGCGCCGCAAGCCCGGTAGTTCTCTCATGGTTTTGGCAAGGCAAAAGAAAGTTAAGATGGTGAATATCTGCTGTAATTTGCCCTTGTAAAAACGTGGCCGCATCTTGGCCCTCAACGCGTAATCGGCTTAGGGAAATTGACATGAAACACCTCCGTAGTAAATCTGTCATCAATGAATATGATATAGGTAAGGTATAGATAAGATATAGATAAGATATAAATATACCTAAGTTAAATATATGTAAGGTCAATATTTTTAAAGAGATCTATTGGAATTGTAATAGAAGTTTGTATAATCGGCCTTATTTATCATCTAATATGATAGACTAAATAAAGCTATTTACCTATCGTTGTGCTTTATTTTAATTAGAGTTGCTGTTCGATAACAATTGTTAGTGGAGAATGTATGAGTTACCAAGTTGTGGGGTATCCCTTTTGTCCTTATGTGCAAAGAGTTTTAATTACTTTAAATGAGAAAGCGGTTGATTTTGAATCCATCTGGCTAGATCCTCATGCAGAGCT
>NZ_CP150637.1:1862500-1872500 GCF_038500265.1 Ignatzschineria larvae DSM 13226 | reverse complement strand
CAGTGAAAAGCTGGCTGCAACTGTTTATCAAAAACACAGGACTCTGCAAACACGAAAGTGGACGTATAGGGTCTGACGCCTGCCCGGTGCTGGAAGGTTAATTGATGGGGTTAGCGTAAGCGAAGCTCTTGATCGAAGCCCCAGTAAACGGCGGCCGTAACTATAACGGTCCTAAGGTAGCGAAATTCCTTGTCGGGTAAGTTCCGACCTGCACGAATGGCGCAATGACGGCCAGGCTGTCTCCACCCGAGACTCAGTGAAATTGAAATCGCCGTGAAGATGCGGTGTACCCGCGGCAAGACGGAAAGACCCCGTGAACCTTTACTATAGCTTTACAGTGGATTTTGAATCTTTTTGTGCAGGATAGGTGGGAGGCTTTGAAGCAGCGACGCTAGTTGTTGTGGAGCCATCCTTGAAATACCACCCTGAAAGATTTGGACTTCTAACTTAGGCCCATGATCTGGGCTAAGGACATTGTATGGTGGGTAGTTTGACTGGGGCGGTCTCCTCCGAAAGAGTAACGGAGGAGTACGAAGGTACCCTCAGCCCGGTCGGAAATCGGGCTTATGAGTGCAAAAGCAAAAGGGTGCTTGACTGCGAGACAGACACGTCGAGCAGGTACGAAAGTAGGTTTTAGTGATCCGGTGGTTCTGTATGGAAAGGCCATCGCTCAACGGATAAAAGGTACTCCGGGGATAACAGGCTGATTCCGCCCAAGAGTTCATATCGACGGCGGAGTTTGGCACCTCGATGTCGACTCATCACATCCTGGGGCTGTAGTCGGTCCCAAGGGTATGGCTGTTCGCCATTTAAAGTGGTACGCGAGTTGGGTTCAGAACGTCGTGAGACAGTTCGGTCCCTATCTGCCGTGGGCGTTGGAAATTTGAGAGGAGCTGCTTCTAGTACGAGAGGACCGAAGTGGACGTATCTCTGGTGTTCCGGTTGTCATGCCAATGGCATAGCCGGGTAGCTACATACGGACGGGATAACCGCTGAAAGCATCTAAGCGGGAAGCCTTCCTCAAGATAAGATTTCCCTAGGGGTTTAACCCCTCTGAAGGTCCGTCGAAGACTACGACGTTGATAGGTTGGGTGTGTAAGTGCAGTAATGCATTGAGCTTACCAATACTAATTGACCGTGAGGCTTGACCATATAATAGGTCTTAGACAATTTGTCTTACAATGAGACATGAACGTTTCCAAAGTTAAAACGAAGAATACAGTCTACTTGCTGTTACTAACCAACTAATCAAATTTATTCGTGAGTGGAGTATTTAATACTTCAAACACAAACCAGTTTTCCTGGAGACAATAGCGCTATGGAACCACCTGATCCCGTCCCGAACTCAGAAGTGAAACGTAGCAGCGCCGATGGTAGTGTGGGAGTTCCCATGTGAGAGTAGGTCATTTCCAGGGCTTAATACAGAAACCCCTAGTTCAGTGAACTAGGGGTTTTTCTTTTGTGGAAAATTTTAAAAAAATCAACTTAGTAACTTATTTTTATCAAAATAAGTTACAAAAGCGACTTTATAAGAGGGGGTTAGAAGAGAGTCTCTTATTGCGCCTGTTCTGTGAAAAGCGCAATACCACTTTGCTCTGAAAGTAGTTGGGTGTATTGAGCAACTTTTGTTGGTAAAGTGACTTTTTTTGCGCCGGTTAACGCTCGAAGAATAGGGAAAAGAAGGATATCATCGAGAGAATATTGTTGATTCTCTAAGTGCTGAATATCGATCTCTTGCTCTAATTGGGTAAGTCCAGCTTCAATTTTTTGAGCTGTTTGATCTGACTCTGCTAACAATGCTGCAAAGCTACCGTGACTTTTTTCATGGCGCTCAATATAGGCCTTACGAGCGGAATCGGTCGCAATTTCTGGTAAATCCATTTGTGCATAAAGTGGCATCATAAATGTCCCTACTGTACCGAAATGCTGATTAACCCACTGTTCGATAAATGGGTTCTGTTGACCTGTTAAGAATGGTGTATTATCAAGTTGATCTATATAATGCACAATATCTAAACTTTCAGGCATAAATTTCCCAGGTTCATATTCTAAAATCGGTACCATCTGTTTTCCGATCATTTTTATCGGAGTTTCGGCATCATCTTCTAATATATAACTTAATGGAATCTCATAATTTTGCTTTAATCCCGCTGCAGTCATCGCTCGAACGCAGAATGGGCAATGATCAAATACATATAGTTTCATCTTAACCTCTAGTAAGTTAATCGTGTTTAATGAAAATTACCACAATAAAAACCACCCTAACGAAAAATATTATAATGATTTGAATTATAAGTGATAATTGTAATCTATCTCAGCATAACAAACTTTTAGTGACATCGCGACTCTGATAGATCTATTCACCTTTAATATCATTGTAATCATTGTTATTAATACTTGATCTTCTAATTTCGGTATCACTGTCTGCAAATCTTGCTTTTGCTTTTTGATCTAGTTGTAAAGCTTCGCATACTTGTAGATTTTCTTGAACAAATTCAGTCCAAGGCGTTTCTTTATAATGGAGTTGATATTGCTTTTGAATATTACAAATATCAGGACGAGTTTCGTAAATTGCACAGCGATTACTAGGCTCTAAAAGATGAATGCAGGTACCATCTCCTCGATCAAATTCTTGAAGTTCTTCTGCTAGATGGAGATATTTACAACACGCACCGCATGCAGTACAAGGGAAGAAGAGAGTGTTTTGAGATTGCATGGTGTGTCCTTGATATTACTTTCTAGAAAGGATTAGTAAGGAAAGATGTAAATTATATGAGTTCTCATGATAGCGTAATTTGATAAAACAATATTGAATAAACTAGAGTTTCTTGCGATGAGAATTCATTTTTTATGCTTTCAGTAGAAAGAATAATCGGGACTTTTCCCCTTTTGCCGAGGCTGTGATAAACTTCTTATTCTAAAAAATAGAATATGAGGTCATTGTGAGTAGAAATCCTAGAAGAGGGCGCCGTAATCGCGTTCCAACTGAACCTATTACAGTTACCATTCATGATTTAGCACATGATGGTCGAGGTGTTGCCAAAGTAGCAGAAAAAGTGGTTTTTGTAGATGGTGCATTACCTCAAGAAGAGGTCATTGCTACCTACACTAAAGTTAAAAAAGAGTATGATGAAGCACAAGCTACAGAAGTATTAGTGGCCTCAAAAGATCGAGTAGAACCATTCTGTGACGTTTATGGTATTTGTGGTGGTTGTCGATTACAGCACTTAGATGCAGATCGTCAGATTGATTTTAAAGCTGAGCAATTAAGAAGTAATCTCTCTCGTCAAGCAGGACTGACAGAATACCAACAGTTACCTAATCTCCGAGGTGAATCACAACATTATCGTTATAAAGCGCGATTAGGCGTGAAACATGTGCCGGCAAAAGAGCGGGTTCTAGTCGGATTTAGAGAGCGCTTAACGCCGTATATTGTGGATATGCATCGTTGTCCTATCTTAGAAGAGAAGATTGATGCCTTAATTGATCCGCTTTCAGAGATGATCGGTCAATTATCGATTGCATCTAAATTACCGCAAATTGAAGTGGCGGTAGGTGATGAAGCGCATGCGTTAAGTTTTCGGGTATTAGAGGCTCCTACTGAAGAAGATTTAGCGATCTTCAAAGTCTTTGAAGCAGAGCACGATTTGATTATCTATTTGCAACCTGGTAATGAGTCGACGACAATTGCATTAACGGAAAAAGGGGCTTCTGATCAAGCACTCTATTATCGATTATTAGATAATTTAACGCTCTACTTTAAACCTTATCATTTTACGCAGGTCAATCCTGCAATGAATAATAAAATGGTTAAGCAAGCATTATCATTGTTGGATCTACAAGGGGATGAGCAAGTATTAGATCTCTTTTGTGGTCTTGGGAACTTTACTTTAGCACTTGCGACTCAAGCGCAAAATGTGATTGGGGTTGAAGGGGATAAAAGCCTAACGGATTGGGCTGGTCGTAATGCTGAGTTTAATCAAATTTCAAATGTGGAATTTCATTGTGCTGATTTAACGCAAGACCAAAAAGATGCACCTTGGATGAATCGGCATTATGATGCGATTTTGATTGACCCACCAAGATCAGGTGCATTGGAAATGATGCCTTATTTGGGAACCTTATTGCCGAAGAAGATTCTCTATGTTTCCTGTCACCCTGCGACATTAGCGCGGGATTTAGCAGTGTTGACGAAAGAGTACCCTTATGAGTTAGTATCAGCCGGTGTGATGGATATGTTTCCGCATACAGCTCATGTTGAATCGATGGCGCTATTACATTTGAAGGATTAATGTAAAGTTAGTAATAGTCATGCGATTTTTACAATTTCTTCGCTATAATTATTATTAATAGTAGTAGTATCTATAAGATCATAGCAATGCGACATTAACGTATGATAGAAGGGGAGTTTCTCCCCTTTTCCTATTTTAAGGAGCGGGTAGGGATATGAGACCCTTTAAAAATATTTTAATCTATAAATTTGATGAACCTATCGAGTTCTCTGCATTAGAGCTAGAAGAGTGGCTGAGTGCTTATCCTTTGCGTGAGTGTGGCCGTGATGAGCTTGAAACTTATGGTTGGCTGCCTGCATTTTCGCAAGGTGCGAATTATGTGGAAGAGATCAATGGGGCTTACTTTATTCGACTTGGTATGGAAATTAAAAAACTGCCGAGAAGAGCAATACAGACCGCTGTTGTTAAGCGGGCGAAAGAACAGAATCTTGATTTTTCAGATAAAGCATTATTTAAAGAGCTTGAAGAGGTTATTACTAATGAGTTTATTGGGCAAGTCTATCCTGAACAAAGTTCAATGATGGCCTATATTGATAAAGAGAAAAATTGGCTAGTAGTAGATGCTGTGAGTGAAAAGCGTGCCTCATTAGTGACGGCGGTGCTTCGTAAAAGTATTGGATCCTTGCCTGTCACAAGCTATGCACCACAAGTAGAGATGCCGATGATTATGACACATTGGGTTCATTCAGGGCTACCTTCCTCACATTTTGAGTTTTTAGAAGAGATCGAAATGAAAGAGCTCAATAAAGATGAGGGAGGGGTAGCTCGTTATCGGGGGATTCCGATGGATGCTAAAGAGATTGCGCTGAATATTGCTGAAGGCTGGAGCGTCACCAAATTAGGTTTAGTTTATCAATCCTTAGTGACGTTCTCTTTGGGGGAAGATTTTATTATTAAAAGATTGCGCTATTTAGATCAGTTTCAAGAGCAACTTGAGTTAAGCGATGATCAAAATGCAGTCGCCCAATCGAATGGGTATCTATTAGTCGATACTGTGAGATCGCTTGTCGTAGATCTCTACAATCTCTGTTATGATCGATAAGATGTTATTTGCTATTTTGCGTAATATTATAATGTGTGATATTACCTATTCAATTTATGAGTAAAGAAAAAATGAGTCAAAAAGGTTATACCTCTAGTTCAATTGAAGTCCTTTCTGGGTTAGATCCTGTACGTAAACGACCTGGGATGTATACCGATACAAGTCGACCTAACCATATTCTACAAGAGGTGATTGATAACTCTGTGGATGAGGCGCTTGCCGGGCATGCTACCGAAATTACCGTAACCCTCTATAAAGATGGAATGTTAGGCGTTAAGGATAATGGGCGTGGAATGCCGATTGATATTCATCCAGAACATCAAGTGAGTGGTGTGGAACTTATTTTAGCGACGCTACATGCCGGTGGTAAATTTAATAGTGATAATTATCAATATTCCGGTGGCCTGCATGGTGTTGGGGTTTCTGTAGTAAATGCGCTCTCTAAAAGTTTAGAAGTGCTAGTTAGTCGAGATAGCGCAATTCATCGCATTACCTTTAAAGATGGTTATAAGGCGAGTGAATTAGAAGTGATTGGTAAAATCGGAAAAAATATTACAGGTACTGAAATCCGTTTTTTACCTGATGAAAAATATTTCGATACGCCTAAAATTGCTAAGAAAGCGCTGTGTGATCTACTTAAAGCGAAAGCCATTCTCTGTGCAGGGCTAAAAATTACTTTAATTGATGAAACGGTACGAGAAGAGGATTCAATCACCGTTTGGTGTTATGAGTCAGGGGTAGAGGAATACCTCTATGATGCATTAAAAGAGATCGACTATCTGCCTAAAGAGATTATCTTCGGGGAATTTAAAGGCGATACTGAAGAGGTATTATGGGGGCTTGCTTGGAGTGAAGAGGGCGCACCTCTTATGACCGAAAGTTACGTCAACTTGATTCCCACGATGTTAGGAGGAACTCATGTTAATGGCCTTAAGTCTGGATTAACTGAAGCATTACGAGAATTTTGTGAACAACGTAATTTGTTGCCTAGAGGTGTTCGGATTACCGCAGAAGATACTTTTGCACATCTGAATTACCTCTTGTCCGTAAAAATGCAAGAACCCCAATTTTCAGGACAAACAAAAGAGCGTTTAAGCTCTCGAAGTATAGCCGGCTTTATTAATGGTGCAGTGAAGGATTATTTCTTGCTCTGGCTCAATAAGCATGTAGAAGAAGGGGAAGCGATTGCAGAGTTGGTGATCTCGACGGCGCAAGCGCGACTTAAAAGTTCTAAAGCAGTTGTGCGTAAACGTGTATCTCAAGGGCCGAAATTGCCGGGGAAATTAGCAGATTGTGTGAGTACAGATGTGAATGAAACCGAGCTTTTCTTAGTGGAAGGGGATTCAGCAGGGGGGTCAGCAAAACAAGCACGAGATAGAGATACGCAAGCCGTTATGGCACTTAGAGGGAAAATTCTAAATACTTGGGAGGTGCCGACAAGTGAAATTCTTGCGTCTAGTGAAATTCATGATATCTCTGTAGCGATAGGGGTTGACCCTAATGATGAAAAATTAGATGAACTGCGTTATGGCAAGATCTGTATTTTAGCGGATGCTGATTCAGATGGTCTTCATATTGCGACCCTCATCTGTGCCCTATTTCTACGTCATTTCCCTAAGTTAGTACAAGCAGGTCATGTATTTGTGGCATTGCCACCCCTGTATCGAATTGATATTGGCAAAGAAGTTTTTTACGCACTTGATGAGGAAGAGAAAGAGGCTATTCTGAAGAAACACGAGAATAGTCGTGGTCAGAAGTCTGTGACGCGTTTTAAAGGTCTTGGGGAAATGAATCCGTTACAATTACGTGAAACGACAATGAGTGCCGATACTCGTCGATTAGTACAGTTAGTGGCTCCCAATATTGAAGCGTTAGAAGCTTCGGCTATGTCTAAAGAGAATGAATCGTTAAAGCACTCTGCTGAGAATGATGATTTAGAATATTCTATTCTTTCAGAAGATGAGGCTTTAGATGCTGAGTTTGCGGTTAATGAAGCGGGGCGCATCGAGAATCCATTAGTCGTTTTTGATAAATTATTAGCGCGTAATCAGCGCCAGGAGAGAAAGGCTTGGATTGAGAGTAATCACTTTTCTCAAGAACTATAGGTTACTTAAATAATTATGAAGTCATGAAAAGGTGGGCAATAGCTCACTTTTTTATTATCTCTATTTTCATTATTCATATTCACATTTATATTGTTGATGATTTCTCTATTTTGCTATTCATAAGGAATTTTTTGTCATGATCCCTTTATCTCTTTATATCCATTTTCCCTGGTGTATTCAAAAATGTCCTTATTGTGATTTTAATTCTCATAAGAATAATAGTACGTTATATGTCCCTTATATGCAGACTTTGATTGAGGATATCACCGAGATTTTACCGATGGTATGGGGACGACGGATCCATTCCATTTTTATTGGAGGTGGCACACCAAGCTTGATGCCACCGGAATTATTAGATCGCTTCTTTAGTCAGCTTCGGCAGTTACTCAATTTTGATCCCAATATTGAAATTACAATGGAGGCGAATCCTGGCACGGTGGATAGTCAATATTTTAAAGCCTATCGAGAAATTGGTATCAATCGTCTTTCTATTGGTATTCAGAGTTTAAATGATATTCAGCTTGAGAAAATTGGTCGAATTCACTCGAGTGGAGAGGCACTTCGAGCTTTTGAGATTGCTCGATCGGTAGGGTTTGACAATATTAATTGTGATCTGATGTTCGGGCTTCCTGGGCAGGATTTATCAGGTGCATTATCAGATCTTAGACAAATTATTGCGCTCAAACCGGAGCATATTTCTCATTATCAATTGACTTTAGAGCCTAATACCTATTTCCATCGATATGAGCCTGAATTACCGGAAGAGGAGATTATTGAAAATATGCAGATCGAAGCGCATCAATTATTGCGAGAAGCGGGTTTTCAGCATTATGAAGTATCCGCTTTTGCTCAACCGGGAAGAGAGAGTCAGCACAATCGTAATTATTGGGAGTTTGGGGATTATTTAGGAATTGGTGCTGGCGCTCATGGGAAGATTACGATGCAAAACGATTGCTCGATTTATCGCACACAATTGGAAAAACACCCAAGAACCTATATTGAGAAATCGGCGAAGGAACGTTTATTAAAAACAAAAATAGATCCTAAAGACTTACCCTTTGAATTTTTTTTAAATACTTTACGTTTAAAGAGTGGCGTGCCGACCAACTATTGGAGCGAGAGAACTTTTTTACCGCTTACGGAGATTGCGTTTTTCTTGAGAGAATGTCGACAATTAGGGTATTTAGAGAATTTTAGTGAGATGATTAAACCTACAGAAAAGGGGCATCTTTTTGTGAATACTATGCTAGAAAGTTTCATTGAATAGTGATAGAACTTGAAATTTCTCTAGAGAAAATCGACCATTTCATTTGTTAGGATCCTTGAAAAAAGAAATTACACCCTTATATTACGTTGTACAGATAAATATAAAGGAGTGAAATTTGATGAAATTTTCGAATCGTTATATGAAGCAAGTAGGACTCTTTCTTTCGGCCATTTTATTGCTCATTGCACAGCAAGCATTTGCACAATTGCCGAATTGGAGTGACCTATTTGAGAAGAATAAAGCTTCTGTTGTTAGTATCACAACAGAAGCAACAGAAACTATTCAAGCTTGGTCTCCATTTCAAGGATTTCCTTTTGGGGGCGGTAATTCACCCTTTGGGGAGAATGATCCTTTTAGTTTCTTCTTTGGGAACGGTGGGCCACAAGAGCAAGAGCGTATTGTGAGAGGTGCGGGATCTGGTTTCATAATTGATGATGAAGGCTACATTATTACTAATGCGCATGTTGTGGGTGATGCCGATAAAATCACGGTTCATTTAGCTGATCGCCGGGAGTTACCTGCAGAGTTAGTCGGGATGGATCAGAAAACGGATATTGCCGTTTTAAAAATTGAAGCGGATCAATTGCCGGTTGTAAAAATTGCTGATGTGTCTAAATTGAAAGTAGGGCAATGGGTAATGGCAGTCGGTTCCCCATTTGGTCTTGATTACACAGCAACTCAAGGTATTATCAGCTCTTTAGGTCGTAATTTACCGAAAGATACATTGACGCCATTTATTCAAACAGATGCAGCGATTAATCCCGGTAACTCGGGTGGTCCACTATTTAACACAGATGGTGAAGTAATTGGAATTAACTCTCAGATCTATACTAGTACCGGTAGTTATGCGGGGGTGAGTTTTGCGATTCCTATCGATTTAGCGATGCATATCGTCGAGCAATTACGAACAGAGGGTAAAGTATCACGTGGTTGGTTAGGTGTACAAATTCAAGAAGTCACTTCAACGCTTGCAGAAACGTTTGATATGGAAACACCTAAAGGTGCATTAATCGCCAGTATTGTACCGGATAGCCCTGCAGATAAATCAGATCTTAAAGTGGGCGATATTATCTTGAAGTTTAACGATCAAGAGGTGCTCTCATCAAGTCAATTACCGGTATTAGTCAGCCGAGTAAAAGGCGGTGAGGAAGTGGATTTAGAAGTACTTCGTAATGGTGATATCGAAACAATCAAAGTAAAAATTGAAGCTTTAGATGATGATGGTCTTAAAACGGTAGCGAAAAAAGGGTCTACTAAAAATGGGCTAGGCGTTGCAGTGGAAGAGACTAAGCCT
>NZ_CP150637.1:305000-392500 GCF_038500265.1 Ignatzschineria larvae DSM 13226 | reverse complement strand
TTTACTCAAGAACCGATCTTTCGCATCAATACGAATAATGTTAAGACCAAATTTACCACCTAAACTCTCCATCACTTGATCCCCTTCGCCTTTACGAAGTAAACCATGATCAACGAAGATACAAGTCAATTGATCTCCAATCGCTTTTTGTAATAGAACACCTACCACACTAGAATCAACGCCCCCTGAAAGCGCCAATAAGACTTTTTTATCGCCGACTAATTCTTGGACTTTTTTGATCTCTTGTTGAATAAAGTAATCCATTTTCCATTGATCAAAACAGCCACAAATCTCATAAGCAAAGTTGCGAAGCAGTTCAAGACCAAATGATGAATGCTTTACCTCTGGATGGAATTGAACGCCGTAAAGATTTCTCTCGGGACACTCCATTGCAGCAATCGGACAATCACTACTATGTGCTGTTACCTCAAACCCTGCAGGTACTTCAGTTACAAGATCACCATGACTCATCCAAACAGATTGTGTTTCTGGTAGGCCATCAAAAAGTGTTGTCTCTTTGAGATCAACATGCAGAAAAGCTAAACCATATTCCCGATTTGAAGCTTTTTCTACTTTACCACCCAATTTATGGGTCATCAATTGCATACCGTAGCAGATCCCTAATACAGGAATACCTAGATTAAAGATCTCTGGATCAATCGAAAATGCATTATCCGCATAAACACTATTCGGACCACCTGAAAGAATAATACCTGAGGGCGCCATCGCTTTAAGCTCTTCTGCTGTTACTTTATGCGAGATTAACTCTGAAAAAACCCCGATCTCACGTATCCGCCGCGTGATTAGTTGATTATATTGACTACCATAATCCAAAACGATGATTTTTTCCATCAAAGCGCTCCTCAAAAGCTTAGTTTAAAAAAGTTCGATCTATTATAGCTGATCTACAACTAATTTAACTATTTCCTCAAAAAATTAATCAAACCCTATAAATCAAAACGAGGAAATCCGTTACCTAAACCTTACATATTTTGCATAAACCATATACACAGCAATACGTTAAACCATTATCGATTAAAAAAACAACATTGATAAACATGATAGTGATCATGAAAATGGTTTAGAGTAATTGATAATCAATCTCAATAGGAATATATTTACATCAGTATTTTACTTTCCTCTATATTTATCGAGAGTCGATCATGACAATATTCACCCTTGATCAATTAGCAGTTAATGAGACTGCCATGGTTAAACAATTGAATACAGCCGAACCACAATATCGCAATAAACTGCTCGCTATGGGAATTACCCCAGGCTGTGAAGTAAAAGTGATTCGCACCGCACCGCTTGGTGATCCTATGCAGATTATGATTAGAGGCTTTCAGCTTTGCCTACGCAAAGCGGAAGCTGCCTCTATTATTGTGGAACAGGGAATTTAAATTATGGCTAAAACCATTGCTCTCTTAGGAAACCCTAACTGTGGGAAAACAACCCTTTTTAATGCCTTAACAGGGCATCAACAAAAAGTGGCTAACTGGCCAGGCGTAACCGTTGATAAAAAGAGTGGGCATTTTACCGTTAAAGGTCAATCCATTGAGGTAATCGACCTCCCTGGTACTTACTCCTTTGAGAGTAGCGATAATAATACCTCTCAAGATGAATTAATCGTACGAAATTATCTCCTCAATGCACCGGACACACTCATTATCAATGTCATCGATGCAGCTAATCTACAAAGAAGTCTCTATCTCACATTTCAGCTTCTTGATCTAAAACAGCCAATGATTATCGCGCTCAATATGATGGATGTGGCAAAACTTGAAGGCATTGAGATCTATCTTTCATTACTGCAAGAAAAATTACACTGCCCTGTCATTGGACTCTCTGCCCGTAAGAATGAGGGTATTGAAGAGCTCAAAAAAATGATTGCGGTCTATGAACCGGCACCTTATTTAGATCATGAAGAGATCTTTGCAACACAGAGCCCGGCGGTTACCCAGATTATTAATGATGGCATTGCAGCACTCCCAGAAAATAGTCCTATCCGTTCGGCAACGCCTTGGCAACTCCTAGAGGCGATTAAAGGGGAATATCAAACAATCCCCTTATCAGAACAAGATCAATTTGCTTTACAATCTATGCAGCAGCAGATTGCGCAATTAGCAGATTGCGAGCTTGATATTATTTTAGCGAGTAGCCGCTATGAAGCGATTGACCAATTAGCCCAATCAGTGATTAAAACAACGGGAATTGCAAGTGGCAAATTAACCGCCAAAATTGATAGCTGGGCATTAGGTCGCTTTACCGGCATCCCTATCTTTCTCATCGTCATGTTCCTCATGTTTGCCATTGCGATCAATGTGGGCTCTGCCTTTATCGACTTCTTTGAGATTCTGTTTGATGCCATTTTTGTCAGTGGTTTAGGCCATCTTTTAGCATCCATCAATGCTCCTGATTGGTTAACAACCTTCTTAGCCAATGGAATTGGTGAGGGAATTAAAACCGTTGCTAGTTTTATTCCCGTATTAACAATGATGTTCCTCTGCCTCTCGCTATTAGAAGATTCTGGCTATATGGCTCGTGCAGCAATGGTCGTCGACCGCGGTATGCGTGCAATCGGCCTTCCCGGCAAAGCCTTTGTGCCTATGTTAGTCGGCTTTGGCTGTAACATTCCTGCTATTATGGGAACGCGCACCTTAGAGAATGAACGTGATCGATTAATGTCGATTATGATGATTCCTTTTATGTCCTGCGGTGCTCGTTTACCCGTTTATGCGCTCTTTGCTGTTATTTTCTTCCCCAATAATATTGGTATGATCGTCTATGCACTCTATCTCCTTGGAATTGTGGTTGCTATCTGCACAGGATTAGCCTTAAAATTCTCTATCCTTAAAGGTCCTAATACCCCTTTTATTATGGAATTACCGGCTTATCATATGCCAACGATCAAAGGGATTAGCATCACAACTTGGGATCGACTCAAAAGCTTCATCTATCGTGCGGGTAAAGCCATTATCATCGTAGTAGCCATTCTCGGGATTCTCAATAGCGCGGGTACAGATGGGACATTTGGTAATGAAAATAGTGAAAAATCAGTCCTCTCTACAATCGGTAGAACCATTACACCTGCCTTTGAGCCAATGGGTTTGACTGAAGAAAACTGGCCGGCAACCGTTGGGATCTTTACCGGTATCTTTGCTAAAGAATCAGTGATTGGTACCTTAAATTCCCTCTACTCTCACGATGCGCCCGAAGAAGAATTTGATTTCTGGGAGCAAGTCGGAGAGGCTTTCCAAACTATTCCAGAAAACCTGGCTGAATTACCCAAACTACTTCTCGATCCTTTAGGTATTAATGATCAGGTGGCTGATGGCGATATTATGGCAATCCAAGAAGCGAATGATGTCAATGATACGACCGTTTCTGAAATTCAACATTACTTTACCTCCACTGCTTCGGTAATCTCTTACCTGATCTTTATTCTGCTTTATACCCCTTGTGTTGCGGCATTAGGTGCTGTTTATCGTGAGGCAGGATTACGTTGGACGGTCTTAGTGGCGAGTTGGACCTTTATTATCGGTTGGATTTTAGCAACAGGCTACTATCAGTTCCATCTTCTTAATATAGGTGCTGGTATTGCGCCGATTATTTGGATCATCTCCTTAGCTGTTGCGCTCTTTGCACTCTTTATGCTTCTTCGTTATATGGGTAAAAAAGAGATCTTTACAGAAAGTAAGCAATTCATTGCACAGAGCCACAAAAAATCTTCTAAAGGGGATTGTTGCCAATGATTTTGATTAAGTTGAAAGCGTATGTTGACCGAGAGAAAGAGGTTCCACTCGGTCGCCTTGCTCATCATTTTCAAATGCCGGAAGATCTTATTGCCAATATGATGGAACATTGGGTACAAAAAGGGCTTATCCGAAAACAGACAAGTCAATGCGGTCAATTAGGGGCGTCACTCTGTGGTGGTTGCACTTCTAACTGCCATACAATGGCAGCACCAAAAGCAACACAGACAACTGTTATCTATCAAGCCGTAGAAAAATAATGATCTCAGTGAGGATTATTTTTCAATAATTAAACTATTCAGTACTACGTCATTGAACTGAGTAATCGAACTAGCCATTTAAATTAACCAATTGAATTATAAACAATAAAAACCACTTCTAGCTGATTACCGGAAGTGGTTTTTTATGCTCTATCTATAACTATCGACAAGATTTTTTAGTGGTAGAACTGAATCCATCTTTCTCTTACCACTATTAACTTGCGAGCTCTAATTTCACAGGAATATTTTTATAAGCGGGAATTCCGGACTGTTCATCGAAGTTCTCTAATTTCACCAAGTTATTCGCCTCAGGGAAATAGGTAGAGACTGATCGATCAGCAATATCGTAGATCACTACTGTTAAATTATCTAATCGACGATCCGTTGGATTACGATCTTTATCTAGTGCAATAATATTAACCTTTTGCCCAGCTTTAATACCTTGCTTCTTCGCTTCATTTTCACTAATAAAGAGTACATCCCGTTGCCCGAAAATACCGCGATAACGATCATTCATACCATAAATAGTTGTATTATATTGATCATGACTTCGCACTGTTGAAAGTGTCAACTCTGCATTCATTGCCGAACGAGGATCTTCAATTAAGCCATCTTGAGTCTTAATAAAATTCGCTTTACCACTCTTAGTAACCCATTGACGTACTGTAGCAGGATTCAAGAGATGAAACCCAGTCGGTGCTTTAATACGCTCGTTATAATCATGAAATGCCTCATAAACAAAAGCGATATCATCACGAATCTTACTATAATCTGCCACAAGGTCATCCCAAGGTACTTTCGTGTCTGGAATAGCTGCTTTAGCAATGCCTGCAACAACAGCACATTCTGATTTTAAATGTTCACTGACAGGTTGCAAAATACCACAAGATGCTGTGACAAAATTCATTGAATCTTCCACTGTTACTACTTGTCGACCTGTTTTTTGTATATCAATTTCTGTACGCCCTAAAACCGGTAGTAGATAAGTATTCTTAGAGGTTAAAAGATGAGAACGATTCAATTTGGTGGCAATATGTACTGCCAAATCTAGCTTCTGCATCGCTTCATAGGTTTTATCATGATCGGGCATTGCTTCAGCGAAATTCCCGCCCATACCGATAAAAGCTTTTGATGAACCGCTATACATCGCCTCAACAGACGCTACAACTGCATGTCCCCATTCAGTAGGAGCTGTAAAACCATATCGCTCTTTGAGTTTACCTAACATCGCGGCACTAGGTTTCTCGGTGATCCCAACAGTGCGATCCCCTTGTACATTAGAGTGCCCACGAAGAGGTAGGATGCCAGCACCAGGTTTTCCCATATTGCCTTTGAGCAATAGCAGATTCACAAGCTGCTGAATATTTTGCGTACCATGCTCATGCTGCGTAATTCCCATCCCATAACAGATAATGGTTCGCTCAGCTTGAATATAGAGCTCTGCAAACTCTTCAATCTCTGCTTTTGATAAACCGGATACATGAGTAATGTTATCCCAATCGGTATTTAAGACATCTTCCCGTACCGCCTCGTAGCCTACCGTATGATTTTTAATAAACTCAAGATCTAGGATAGGCTCATCACCATTCGCAACTGTAGCTTCATGCCGTTCGATCACGATACGCATCAAACCTTTCATCAAAGCAACATCACCGCCCACACGGACTTTATAGTAGTGAGACGCTAAAGGTGTCGCATGATCTGTCGCCATATCTACAGGGTTCTGTGGATAGAGAAAACGTTCAAGCCCACGCTCTTTAAGCGGATTAACTGCCACAATTTTGGCACCTCTTTTCACAACACTACGATAAGTGCTCAAAATACGAGGATGATTCGTGCCCGGATTATGACCAATATCAATGACCAAATCGACCGTATCAAAATCTTCAAAGACCACAGTTGATTTCCCCACACCGATAGAAGCCGCTAATCCAACGCTTGTGGGCTCATGACACATATTAGAGCAGTCCGGGAAGTTATTCGTGCCATACTCTCGGCCAAATACTTGATAGAGAAAAGCAGCTTCATTAGAAGTACGTCCAGATGTATAGAGTTCTAATGTTGTATGATCTTGATACCCTTGAAGAATCTCTCCAATCTCTTTAAATGCATCCTCCCACTCAATAGCCTGATAACAATCCGTTTCAGGATTATATTTCATAGGATGCGTTAATCGACCAAGATCTTCAAGCGAATGCGCATCCATCTTAGCGAGCTCTGATACAGGATTTTTAGCAAAAAAACCAGGTGTTGCAGTTTTACTAGTAGCCTCCCAAGCAACGGCTTTGGCACCATTTTCACATACATCAAAAATCGGTGCTCTAGCTGGATTGGGCCAAGCACATCCCGGGCAATCAAAACCATCGTGCTTATTCATATCAAAGAGCGCACGAATATCAGCGCCTTCCCGATCTTGCGCATCTAATGCTTCTACCACTGCTTTTAGAGCACCCCACCCACCGGCAGGCCCTTTATAATCTTCAATTTTCTTTGTCATTGTAAACCTCACTCAGGGATCTCATTTATTGATCATGCAGACCTATAAACAAAAATAGATTAATAGACTTCTATAAAACTCAACGGTTAACTATTACCCAAACTATTTATTAATATATAAAAATATCTATTAAAATACAATTTTATTTATTTTATATAGGGGCTGTTGAACATTGCAGTTCAAAATAAAAAAAGCGAGCGGTAGAATATTATCGTCAAAAAAAACCTACCTCTCGCTATGTCTCGAACCATGCTTACAGATAAACTATGGCTGAAACTGAAGCCTATTCTCCTAGATTTGAATATCTATGACAAACCAAATTTAAGAAATATCGTTGAGGGTATTCTATTTAGAATGAGAACAGGTGTTCCTTGGAGGGATATTCCTGAGCAATTTGGGCGACCTAATACTATTTTTAAAACTTTTAGTCGTTGGTCTAAAAATAACAAGCTCTTGAAATTATTTAAAAAACTATCACAAGATGTTGACTATGAATGGCTGTTTATAGATGCAACTCACATTAGAGCTCACCAGCATAGCACAGGAGCAACCGCAGATAATCCTCAAGCAATATCTAAAAGTGTTGGTGGAAATAGTTCAAAAATTCATATGATCGTAGATGCTTGCGGTAATCCCTGTGAATTTATCGTAACAGATGGAACGACCCACGATATCAAGGTCGCTCCAGAGCTACTTAGCAGGGTTCATTTAAATACGACAGATTACGTTAGTGCAGATAAAGGTTATGATTCTGAGAGTTTTAGAGAAGATATTATAAATCAAGGAGCTAAAGCTATTATTCCTAAAAAGAGGAATACTCTTACGAATAATAATCATATGGACTGGCATATTTATAAAACTCGGCATTTAGTGGAGAATGCATTTGCAAGGCTGAAACATTTTAGAAGTATAGCAACAAGATATGACAAGCTAAAACAACATTATGAAAACAACGTTGCTTTAGCTTGTGCCTATATTTGGCTGAAGTTATGAATGTTCAACAGCCCCTAAATAAAATAAAAAACATTAAAAATAAAAAGAGATTTGCCATTGAATCTTTCAAATAGATTCCCTGAATGAAGATCAGCGAAAAGAGAGTAAAACAGAGAAATATAGTAAGATCGGTTCAAAATAAGCTTATTTAAATGCCGGCACATCGGTTGTAAGAAGCAAAGAAGCTGTTCTATCCGAATAAGATCTGCCCGCATAAAAAAGCATCCTAAAGGGTGCCTTAATATGCTACCTATCATCTTATAATTTTGCATTTTATCAACACAAAGATTCTTAGATCACCTTTTCAGCTACTTCTAGAAAAGCAATAATAATGAGGTAACGTGCGCCTTTCCCAATTAAAATTGCTAAGCTTGCTTTCCAAATATTGAGTCGAAACCAACCCGCGGCGATCGGCAAAATATCACCAATAAAGGGCATTCCCGAAAGAAGCAACGTCCAAGAACCATATCGGCGAATATAATACTCCGTTCGAGGTTTGATCTTTTTATGATTCGGAATAATACGTCCGACAAAGAGCATAATCATACTGCCTACGGTATTAAAAATAGTCGCAACCAACCAAGCAGATAACGCAAAATCAGGATGTTTATGCAAAAAAGCCACCAGCGCAACCTCTGAACTTCCCGGCAAAATAGTCGAAGAAGTCACACTAGAAAGTGCTAATAATGATAAAGACTCAACAACTGAGAGTGCCATAATCGATTCCTTTCAAGATTTATCTCATAGATCAATCATAAAGCGGGTCAAATAAATTTATTCGACTAATTTATTCGCCCCATTCATTCGGAAACAGGGTTACAATAGCTTCTAGAATTTGTTGGGCAATCTCTGACTTATCAGCTTTAAGCAGCGGGATACGCTCACCACTTTGGGTAAAAAGAATCATCTCATTCTCAGATTCACCAAACACCTTCCCTCCTGAAACATCATTTAAGCAAATCATATCCACATTTTTACGCAGTAATTTCGCTTTTGCGTGCTCTTCCACAGACTCCGTTTCAGCGGCAAAGCCAATACAGAGTTTAGGGCGATCATCTCCTTTGGCAATTGTCGCTAAAATATCCGGGTTTTGTGCCAAAGTGAGCGTTAATAGATCTTGCCCTACTTCCTTCTTCATCTTCTGAGTAGCACGATTTACCACGCGATAATCAGCGACTGCAGCAGAGGCAATAAAAAGATCGCAAGCACCTTTCGTATCACTTGAAGTGGCTTTAGTGACTGCAGCAAGCATCTCATCGGCATTTTTCACTTTTACTAATTGAACATTTTGTGGGGCTTCAATAGCAACAGGCCCTGAAACTAGCGTCACCTCTGCGCCCATTAAGGCGGCTTTCTCGGCTAAGGCGTAACCCATTTTACCGCTAGAATAGTTACTGATATAGCGCACAGGATCGATCTCTTCTACCGTTGGGCCTGCGGTAATCACAACCCGTTTACCTGCAAGAGGTAATGATCTGGATCCTTTAAGGTCAGGGAAATTATTCAAATCACTCACATCACTCGAATGGTTCGAGTCATTCAGCATAAGTGAAGCCCTCATCGCTAAAATGGCATCACGAATCTCAGTAGGCTCTAACATTCGCCCTTCCCCTACTTCACCACAAGCTTGCGCACCATCTCCCGGCATTAGAATATGAATACCGCGCTGTTTTAAGGTTTCAATATTAGTCTGCGTTGCAACATTACGCCACATTAAACGATTCATTCCCGGCGCTAACACAATCGGTTTCTCGGTAGCTAGACAGATCGCCGTTAAAAGATCATCTGCCATTCCCATCGCCAATCTTGCCATACAATTCGCACTTGCCGGCGCAATCACAATCAAATCTGCCCAACGTGCTAACTCAATATGTCCCATTCCCGCTTCGTGAGTGGGATCAAGAAGATCATAAACTACAGGATGGCCGGATACTGCCTGTAACGTCAAGGGCGTAATAAAACTTTGCCCACCTTTTGTCATTACAACCCGTACTGTACAGCCCACTTCTCGCAAGCGACGTACTAAATCTGCTGATTTATAGGCAGCGATACTTCCTGAAACACCCAAAACAATATTCATAATAGTTCCCTACGACTAACCTTGATAATCCATCTGATGATCTATTCAATGACCTATTAAGTAGTCTATTGAATCTACATCATAAAAAGAGCGCTATTGTTGAGCTTTTTGCTTCAACGGATAACGCTCTTATAATCTACCTTTTTCATCTATTTTGGCAATGATACGTGTTAATTCTATTTACCCATCTACTTATGCCAAGCTCTTTACCTATTCAAGATTACCGACCATCAGCGACCCTAAATAGCAATTAATATTATCTACTTTCTACTTCATTACATTGGAACAATATCAAATTGTTCCACAGGATAGAGCTCTTCCGCTTGCAATCGAATATTCGCATCGATCTGATTTTGTAGATCAGCTACGCTATGTGCTTCTTCATCTAATAACCGCTCAATCACTTCCGGCGCGGCTAAAACGAGAAACTCTTTGAGGGTTGGAAAACGTTTTCCATCTCGAATTAATTCCCGCAATATCTCAAAACAGACGGTCGCACTCGTTTTTACATAACCATTCCCCTGACACTTAGGACAAGGTTCACACAATAACTGTACTAAACTCTCCCTTGTGCGTTTACGCGTCATCTGCACTAATCCTAATGAGGTCACCTCACTAATAGACGTTCGGGCATAATCTTGTGAGAGATGCTCAGAGAGCTCCTCTAAAACCCCTTGTCGATGCTCTTCGCTCTGCATATCAATAAAATCAATAATGATAATACCGCCGAGGTTTCGCAATCTTACTTGACGCGCTAAGGCTTGTGCTGCTTCAAGATTCGTCTTATAAATGGTCTCTTCTAGATTTCTAAATCCAACAAAGCCACCTGTATTGACATCAATAGTAGTCATAGCTTCAGTCTGCTCAATCATTAAATAACCGCCAGACTTGAGATCTACTCGTTTTTCTAAAGCAAGGTTGATCTCTTTTTCAGTATTAAAGAGATCAAAAATCGCTCGAGGCCCAACATAATACTCAATACGCTCGGTCATCTCAGGTAGAAAGCGAGTCGTGAAATCCATCATCCGCTTATACCCATCCATCGAATCAATCCGCACACGTTGAATATCTTTCGAAATGTAATCCCGCAGAATACGTTGCTCTAATGGGAAATTACCATAGATAATTTCGCCCACTTTTGACTCCGCAATACGCTGTTTTACTTCGCCCCAAAGACGATTTAAAAACTGCATATCTGCCCGTAACACCCAAGGATCAGCACCCTCAGCCGCTGTTCTTGCGATATAAGCGCCGGGGATCTCTGCTTGGTAATTTTGTAAAATTCCTTTTAACCGATCCCGCTCCTCTTCATCTTCAATCCGAATCGATACACCAATCACATCGGAATTAGCGAGGTAAACAAGATAACAAGAGGGAATCGAGATTTGTGTAGTAATACGCGCCCCTTTTGTACCTAAGGGATCCCGTATTACCTGCACAATTAATTCCTGGCCTTGAGTCAACAATTTAGTGATATCAATAGCTTCAGGATTGCGCTTCGTAGGAAGACGCTCATTCTCTTCTTCTCTATCACTACATTGATCACACTGCTCAGGTGCATATTCACTACAGCTTGTCTGAATATCACTCACGTGTAAAAAAGCAGCGCGATCTAAACCAATATCAACAAATGCCGCTTCAAGGCCCGGTAATACACGAATAACGACCCCTTTATAAATATTACCAACTAATCCCCGTTTTTCATCCCGCTCAATCAGCACTTCCTGCGCTATTGCATTGCTAATTACAGCAGCACGTGTCTCATTCGGCGTAATATTAATCAAGATTTCGTTATTATTCATCATTAATTTGCTCGCTTTTCCAACATCTCAACAGCAGGTAATACTTTACCTTCTAAGAGCTCTAAGAATGCGCCCCCAGCGGTTGAAATATAAGAAATTTTATCTGCAATTCCGAACGTTTCTACCGCAGAAACGGTATCACCACCGCCGGCAATCGAGAATGCGCTACTTGCGGCAATCGCTTCACCTACTTTCTTAGTACCTTCTGCAAAGTTTGCAAACTCAAATACGCCTACAGGACCATTCCATACGATTGTTTTCGCATTCTCTAAAATATGGTGATAAAGCTCAATCGTTTGTGGACCAATATCCATAATCATATCATCTGCTTCTATATCAGAAATGGCTTTAACAACCCCTTCCGCATCTGCAGAGAATGCTTTTCCAACCACTACATCGATCGGTAGTGGAATCTCTTTCCCTTCAGCTTCAGCACGAGCTAATAGCTTTTTAGCTTCAGGAACAAGATCTTTCTCCACTAAACTATTTCCCACTTTATAACCCTTCGCAAGCAGCAATGTATTTGTAATACCTCCGCCGGTAATGAGTTGATCCACTTTATCTAATAGGGCGTTTAATACGGTTAATTTTGTAGAAACTTTTGCGCCTCCAACAATCGCAACCATCGGCTTTTCAGGATGCGCAATAGCTTTAGTCAGTGCTTTAAGCTCTTTCTCTAAAAGAAGCCCTGCAGCAACCTCTTTCGCTTCCATCCCCACACCATAAGTAGATGCTGCTTTACGATGTGCCGTTGCAAACGCATCCATCACATAGACATCACAGAGATTCGCCATTTTTTTAGAGAGCGCTTCATCATTTTTCTTCTCTCCTTCAAGGAAGCGAACATTCTCAAGCAGTTTCACTTGTCCAGGTTGAATCTCAACCCCATTAATCCAATTTTTGACTAGGGGAACCGGCATTCCTAAGCGGTTATTGAGCCATACAGCGACAGGAGCTAAAGTAAATTCTTCATCTTCAACCCCCTCTGCCGGACGACCTAGATGAGACATGATCATCACAGCGCCCCCTTTCTCTAAGATCTTTTGAATAGTCGGAAGAGCTGCCTCTAAACGTGCATCGGAAGTAATCGCACCATCATGAATAGGAACATTCAGATCTTCACGAACTAAAACACGCTTACCTTCTAAATTAAGATCATCTAATGTATTAAATTTCATACTTGCTCTCCTCGTTGTGAATACTACCAATACTATCTAAATAACGCTCAGCATCAAGCGCTGCCATACATCCTGTACCCGCCGAAGTGATTGCTTGTCGATAATGTGAATCCATCACATCACCCGCTGCAAACACCCCTTCTACTGAAGTTGCAGTTGCATTCCCTTCTAACCCCGATCGCACCACAATATAACCATCACGCATTTTCAATTGCTCTGCAAAAATCACGGTATTCGGTGTATGTCCAATCGCAATAAATACACCCGGTACACTTAATGATTTTACGCCATCATTCATCGTCGAAGAGAGCTTCACTCCTGTTACACCATTTTGATCACCCTCAACTTCATCAAGTACATAATTAAGATGAAGTTCAATTTTGCCATCTTCAACATGTTGATAAAGGCGGTCGATCAGAATTTTCTCTGCGCGGAAACTATCCCGGCGATGTACTAAATGCACTTTTGAGGCAATCGCACTTAAATAGAGAGCCTCTTCTACTGCGGTATTCCCACCGCCGACAACAACGACTTCTTGATCTCGATAGAAGAAACCATCACAGGTTGCACAAGCTGAAACCCCTTTACCGAGATACGCTTCTTCTGAGGGTAATCCTAGATATTTTGCTGAAGCACCTGTTGCAACAATCAACGCATCACAACTATAAGTCCCATTTCCGCCGGTGAGCGTAAAAGGTCTTTTTGAGAGATCCACCGATTCAATATGATCAAAGATAATCTCTGTGCCAAAACGCTCGCAATGGGCTTGCATCTTCTCCATCAATTGAGGCCCTGTTAAGCCCTCTTCACCACTAGGCCAATTATCCACCTCTGTGGTGGTCGTCAATTGACCGCCCATTTGCATTCCAGTAATAATGACAGGATTGAGATTAGCGCGCGCCGCATAAAGCCCCGCAGTATAGCCCGCAGGTCCTGATCCTAAAATAATTAATGAATGATGAATAATACTCATAGTTACCTCTATTTGAAATAATCGTTATAAATTTAGATAGCGATCTCCTTATCAGTATCACCCTCTTGAATTTATCTATCTGTAATTTACTTACCATTATACATAAAAAATGAACTCTCTCTCATCCCTCTATCAAAACTAGATCAAAACTCATGCACAATTTTTCAAATTCCATAAAAAATCCTCTAAGCATTACCTTCAACGCTTAGAGGATCGGTCTTATTTCGAGCAACAATCTAATAAAAGATTGGGCCAATTTGTACTATTAAATACTGTTCATTCCTATTTCTGCGCTTTAATTTTTAACCATTGCCGCATTAGTTTTTTCTGCTCCCGCTGCGTATAAGGCTGTTTCACATTCAATAGTGATAATGTTTCCTCTGAGGGATAGAGCGCTTTATCATTCAATAACTCTTGATTCACATAAGGGAAAGCAGCTTCATTTGATGTCGCATATTCAACATAATCAGCCGCACGCGCATTCACTTTTGCATCTAATAAGAAATCGATAAAAGCATAGGCTTCATCTACATTTTTAGCATTTTTTAGAATCGCTAATTGATCAAACCAGAGTAGACCACCCTCTTTCGGAATAAAGTATTCAATATTCACGCCAGCATTCGCTTCTTTCGCTCTTGCTTTTGCTAAATAGAGATCACCCGACCAACCTAAACTCAAACAAGCATCACCATTGGCCATGGCATTGATATATTCTGAAGAATGAAATTTCGTAATATAAGGACGAATTCCCTCCAAGACTTCATTGGCTTTCGCAAGATCTGCATCTGAAGTACTCTCTGGATCTAATCCTAAGTAACGCATTAGCATTGGGTAAAACTCACTCGGGGAATCAATAACATAGATTCCGCAGCTTGCGAGTTTTGAAGCATATTCGGGATTAAAAAGAAGCTCCATAGAATCAAGCGGTGCATCTGGCACGAGCTCTTGAATCTTATCCACATTATAGGCAATACCTGTTGTTCCCCACATATAAGGGACAGAATATTCTGTCGCGCCTGGCAATTCTTCAAGTCGTTCCTCAACAAAAGGCCAGATATTACCAATATTTTGTAGCTTGCTACGATCAATCTTCTGTACCGCATCTGCCTGCGTCATATAGATCAAAGTATAATCTGATGGTACGACAATATCGTATCCTGAATTACCCGTTAAAGTTTTTGCCAATAATACTTCATTACTATCGAATGTATCATAGATCACCTTAATACCTGTTTGATCGGTAAATTCAGTAATCAATTCTGGATCAATATAATCAGTCCAGTTATAAACGCGTACTTCTTGCGCTTGTACTGCTGTCGTACCTAATGCCAAACCTAAAGATAAGAGCGTTGCCAATTTAAATTTTTTCATGACGCGATCAATCTCCTATAAGTGGGAAATATAGAAAAGGCGGTTAGCACCATGCCAACCGCCCTTGATTGTATCTTAGATTTATCGTAATAGCCTAACAAAAAAGCCTATAACAATAAGAATCAACTAGAGATGATGATTTAAAATCATCAATCAGCTATTAATCTAATTTGAATGAATCATGGCAAGACTTACAAGTACCGCCTAATTTACCCATTTGTTGTGCAAGCGTTTGTTTTTCACCTGCAGCTTCAACCATTTTGCCACTCTCTTCGATGAATGCCGCTAAATCTGCATCAAACTCTGCACGATTTTCTGCGATTTTAGGGCTTGCATTAGTTCCTTCATAAGCGCCATCAACGAATGTTGCACCTACGGCCTTAGCCATTTCATTAATACGTTTTGCCGCTGATACCGCCTCTTCTGGGTTGTATTCAACTTCACCTTTAAGCATACCGCCTAAGATTCCCATATTCCAGCCTGCAACTGTGAAAGCTGCTTTACGGTATTTGATCACAGCATCTGTATCTGCCTGTGCCATAGAAATGCCCATAGTCGTTACGGCTAAAATTGCTACTAATGCTAATTTTTTCATTGACTTCTCTCCTTATAAAAACTCTACTCTACCCTGATTATTATCAAGATATTCTCCGCTTATTATAGATGATATTTTGCAAAGAATTGTGTTAAATCAATTTCTTTTTAAAATTCTTTCTTAAGATTATCACATACAGCAAAAAATATCAGCATGTTACCGTCTTTTTCGTAACGATAGATAGAAAAAGAATAGTCCTAATAATGAGATAGAAACCGTTCCCCATAATGACAGATCATCCCATTTAAGTAACAGCGCTAATAAGAATACAGCACCAACACCACCCAAGATTCTCCGTTTACTCTCTTCACTTTGAATCGCTTGTAACTGTTCCCATTGAGTTTGTGCAAGGTTCACCTTTAACTCACCTTTCACAGCTTGACGGAAAACAATATTCCCGTTTTGCATCATATCAGGAATCTGTTCAAGCCAGATGGGAAGATCGTGTTTATACCGTTTAATGATCGCCTTTGGCCCACGCTTTCTCTTCACAAAATCAACAAGATAAGGTTTTGCCGTTTCCCACAGATCTAAATCAGGGTAAAGCTCTCTTCCTAAGCCCTCAATTGCAAAAAGTGTCTTCTGCAATAACATCAACTGTGGTTGCATTTCCATTTTAAAGCGACGCGCCGTTTGAAAGAGTGATAATAGAAAACCACCAAAAGAGATATCTTTTAAAAGCTTATTGAAAACGGGTTCACATAATGAGCGAATAACGGCTTCAAAATCTCCCACCGGTGTATCTGGCGGTACCCAACCAGATTCCACATGGAGTTCTGCAACTTTAAGATAATCTCGATTAAAAAAGGCTAAAAAGTTACTTGCTAGATAATGCTGATCATCTTCATTCAATGTCCCAATAATACCGAAATCTAGTGCAATATAAGTGGGATCTTTCGGATTTGTCACATCCACAAAGATATTACCGGGATGCATATCTGCATGGAAAAAACTATGCTCAAAGACTTGGGTAAAGAAGATATCGACACTTCGTTTAGCAAGTAACGGGATATCTACTCCTAAAGCTTTTAAGGTTTCAATATCGCCGACAGGAACGCCGGAAATACGCTCCATCACAAAGACATTTTTACGGACATAATCAAGATATATTTCAGGCACATAGAGCGCTCTTGAACCTTTAAAATTCTCTCTTAATTGCGCGCCATTTGCGGCTTCAATTGTCAAATCGAGTTCATTCAAAATTGTCCGCGCATGCTCTTCTACAATCTCCACAGGGCGAAGCCGTTTACCATCCGGATAGTAGCGTTCAATAGTGTATGCAAGCACTTCCATCAAGCCGATATCTCGTTTAATCACTTTCTGAATGCCAGGGCGCACAACTTTAACAACCACCTCTTGACCATTGAGTAGTACAGCCCCATGTACCTGTGCAATAGAGGCTGCTGCAATCGGCGTTTCATCAAAAGAGCGGAATATTTGATTAAGCGGCTTTTGATAAGCCTTTTCAATAATATTGATCGCTACATCACTTGGAAATGGTGGCACACTATCTTGTAGCTTTACTAACTCATCGACAATCTCTTTATCAAGCAGATCATATCTCGTTGAGAGCGCCTGCCCTAATTTAATAAACGTCGGTCCAAGTTGTTCTAAAGCAAGGCGAATACGCACCGGCAATGGCGTTGTTTTATAACCATTAAAAAGAGACAACACCGGTTTAAGAAACCGAAGATGCCGCAGTCCTGGCACCATAAAAGCAAGATCATATAGACCAAATCTGAGGAATACCCACCAGATTTTAATCATACGCAAACCACGAGAAATCATCTAATTATCCTTAAGTAAATAGAATATGAAGTAGGAATTCTCTGCAATCCCCACTAATAACCAGAGCTTATCGTTAAAGTTGATAAACTCTATATTAACTAGCGCTTAGACTAATTCTAAGGCTAATATTTAATAGACAAATCCTCGATGAATTGCCACAATCCCGCCGGTTAAATTTTTATAATCCACTTCATCAAATCCCGCTTCAAGCATCATATCGCGAAGCTCTTCTTGTGGTGGATGCATCCGAATCGATTCAGAGAGATAGCGATAGCTATCACCATCTTTTGCAATTAACTCCCCCATACGTGGAATAATTTGGAATGAATAGAAATCATAAAGCGTCCCTAATCCTGGAACCACCGGTTTAGAAAACTCTAACACCAAAAGACGACCGCCAGGTTTTAAGACTCGGCGCATCTCTTTGAGCGCTTTCATTTTATCCGTTACATTACGAAGTCCAAAACCGATCGTAACAAGGTCAAATGTCGCATCTTCAAAGGGAATCTGTTCGGCATTAATCTGTTTAAATTCCACATTGCCGACAATCCCTTCATTGATAAGACGTTTACGACCTTCTTCTAACATTGATTCGTTGATATCTGATAAAACCACTAAGCCTTCAGCACCCACACGTTGACTTAAACGTTTCGTCAAATCCCCAGTGCCGCCGGCAAGATCCAATACTTTCTGACCGCGTCTTGCCCCTGATAAGCTCATCGCTGTATTTTTCCAAAGGCGATGAATCCCAAAACTCATCACATCATTCATCACATCATAGCGGCTCGCAACTGAGTGAAACACTTCTGCAACTTTCGCTTCTTTCTCATCACGATCGACCGTTTGATAACCAAAATGGGTTTTTTCTTCAGACATAATTCTCTCTTCCTTTATGAATGGATTTTGCAAATGATATCAAAATCCAGGATTGAATGCCTGATTAAAGGCACGTTTTATCTTAACTTTCTTACTTTTATCAAAGATCCAAAAGGGAAATAATGTTTATCAATATTACCGCCCAAAGATCGCCATTACACCATCTATCGAGGGCTTCTTCCCGAACCAAAATTCAAAGGCGTATACGCCTTGCTCAATGAGCATCCCTAAGCCATCATAGGCTTTTTTACCACCATTATCGTAGATATATTCCATAAAAATAGTGGGTTGATTGCTATAAACAAGATCATAACCGATAGTATCGCTACCGATCGTTCCTTGTGGTAATGCCGGGAAATCTTGTTGCAGTGAGGCACTTGTCCCATTAATAATCAGATCAAACTCATCCTGTAAATCATGCCAAGCCATCGCTGAAATATCACATTGTGTACTATTTGCAAACTCTTGGACTAATTGCTCTGCTTTAATCAAAGTACGATTACTCAACATCACAGAATGCGGTTTTTGATCTAAAAGCGGTTGCATAATGCCGCGAACTGCGCCACCGGCACCTAATACTAAAATGCGCTTGCCGGCAATTTGAATTCCTTTTAGCTCGGTCATATCCCGAATAAGTCCAATACCATCAGTATTATGTCCGTAGATCTTCCCTTCTTGAATACGAATTGTATTGACGGCTTTCGCTGTACGAGCTTCAGGTGTTAAATCATCACACAATCGATATATCTCCTCTTTAAACGGAACGGTAATATTAGCCCCAACAATCCCTTGATTGACCCAATGCTTTAAGGTTCCTGCAAGATCATCGAGCGGCGTTAGAACCTTTAAATACTCAAGATTGACACCGGCATTACGAGCAAACTGCATCTGCATCTCTGGAGATTTTGATTGCGCAATAGGATTACCAAAAATAACGCATCGTTGTAAGATTGTTGAATTCACTATTCACCTCGTAAAAAGAGTTTATCTAAATCAGTCAATGCTAACGACCGCCAAGTAGGGCGACCATGATTACACTGCCCTGATCGTTCTGTACGCTCCATATCTCGAAGTAGCGCATTCATCTCTGGTAAGGTTAAACGCCGATGATGACGAATAGCGCTATGACAAGCCATCGTTGAAAGAATATCATGGATATGTTCCGTAATCTTTTGACTAGACCCATAGCGGTCAAAATCTCGTAACACTTCGCTCACTAATTTCTCGATATTAGCGCGAATTAAACTTGCCGGAACCTCTCGTACTACAATGGAATTATGACTTAATACTTCTAAAATCAAACCTATTGAGTGAAGTTCTGCCTGAAATTCCTCTACAAGCGCAATCTCTTTCGAGGTTACTTCAATAGTTTTAGGAATTAACAAGGCTTGTCTGACAATCCCTTTATCCGTATCCACTGCACTCTTAAAACGCTCATAAATAATCCGCTCATGAGCGGCATGCATATCTACCATCACTAAACCCTGCCGATTCTCCGCCAAAATATAGGCTTCATGAAGTTGTCCGAGCGCATAGCCTAACGGTGCATCATCAGGATCGAAATCTTGATCATTTTTATTGCCAATTTTATCAGTAGCTGAATGATTAAGCGCCGTTGAAGAAGTTTCATCTGTTAGTTCGGTAAATACTTGTTGCCCTGATGAATTTGATATATTGCGACCGGCACCGATTGCTTCATAGAGATTAAGAGGCTTATAAGGCTTACCCTGCCCACCATATTGATTACCAAAAGAGAGTCCTGTTTGTC
The DNA here is from genome assembly GCF_038500265.1 of Ignatzschineria larvae DSM 13226. Taxonomy (NCBI): domain Bacteria; kingdom Pseudomonadati; phylum Pseudomonadota; class Gammaproteobacteria; order Cardiobacteriales; family Ignatzschineriaceae; genus Ignatzschineria; species Ignatzschineria larvae. Next base: position 372,564 of record NZ_CP150637.1, on the reverse strand, counting down.
GTTGATTTGCAATGGCACTACTCTCTGATGGCGCTTCTTGTGCTGATAAAGGCTGTTTATCCTCTATTGAAGCCACAACCGGAAGCGCATCACTCCCCTCTAGAACTTCCGGCCGAGAGATGACATGATTAAAGGTGCTAAAAAGAAAGTTATGAACAATTCGCGACTCTCGAAACCGCACCTCATGTTTTTGGGGATGAGCATTGACATCTACCGCAGCAGGATCAAGCGTAAAATAGACCACAAAAGCAGGATGCTTATCACTGTACATAACATCTCGATAAGCTTGACGAATCGCATGCGCCACAAGACGATCTTTTACCATTCGCCCATTGACATAGACATACTGCCATTCATTGTTATTGCGGAAAAAAGTAGGCTTAGCAACCCAACCTTCTAACGTTAAAATTCGAGTTGTTCCCACATCATCAATCACCACTTCTTTAGTATGTGAAAAGTGAAAACAATTATCTAAAAATTCTTGATTAAAAACTTGCCCAATTCTTGCCTGTTTTTGCGCCATTGTCTCAGCAATAGGCGCTGAAAAGATCTCACGCCCATTATGAATAAGAGTGAAACTAATATCGAAACGAATAAGCGCTAGGCGTTTTACTAAAGTTTCAATATGACTTAGCTCTGTTCTCTCAGTACGCAAAAATTTCCGTCTTGCCGGCACATTAAAAAAGAGATCAAAAACTTCGATTCGAGTGCCTTGGGGAAGCGATGCCGGCATCGGCTCATTAATTTCATCATGCCCTTTGCTCTGTACTTTAAAGGCATACTCTGTTCCCGCTTCTCGAGAAATAAGTGTTAAGCGAGAAACTGCCGCAATACTCGGTAGCGCTTCTCCTCTAAAACCTAAAGTGGCAATCTCTTCTAGATCATTGGCTGAACGAATCTTACTCGTGGAATGACTTGATAAAGCAAGGCTTAAATCCTCCTTAGCAATCCCACTCCCATTATCTTGTACAATAATCTGTTCAATGCCACCTGCTCGAATATCTATCACAATTTCAGTGGCATTGGCATCAATACTATTCTCAACTAACTCTTTCACAACTGAAGCCGGTCTCTCAACCACTTCACCAGCGGCAATCTGGTTAATGACATGCGGATCAAGTTTCGCAATTTTCTGCCCCATATCTTCTCTCTGCTCCTTTTGAGATAGCTTATTGTACTTACAGTACATAAACGAAACGCCCGATTAATCAATCGAGCGTTTTTATTTTACCAAAATATAGGATTAACTATTCTAAACTCATATTATGATGATAACTATGATTCCAAGACAACATTACTGCAGCTTGGTAGAAATTTTATCTACCATTTCTTCTAAATGATTAACTGTCAAAACAGGTAAAATATCTATCGCGGTACCATTAGCCGATTCATTGACACGAATGTAGTACACTTCACCCTCACGGTCATAACGAGTAAAGAAGAAGAAACGACGTTTTTTGATAACTCGACCAACTCGATAAGTATTGATACCTGAATATTGTTCTAAGATATTAAATTCAGCGCCATCATCTAAGATTTCACCAAGTTGTTTCCATACATCCTGTTGCGATCTATTACTGACAGTAATATGCATCCCCTCCCGGTCAATAGCGGGGATCCCCTCCTTTCCCAAGGCACTAAGCCCATCACCTCCCACGCCTAATCGCGCAGATAGTCGTGCTAAGAATTCAGCTTCAAGCTCAGGATCACCTGCCGATTCAACCCATTTATGGAATTGCTGATCATTACCCGTTGCTTCATCTTTCAATGCGTAATGTGTTACAAATACAAGCACTCGATCACCATCGCGCTCTAAACGAATTTTAAATTTATCTTTAGAGGTCGAACCTAGTAAGCTTCCTGCGACTTTACGAATTAAACCACGAATAAAGCCATCATCTACATTCGCTTGGTTTTCAGCCCATTTAGTTTCGATAATACCGGCTTCAGGGGTCTGGGACTCGATTTCTAAACCAAGCTGACGCACAAGTTGCTGTATCTGTTGCCAAACATAATCTGGTGAATGCCCAGTATTAATCCAACGTCGACCATTTTCAGATTCAATGAAGGTTAAACCAGCATTATCCCCTGTAGGTAATACTTTTTGTGCAACTTGTTTTTGATGTTGCCGATACTCTTTAAGTGTCGTAGTCGCTACAGTATCTGTTCTTGTTGTCTTCACTAAGCTTGGTGGATACTCAAGTGGATTCACTTGCGATGATGACAAATAACGCAAGCTATCGCGCGGTTGCACTTTTTGCGTAGAGCAACCACTAATAACTAAACCTGATAGCAGTACTACAAACGCTATTTTTTTTTGTATACATGGACTAACCCTTAACGAATTAAAATTCTTGTTATTGTATAAGCGATTTAAGTAATCACAAAATACTTTTTGTGGATTATAGCGTAAAAACAAACCCATTGCTCTTTTTATCCTATATAAGCTCTTATAATAGCAATAATTTATGAATAAATCCCTGCATTTTTCATCGCTTCGCGAACGGTCAAATGATACTGTTTATTTAACGGTACAAGGGGAAGGCGAATACCCGCGTGAATTTTTTTCATCTCTTGTAAAACCCACTTTACAGGAATGGGGTTTGTTTCTAAAAAGAGTACATGATGTAACTCTTTAATCTTATCATTTATAGCATATGCTTCAGTCTCATTACCTGCTAATGCTGCTGCAATCATGTCATGCATTTGAAGAGGAGCTATATTTGCGGTAACAGAAATAACACCTTTTGCCCCTGCTAATACACACTTTGCCGCAATTCCATCTTCGCCCGTTAAAACATCTATTTTATCCCCAACACGACGAATCAATTGCTCAACGCGCTCGAAAGTACTTGCTTCTTTAATCGCCACAATATTTTTAAGCTCTGCTAATCTCGCGACTGTATCGACTTGGATATCTGAGCAAGTTCTTCCTGGTACATTATAGAGAATTTGAGGGATATCCACTGTTTCAGCAATTAACTTGAAATGTTGATAGAGCCCTTCCTGTGGCGGTTTATTGTAATAAGGTGCCACAAGTAAGCATGCATCGGCTCCATCTTCAGCTGCCCAATGAGTTAGACGAATCGCCTCTTCTGTAGAATTGCCACCTGTTCCAGCAATTACCGGTACACGCCCATTGACATACTGAACAACACGTTTAACTACTTCACGATGTTCATCAAAATTCACTGTTGCAGACTCACCGGTTGTACCCACAGCAACAATTGCATCTGTTTTATTTTCAATATGAAATTCGACTAACTTTTCAAATGTATCGTAATCAATTCGACCATCAGGGAACATCGGTGTGACAATCGCCACAATACTACCACCAAACATACTTTCTCCTTTGTGAAATACTGGTATCAGGTAACTTAAGAGACCTCATTATTTAAGTTTCATCAAGTTTCAATTATATCCCATATACTTAACTACCATACACTTCATATGCTCTTTATATATACGTTTTATTATATGCTTCATTCATCTCATTTGAATAACGCCAAATAACTTTGAATAGATCTTGAATAAACCTTGAATAAATTTTAGCCATTTATCTGCTCTATTGAGATAATCACCTTTTACATCTTCATTGTTAATAGTTGTCATAAATCATCACTTAAATACAACAGAAACCGGCGCATGATCTGAGGGGCGCTCTAAAGCCCTATAATCAAGATGAACCATTGATGATTGATATCGCCGGCCTAATACTTTCGATGATAATAGATGATCAATACGAATACCACTATTTTTCTCAAATCCACCCTGACGATAATCCCACCAAGTAAAAGTGCCTTTCGGTTTTGCTTCAATACGGAGCGTATCTAAAAATCCTAATGCTAATATTTTTTGAAAAGCAGCTCTTTCTTGATCCGTACAGAGTATCTTTCCTTTCCATGAAGCAGGATTATGCACATCATCATCCGCCGGCGCGATATTAAAATCTCCAATAACGATCAATTGAGCATATTCTTTAGATAGCTGCTGAAGATAAGCAGTAAAAGCCACTAACCAACGCAATTTATATTGGTATTTATCAGAATCAGGATTTTGCCCATTGGGCACATAGGCATTCACAACACGTACACCTGCCACTGTTCCGGCAATTACTCGCTTCTCATCTGAATCAAAGCCCGGTATATCAAGCACAACATCATCGATCGGCTGACTTGCGATCAAAGCAACACCATTATAAGTTGGCTGACCATTAAGCGCTACGTGATAACCGGTAGCTTCGATCTCAATTAGAGGGAATTTATCATTCGGTGCTTTCAATTCTTGCAAACCAATAACATCTGGCTTTTCAGTTTCAAGAAAAGAGAGAAGGTGAGTTAAACGAACATTGATGGAATTAACATTCCAGGTAGTAATTTTCATGAATATGAATCACCTTTCGCTATTTTTAGTGATAGTTCATTATTGAAGGATAATGGTAAGAAAGAGATATCCTTGATCCACACTTTTTAAAGTGAATCGTTCTTTATTCTACGTCACTCCGAGCAAAACATAAAGCAAGGAATTTCATCAACTTTTTTTACAAAAAATTCTAGCTATCTCGCCGTTATTTCTCTATAAAATTAGTGTAGAATATTTAGTTTAGTGATCGAAAATTTGAAGGAGAGAGATTCAATGGCGGCTGATAGTATACGTTCTGTATTAGAACTCATTAAAGAAAAAGGTATTTTATTTGTTGATCTTCGTCTTACTGACATGGTCGGCCAAGAACACCACTTCACTATCCCCGCACGACAGGTTAATGAAGAACTCTTTACTCAAGGAAAATTTTTTGATGGTTCTAGTTTTAAAGGTTGGAAACAGACTGAATCTTCAGATATGATTCTTCTCCCAAACCCTGAGAGTGCGTTTATTGACCCATTAATCAAACATCCTACACTTGTCCTTATTTGTGATGTATTAGAGCCCGATACAATGGATTACTATTCTCGTGACCCTCGAGCTTTAGCGAAAAGAGCAGAAAATCACCTACAAGAAACAGGGATTGCAGACACTGCATTTTTAGGCCCTGAAAATGAATTTTTTATTTTTGATAATGTGCAGTATAGTACAGACCCCAATCGCGTAAGCTATGAATTGAATTCCTCAGTCTGTTATTGGCAATCAAGTGGAGCGAATGCTGTTTCAGGTCATTTAGCCGAGAAACAAGGGGGCTATGCACCTCTTCAACCCGTTGATAAACTCCATGATTTACGTAATGAGATTACACTTATTGCTGAGGAGACGGGTATTGAAGTAGAAATTCATCATCGAGAAGTTGCGTCTGCTGGACAATGCGAAATTGGCTCTCGTTTTAATACGCTTCTTAAGAAAGCAGATGAAACACAAAGACTCAAATATATCATTAAAAGCACAGCTGAACTACATGGTAAGAGCGCAACATTCCTGCCAAAACCTTATTTTGGGGAAAATGGTTCAGGAATGCATGTACATATTTCTCTATTTAAAAATGGGGAGAATATGTTCTGTGGTGATGGTTATAGTAACCTATCACAAACAGCGCTCTACTTTATTGGTGGCATTATCAAACATGCTAAAGCCCTTAATGCCTTTACCAATGCTTCAACGAATAGTTATAAACGCTTAGTGCCACATTACGAAGCACCAATACTATTAGCCTATTCTGCCAAAAATAGAACAGCTTCTATTCGTATCCCTTATATCGCCAATGAGAAAGGTCGTCGCATCGAGATTCGTTTTCCTGATGCAACGGGCAACCCTTATCTCTCATTTGCTGCAATGTTAATGGCTGGAATTGACGGCATTAAAAATCAGATCGATCCAGGTCCTGCTTCTGATGAGAACCTCTATGATCTCTCTAGCGACCAATTAAAAGCCATTCCAAAAGTATGTAAAAGCTTAGAGGAAGCACTTGAAGCTTTAGATAAAGACCGTGAATTCTTACTTGCGGGAAATGTCTTTAGCAATGATCTTATTGATGCTTATATTCAATTGAAACAGAAAGAAGTCAATAAAGTTGCAGAAACACCGCATCCCGTGGAATATGAGCTTTACTATTCAATTTAAAACACTTTCATGCTATCAATTATTCATGAATGATAATCGATCACATGTATAGCTAATGTAAGACCCGTTATATCAGCAAGTAGATATAATGGGTACCTGTTCAGATTAGATTCTCTTTTTATAGTAAGATCGGTTAAAAATAAGCTTATTTAAATGCCAGCGCATCAGCTGTAAATTATTGATTGAAAATATTTGCAAGGTTTATATGAATTTTTATCCTGCAATGAAGGTTAATTTTCTTAAACCAAAATCACTATATGTTCAATATGAAAGATCGATGCCTTTATGCCCCTAACCTCTGCATCACTGTCCGCTGTAGTAGCGCTAAGACATCTTTCTGATGCATCAATAAAACCTCGGTTAACTTATCAAAATCTCGGGCTTTTAATGCTTCAATCAATTCATCATGTTCATTTACAGGTTTTTCGATCTCTGAACGGTGATGATGATATAGCTCATTTTGAATAAAGGCTAAACTCACATAAAAAGAGGGGTAGCGCTCAATTAATACTCGGCTCCCTGAATGCTCTACCAGGGCATAATGAAATTGATAATTATAAAGGCTCAATTCAGCGACATTACGCATCGCATCCTTCATCTTCGTAGAGAGTGATGTTAATTCGGCGATCAATTCTGAAAAATCTTTGATTCTTGGGTATTTCTGAATCGCTTGTTGCTCTAAGAAAAAGCGCAGATGATAGAGATCAATATGCTCTTCATAAGTAAAACTATTAAGAAAAGTCCCTTTATTCTCAATCTTCGTCGCGATCCCTTCGCTGACTAACATAAAAATTGCCTCTCGCACTGAGGCGCGGCTTGCACCCATTTTCTTTGCATACTTCTCCTCTAAGATCTTATCCCTTGGCTGAATTTCGCCGGTCATAATATCTTCAATGATTGTTGCCTTAATCGAATTGGGTAACGTTTTTGCCCGTTTTTCTGTCATAACAATCCATAGTTATTGAAAATTGAAAGAAGTATAACAAATATTGCACACTTCTTTCTACTATTGCAATATTCACCGCGATTACTTCCAAACATCTCTAACAAGAGAGTAACCATCTATTTTCTTTAATAAAATTTCTTTATTTCCCCGCGCATATTCCACCAAATGAAAAGCACCTTTCTCTATTTCTACCTGAAAGTCCACTTTTTTTGCACAATGATTACTCATAATTAACCACTTATTCGCGCATTCCCGGGAAAATTTTTGTGAAGGATAGAGAATAATATCAAGATCACTATTGTCGGTAATCGCCGCCTGCCCTGTCGTTAACTCATAACCTAGACTTCCGCCAATGCCCCACTCAATATCTGTCAAAATATCGGCCATTGCTTCAATTGTCGTGAACATCTCAGAGAACTGATCAGCTCTTGCCCAATGATGCCAAGTCTTATTGACCACTAGATCTTGAGGCCGGATAATCTCTTCAATCCAATCAATAGGAATATAGCAGCCAAATCGCTCTCCTCGAGAAGTGCCACGAATGCCTATCGGTATCTCGTTATCACGGACTATAGCTCGACGAATGACGTGATAAGGCGATTGCTGCCAACGCTCTAAAGCCCATTGTGGCAAGAAAAGCGTATCCAATGATACGCCTTCCTTTACCTTTACAATATCGTGCGGATAGACTATTGCCATACTTCATCCAAACGATTGCGTACTTTATTGGTTTCTACCCGACCAAAGCTTACAGCTTGCGGATTGGTATAGCGGAATGTTAAATCTGTCGCATCATCCCCTAAGCTATCAATGGCCTCTTGGGCTTTTGCTAACAATTTCGCGACATCCGCCTCTGTGGGTTCATCAGCATTATCCACCGTTAATAGATCATAGAGTGCGCCGAGTTTTTGGAAGCTACGAATATCGTAAGCAATAGCCGGGACTTTTGCTGAAGCCGCATCAATCTCTTCCACTGTTCTCAAAGTAACGCGTGCGGCAGATTCTTTCGACATCGCTTGAACGTTAATCGCTTTATCATCTAAAGCAATCAAACGATTTGACTGTAAACCGTGAGCTAAGAACGCCCCTGAAATCGCATTCCCCACGATAAGACCAATCACAGGATGTCCCATCTGACGAGCTGTTGCATACGCATCAGCACTGGCCGCTAAAGCGAGATGAATACCGATCAACTCCTCTTTATAACCATACGCTTGGCTTGGGACATCGATGACGAGCATAATAGGCCGTTTTTCTGCTTTATCCTTATCTTCCTCAATCGCTTGCCAAATATATTTGGCCAGTACAAAGCCCTCTTGTAATCCTACCTCACCATTGCGCACACGATGAAAACGATTCGTTTTATTAGGCACGACTGCAAGATAGCGACGTTTTTGCCCATTTTGCTCCACATCCGCAGCTAATACCGAGGGTACAGAGCTTGTGGGATGCGGAATACCGGTTAAACGAGAAAACCAACTATAACCCCGTCCGGCGCTTTGATCTTTCTCTCCTGCTGTGGCAAGCGGATAATCAAATACTTTATCAGCCGTTGTCTTTGCAAAGAGATCTGCATATTGATCAGGGGTTAAAGGCGCCTCGAAATCAATCACCTCTAATAAACCTAAGAAACGATCTAACTGCCGAGAACGGAAGTTTTTAGGAGGATTAGTGATTACTTTTTCAATAGTTTGACGAATAGTGGCAATATCATCTTCCACCACTTCATCCACTAAACCGGTCTTCGCTTTCTGATTAACGCCGATCGTATCCCAGATTAAGGCTTGATCGCTTGAATCGAACTCTCGCACACCCGCTTCTTGTTCAATAACCTGCGGGCCATTGAGACCAACGCGAGCCCGATTTGTAGCAATAAGATAAGAAGTGACTGCTGAAGTGATCGACATTCCTCCAAATGACCCTACTAATCCTGGCACAAGGCCAATCACTGGAACGTGCCCTCGTAGCGCAATAATCATATTTTGAATTTCAGAGATTGAAAGCAACCCATAATTCGCTTCTTGTAAGCGCACACCCCCTGTATCAAAGATAATAATAGGATAGACTCGATTCCCTGCCTCATTTTCTTCTAAGGCTTTACCAAGCGCCGCGACAATTTTTGCACCACTGACTTCGCCAATTCCACCACCTTGGAAATCCCCCTCGATCGAGATTACAATGGCTTCTTGACCATCAAGCTGGCCACGCATCAAAATGACCCCATCGTCACTTTGTGGCACAATCCCTTGCGGCATCAGATAAGGACTCATCAACTCTTCAAAAGGCCCCAAAAATTCCTGTGAACTCCCTTGGTCGAGTAACGCAATCGCCCGTTCACGTCCATTTAATTCCACAAAACTATTTCTCATTTTTCAATTCCTCCAAGGCTTGTGCTAAACGAAGTGAAACAACGCCCGGCGTTGCACCAAAATCATGAATCGTCACTTTCACTAACAGCGGATAACGGGTAAAAAAGCGATTAAGTACCTTCTCCCAGACAGCTTCAAAACCATCACTGCCGGTAATCACCGAAATCTCGGCATGATCACCCTCAATAGGTTCAAATAATACTTCTAAATCACCAGAACCTACGACCCCTACATGGGCGCGATTGTTGACCGCCTCATGTCCTTGATATTTAAAACGTAACTGTTCCATTGATAACTCCTACTTTTTCTAAAAATATAATGGCTGCTAATAGATCCGCACTGCCCCCTGGTGAGAGATAAGCTTCAGTGCAATATTGGCATAACTGTTGATAAGCTTGCTGTCCTGCTGTTGTTGTCAATCCTAAAGTTAATATTCTAGTGGCAAACGCTTGAATTTTGCGTAAAGTCGCTAAATCACTGCGCGCAATAATACAGGTATCTTCGACTACGCTTATCAGCTGTAATAGCCGTTCAATGTTAGAGAGATCTTCGCTTTTAATAAACTGATGCGTTTCACTAAGATCAGTATCTACGGCTATTGTCGGCAATGACAACACATATCGTAAGGTAGGAAAGCCAAGTTGTGCCTCTTCGAGCGCCCCACGAATACCATATTTCCGTCGGCTCTCTTGCCCTTTGGTCAAAGTACGTGACTGATAATAACGATCGGTAAATGAGGCTAATTGACCACAATCTTGCAATAGAGTAGTCAAAGAGGTCAAAACAGACTCTCCTCTTATCAGCGCCTCACTTATTTGATGGGCTAGTACAGCAATCATCAAGCCCAAAACCCAGATTGCCCCCTTATGAGTATTCACGCCACCGGTCACTTGTAGCATCTTCATCTCCCCCTCTCGACCAATCTTAGCGATCTTTTCTCGCAAAGATTGATCAAGAGGTGCGCTATAACCCGATAATGCTATTTGATAAAAAGTGTCGTGCAGAGCTCTCGCGGAAGCGACTAACAGCGCCCAATCCATATCCTTGTGCGCATTACTGCTCCTAAAATCGACAAGGCCGGGTTTCGGCGTTAAGCTCACTTCCTCAATCAGTGCGAACACCGCTTGATCAGCAAGCATTGATGCAAGCTCTTTTTGAGATGCACAAATAAGGCTCCCCACAAAAGGAATACCGAGTTCACGACACTCACCACTGCGATCACGCTGAATATCTCGATTCATTTAAGACCAACTTCTAAATTTAGCAGGTGGAACATAAAGACCATCAGACCATTGCACAAGATCTTCAATAGAGTGCGCGGCTAATAGTGAACGCTTCGCTTCTGTACGAGCCACTTGTAGATCTTCCGGCAATGCGACAATCCCTTTATCTCGAAGATCCCGGACTTTCGCTTCATCCACATTATCTCCAATAGGTGTTACGCCCGCTACCGCCGCAATCGCCGCTCGGCGCTCCTCTAAACCCTCGGTTTTATAGAGATAGGCAATGCCCTCTTCAGTCACTAAATGGGTTGTATCATCGCCGTAGATCATAATCGGTACAATATCGAGCCCAGCTTGCTTTTTCACTTCGATCGCATCTAAACGATCCACAATCACAGGCTTTTTATTCGCGCCATAAGTTTCTACCATCTGAACGACAATTTTACGACCTTTCGCTAACTCATCTTTCCCTGCTAGATCAAGCCAAGCAGGTGTTGAGTGCCGGCGACCACCGGGATTGTGTCCCATATTGGGCGCGCCCCCAAACCCCGAGAGACGACCTAAAGTGACAGTGGAAGAGTTTCCTTCCTTATCAATCTGTAAGGATGAACCGATAAACATATCCACTGCATATTGCCCGGCCACTTGACACATAGCCCGATTTGAACGCATTGAACCATCGCTGCCGGTAAAGAAGATATCAGGGCGAGCTCGAATATAATTCTCCATCCCTACTTCACCACCAAAGCTATGAATACTCTCAACCCAACCCGATTCAATGGCCGGAATCATCGTGGGATGCGGATTAAGTGCCCAATGTTTCGCAATCTTACCTTTTAGGCCTAATTGTTCGCCATAGGTTGGTAACAGCAATTCAATCGCCGCTGTATTAAAACCGATTCCGTGATTGAGTGATTGCACTTGATGACGTTCATAAATCCCGCGAATGGCCATCATTGCCATTAAAATCTGAATCTCGGTAATCGCTTTAGGATCTCTCGTGAAGAGTGCTTCAAGCGCATAAGGTTCATCTGCAACGACAATCGCATCCACCCAAGATGCCGGGATATCGATACGAGGCAATTGATCGACCATCTCATTGACCTGCACAATGACAATGCCATCTTTAAAGGCGGCAGATTCAATAATAGTCGGTGTTTCTTCGGTATTAAAACCGGTGTAAAGGTTTCCCTCTCTATCTGCTTTATCGGCAGCGACTAACACTACATTCGGAATTAAGTCGATAAAGAGACGACCATACAGTTCCAAATAGGTATGAATATCGCCTAATTGCACCACCTGATCTTCAATCATTTGCGAGATTCTTAGGCTCTGCGCACCGGCATAAGAGAAATCGAGCTTCTTCGCAATCCCTTTCTCAAAAATTGTGAGATGTTCAGGGCGTGACACACTTGGCATAATCATATGCAGGTTATTGACTTTTGCGGTATCTACCTCTAAAAGTTTTTGAGATAGAAATGAAGCTTGCTTCTGATTATCCCCTTCTAATACAACCTTATCGCCGGGATTAATCAGCGCTTCGAGAGCAGCAACAATATTATCACTACTAATATATTTACCATTTAACATCGGTGCAATTTTAGCCATTTTTGCTAATTTTGCCTGCCGTTTTAAATCCCACTGTTTAGCTGTTTTCATACTTCCTTACTCCGTTTATTAAATAAAAAAATCGTATCTTCAATTCCATATTGATCGACGCAGTAGGTCAAAGCGCTTGGATAACTCCGTTTGACAAGATTGGTAAGTGTTGAGCCCGGCGGTAATTCAATAAAATGCTTCATTCGATTTTCAATCGCCACCTGCATCATATCGAGCCACTGCACGGGATGAACCACATTTTGAATAAGATCTGTCACAATCTCTGCTTTCTCAGTTAAAAGCCGCCCGGTACAATTGCTCAAATAAGGATATTTCGGGGCATTAAAATGCATCTCTTTGGCCAATAAGGTCAGTTCATCCGCCACCGGTTGCATTAAAATAGAGTGGGACGGTGTTGGCACAGAGAGTCTTTTGGCCATACTTGCGCCATTCTCTTTCGCCTCTTGAATCACCCGATCAATCCCACTCCACGCGCCTGAAATGGTGAGCTGCAACTCCTCATTTTGATTTGAGACATAGATCGGTGCATCAGTGGTAAAACATCTCTCCACTAACCGTTCGACCTCACGACGAGTCAGCCCGACAATGACGCCCATTCCATAACCTGTTGGGTAGAGTGATTCCATCAGCGAGCTACGTTTATACACCAATGCAATCGCATCTTCCTCAGAGAGTACGCCGGTACACGCTGCAGCACTAAAAGCCCCTAAAGAATGACCAGCGACAAAATCAGGTTGAAGTCCCGCCGATTTTAAAGCTTTCGTCCCACTCATTTGAGTAATCAAAAGTGCTAACTGAATATCAATGGTGTGATTATAATCGGGCAAAGTCACACGATAATCTCGACCTGTAATCTCGGCAACCATCTCAAAATAGCGCTCTTCAACAGGCTCTAACATCGCTAAATTTTGTGCCCCTTGCCCGGGATATAACCAAATACTGCTACTCACATTACACTCCTTATTCCCTACTATTTTCGTGTTTATTGTCGTGTTCGTTGTCGTCTTTATTGCTTTGCTTGTTTTCATCCATTGCCGGCTGTTTGACCACTTCTACTTCCTCATCACTCACAAAGCCCTCTACAGTTTCAACCGGCATCACTTTTGCCTTGGAATCGTGATCTTTATGAATCTCTGTATGAGCCTCTTTATGCAATTTTGACTTCGCTTCGGCTTTAGAGACTAATCCCTGAATAGATTCGATTAAACCGCTTAAGGTTAAGGGTTCTGGTGTAATGCCGGCTTCCTCTTGCTCTCGTTTTTTGAGCATAGAGCGCTCCAGAATAATGGCAAATGCCGTACCGACAATTAAACCATTACTTAAAATAGAGACGGTTAATGCAGACATATTGGCAAAGGCAGTACTTGGCATAAACATAATACCAATACCGATAAACCAAGCAGCAGCGGCGACAAAGTTGCGAATGTCTGGGTATTTCGCGAGTGCAAGTTGATTTTTTGCAATAATAATCGTCCCAAAGCCAAAGGTCGGAACTAATGCCGCAAAGCCTACAGCAGTGGGTAGAGCTGCAAATAGGGCTGTCACTTTTGGCGATAAACTAATAGCAATAATCAACACATTTCCAAGAATAAAGGGAAGTTTTTCCGTAATACGAGTTTGCGCAATAAAGGCCGCAGAACCCGAAATAGGCACAGGTCCGATTGCACCGAAAGCACCTGCCATAATATGAATTAATCCAGATACAACCCCCGTCTCTTTAAGGCGATTTTCAGGTTGAATATTGAAAGTTTCTAACGTAATTTGTACTGCTTTTACACTAGCCATTAAGTTGGTGATTAAGAGCACGGTCAATAGCACAACATTAAGTACCATTCCAATCTCAATACGGGGCATTCCAAATGGGAAGAGTTCTGGTAATTGGAAATAGGTCTCTGTAGGAACAACAGGATTCCCTTTACCGAAGATAATGAAGAGCGCCCAACCTACGGCTATGGAAATTAAGGTGCTATAAGCTGCCACTGATTTAAAGCGTTTTACATAGAAAGCACTTGCTACCGTAATGATCGATAAGAACATCACGAGTAGATCCACTGTATCTCCCGGTGCATTAACACCCATCATTCCTTTCACGAAAGTGCCTGAAAGCTGAACTACCATTAATAGTAGATAAACACCAATAATCGTCGGAGTAAAGAGCTTCGCGATCTTCTCGATCCAACCAAGATACGCAAAGAGAATAAAGACAAAACCACTTAAGATAAAGCAGAACCCCAATACCCGTAAGGTTTCAACATTGTCTTCATTGCCAGGGCCAAACATTGCGCCGCCAATCCCGAGATAGAGCACAAACACTGCCCACCAAACGCCGGCAGGCCCCTCGATGATAGGCATTTTATGCCCCCAAAAAACCTGAATAATACCGGCAACCCCTAAAACAAAAAGTGTTCTAGAGACAAATGTTACTAAAACATCCCCTGTTAAACCATAGGTTGAGCCAACTGCGACAGGAATAACGATACTTCCCATCAATATAAATAACATCCATTGGAATGACGCTAAAGGAATTCTCATATTTAACCCCTATTGATCTGCGCTGATCACTATGCAATATCGATAACCTTGTACGGTAAACCGATGCCCGTTTTACAAGGAAAGCCCCACTACGAGATGTAGCAGAGCTTTATACTCTTTTGAATTAGATGAATGATGTATTCATATTCTCATTATCTTTGATAAGACCTTGAAGAATATTGTATACATCTACACTATCATTTAAATTCGTTAACTCAATAGGTGAATGAGAATAACGGCGCGGAATCGCTAATGTGGCACAAGGAATACCGCCCCCTGCGTGCGAGAGCTTCGCCGCATCCGTCGTATAACCGCCGCCTAAAAGGGTTAATTTTTGCAGGTTAATATTCTGTGCAGATGCTTGTTTCTCAATCGCTTTACGCACAGCGGGATGAATCATACTAAAGAAGATAGGCATTACCGCATCGGCAAGTGGAAGGCCTGGGCCTTGACCTAAACGTACAGGCAGATCACGATCTGTATTCACATCAGGCGTATCGCCCGCAGGAATGGTATCTAATACAATCGCATAATCGGGCGTATAACGATCCCCAGCTTTCTTCGCGCCATAGAGACCCACTTCTTCTTGTACCGTAAAGACCCCATGAACCGTTCCGGCAAAATCCTCTTTAGAGAGGTTTTTGAGAAGTTCAATTAAGATTGAGCAGCCTAAACGATCATCAACCGCTTTCATTGAGACATAATCAGGATCCACCATTTCGGTAAACTCACCAGAGATAATCACTTGATCGCCAACGCTAACACCATGAGACTCCACTGCTTCACGAGAAGGAAGCGCCATATCAACGTAACATTCTGAGACTGTTTTAACGCGTTTTGCTTCTTCAGGTGTTTGCAAATGCCCAGGTTTTGTACCAATGACACCCGGAAGATTATTTTTACCGATATAGACTTTACGTCCAAGAAGTAAGTTATCAGGCACACCCCCTAATTTCTCAATTAAGAGGAATCCATTCGGAAGAATATTTTTAACAATCAGACCAATCTCATCCGTATGCGCTGCAATCATCATTGTTAAACCATCTTTATGGCCTTTTTTAATTGCATGCACATTACCATTTTGGTCTACTTTTAGTTCATCAACATGCCCTTTTAAAGCTTTCATCACATATTCAATCGCAGGTTGCTCTTGCCCAACACCTGCATTAATCATCGTAAGATCTTTTAACAAACTCTTAATATTATTTTTTACATTCGCCATCACAAATACCTCTTTCAATTTAAAGTATTGCTAATCCGTTAGCTGTTTTACTACGCTTTTAAATTGTCGACAATTTTGTCGACAAGTAAAATGTAACTGAAATCATAGGGGAAAGCAAAAGTATTATGATAGGAAAGAATTATCTATTGACTTATATCAAAGGGATATTACGACTCAAAACCTAAAAAAATCCCTGATGTCCGATGACACCAGGGATTCCATTATTAATAATATTAAGTTAAAAAATTATTGATTTTAATATTTACATTGATATTTGTATTGGAATTTATGTTGATATTTATATTAACAGTGATGTCAACAAAATCGATTAATATTCACTTCAACAAATTTAAGGCTAGCAAATTAGTCATTTAACAAAGTTGCAATTACAGCTGTTTTACCTCAAATCCAGCTTCTTCAAGTGCCGCTTTCGGCCCTAATACTGCTGTATGAGTATGACGATCTTTAAAGTAGGTATTCACTACCCGTTTAAGATCATCAAGCGTCACTTTCAAAACAGAAGCGCGATAGGCTTCTAAATCTTCAGGTGTACGCTCATAACGTTGCATAAAATAACGGTCTCCAAACTCCGCTGCCGGCGCTTTAGGTCGATCAATCGCACTAATCACGCCTAATACCGCTTCCTCTAATTGCTGCTCTTCATGCTCATTTTCTAATAACCAGTCAAGGGCTGCGTCGAAATCCTGAAGCGTCTCTTGTAGACGAGGATCTCGATAACTAAAGAAGTTAAATGCACCAGAAGCCGCATTGTAAGTTGCACCACCGCCATAAGCACCGCCCTGCTCACGAATCGCTCTATGAAGATAACCATTACGTAAGAAGCCAGTTAATACCTGTAATACAGGCGAATCTGCATGATCTCTGGTGACCGTTTTATAGCTCTTCGCGCAGTAGAACACAGGCGCATTAATCGCCCAACCTAAAGAGATCACTTCATCTTCTTGAAGCGTTACAGGTGCTTTAAAGCCCGGCGTTTTCTCATCAATATGGTGTGCTATTACCGCTGCAAACTCTTGCCCAATCGCTTCAATATTCTCAGCATCATTTAACACAATGAGTTCATAAGGGCTATTTTGCAGTTTAGTGAGTAGATTAGATAATTTCTCACCAAATGCTCGGCAAGCCTCATTATCTCGCATTGTCTCTTCAATGGTACGGAATGATTTAATCGATTGCATACCGCTTAGACGTTGATCTAACTGTGAAATAAGAGAGATGTTTTGACTCGCAACGCCCATTGCATAAGCATGACCATTGCTGACAATTCCTTGCTCACGACCTAATTTAATCTGCGCTAAGATCTCTTGCATGCGCTTTACTTCATCAAAACGGGCATTAAAGAGAATATCTTGTAGTAATTCCCCAAGCTGATGATGATTCTCTAACAATGCTTTCCCTGATAATACCCAGAAACCTTTAATATCATTGTTGAAAGGCTGATACATAGTACGCGCAGAAACACCGCCGGTAATCGCAGAAATACGGGCTTGTTGTTCACGATAAGAGAGTTCACCAGCCCCCATCTCTGTAATAAAGGCATCTAAAAATGGCAACATATCCATCTCTTCTGCTGTCAATTCAGGTAGATTCACCACAATAGATTGATAAGTCATACCATTAGTCGTGGGCGAACCTAACACGACCTCTTTATGACTATAATTCAATTCAGGGAATGTCAGCTTTTGAGGAATATCCGCCCTGGTGACCATCGGCAAAATGGAATCGTCATCCACTTGCCCTTGACGTGCTTGTAATGCTTTGGCATCGGCAATAATTTTCTCCGCTTCCTCCGGTGTTAAGCTTGCTTGAATCTCTGCTAAACGCGCTTTCTCATTTGCTACTAACTCTTCTGCTAATGTATGACTTGGATTAACCGTTAACATCACACGATGTGGGTTATTGAGTAACAAACGATCGATCAAATTAGGGATGAATTGACGATCTTGAATCTCTTCACGCATTTGCTTTAAGGAGTCGTCAAAAGAGAGCGTATCATACGCCTCGCCACCATGTAACACCGGCGTTAAGGTATCGACAATCAGGCGAAGACCATACGGATAACGATCTCCTGAGATCTCTCTCGAAGCGAGCTCTAATTGATGTAATGCCGCTTCAATACTCTCTTGTGGAACACCCTCGTCACGTACTTGCGTTAAGGTATCAATAATTAATTGATTAATCTTATCTGTATCTTCCCCATTAGCCCCTTCTAAACCACAAGAGAAGAACGCTTCTCGTGTCCCCTCTTCAAGCCCACAGAACATTGAAGGCGCTGTCCCTAAATCAGTGGACTCAAGGGCATAGCGAAGTGGTGAGCTCGCATTATCGACTAATACACTACTTAAAATACGCGCACGCATTAATTCATCAGCATCGGTAATTTTATGTAACAGCCAAGAATTGATCACATGACTCTGCTTCTCAAGCGGCTCTTCTGCCGGCAATGGATAAGTTGCAGTGAAAGATTGGGGTTCCGTATAGCGTTTCTCATCCGGCACACTAAAATCAAAATCTTGATAACTAAATTTTGAGAGCGCTTTTGCTTCAAAGACTTTTTGATGTTCAAGCGGATCCATATTGCCATAGGTCATCAAAACACTATTTGATGGGTGATAATGTTTCTTATGGAAATTCACTAACTGCTCATGGGTTAAATTCGGAATATCTTTCGGATCGCCCCCTGAGTTATTGTGATAAGTAATCGTTGGAAAAAGTGCCTTAGTGAGTTCTTGGTAAAGCACCGAACCAATAGAACTCATTGCCCCTTTCATCTCATTAAAGACAACGCCTTTATAGACTAATTCACTCTTTGGATTCTCCATTTCAGTGAACTCAAGACGATGTCCCTCTTGTAGGAAATCTAAATAGTCCAATTTTGGAAAAAAGGCTGCATCTAAATAGACATCTAATAGATTATAGAAATCCTTTTTATTTTGGCTTGCAAAAGGATAAGCCGTCCAATCCGATGAGGTGAATGCGTTCATAAAGGTATTAAGGGAGCGTCGAATCATCATAAAGAAAGGATCCCGTACCGGATAATTCTCAGAACCGCAGAGCGCCGTATGCTCTAAAATATGCGCCACACCGGTAGAATCTTCCGGCACCGTTAAAAAACCCACTAAAAAGACATTATTACTGTCGTCACAAGCAAGATGGATATGCTTCGCCTTAGTGACATTATGCTCATACTCCTGCAAAGTAATATTGAGCGATGGAATAAATGTTTCTTTAGTTTTGGTAAATGTCTGCATCAATTAAGCCTCTCTTCTTGTATCTAAATTAAAGTATTTATTCAATCATTATCTATTCAATCATTATCTATTCAATCATACATTCATTGAATCACTTCATTAAGATACACGTTCTTTAATATATGGGTAATGTGTCTTGTGTCTGTTTTGTTGTTATAGGGATATATGATGAGTCTGTTATAAAACCACAATCTCTAGTGGCAACAGAATCGATATTCAGTTCCCTATCATAGCAATAATCTATCGCTTCCTCTAAACTTCTCAAAAGTTCCTATCTAGAGATTAGGGAAAGCCTCTCTAATAGATGGTCTTAAAAATGCAAATTTCAAGTAAAGCATTGCAAATGCTACTCAACATTTACCAAATATTGACTAAATCAAAAGGCAAATTCAATTTCTCATTCTTTCCACGCCTCCGGCACAAAATCATTGTAAAATAGTCGATAATATTTAAATTTATGTTGATAGACATTATTTGCTAAGATAGAGCTCTTTTAAAGTACGATCAATCACCTTTTATTAATAGAAAGAATCGATGAAGAATATTAGAAACTTTTCAATCATTGCCCATATTGACCATGGAAAATCCTCTTTGGCCGATCAATTCATCAGAATTTGCGAAGGTCTCTCCGAACGTGAAATGGAAGATCGCGTACTTGACTCGATGGATCTTGAGAAAGAACGGGGAATCACAATCAAAGCACATTGTGTTTCGCTCGACTATAAGGCAGATGATGGCGAGACCTATCACCTTAACTTCATCGATACACCAGGACACGTGGATTTCTCCTATGAAGTTTCACGTTCGCTTTATGCATGTGAAGGTGCGCTCTTAGTCGTGGATGCGGCACAAGGTGTTGAAGCACAATCTGTAGCAAACTGCTATACCGCCCTTGATCAAGGCTTAGAAGTCATTCCTGTTCTCAATAAAATTGATCTTCCGGCAGCAGAGCCTGATCGTGTGGCAATGGAAATTGAAGATATTATCGCAATCGAAGCGCTAGATGCGGTACGCTGTTCCGCGAAATCAGGGATCGGTGTGCGTGATGTACTTGAGGATATGATCAAGAAGATTCCTGCCCCTAAAGGGGATGTGGATGCACCACTTAAAGCCTTAATTATCGATTCTTGGTATGACCAATATGTGGGCGTTGTCTCACTTGTGCGAATTTTTGATGGTGTGATTCATAAAGGCGATAAGATCAAGATTATGAGCACAAAAGATACCCATGAAGTCTCGCATGTGGGCGTCTTTACACCTGCACGAGTGGATAAAGAGAAGCTCTCAGCAGGTGAAGTAGGCTTTATTATTGCCGGCATTAAAGAGATTGATGGCGCGCCTGTTGGGGATACGATTACCCTCGATAGAAATCCGGCAGATGCACCGGTTCCGGGATTTCAACATGTTCAGCCTCGTGTTTTTGCAGGGCTATTCCCGATTGAATCTGAAAAATATGAAGATCTCCGGGAAGCGCTTAGAAAGCTTCGTCTGAACGATTCTTCACTCCATTTTGAACCTGAAACATCGCAAGCCTTAGGCTTTGGTTTCCGCTGTGGCTTCTTAGGAATGCTCCATATGGAAATTATCCAAGAGCGTCTTGAGCGGGAATATGATCTTGATCTCATTACCACTGCGCCGACGGTAATTTATGAAGTAGAAAAGAATAATGGTGAAGTGATCTATGTAGATAATCCAGATGGATTGCCGAAAGTGACCCTTATCAAAGAGATTCGTGAGCCGATTATTGAGGCGAATATCTTAACGCCACAAGAATTTATCGGCAATATTATGAAACTCTGTATCGAAAAACGGGGCGTACAACTTGATATGGTCTATGCCGGTAATCAGGTACAGCTCCGTTATGAACTCCCCTTAAGTGAAGTGGTACTCGATTTCTTTGACCGCCTAAAATCGGTCTCTCGTGGCTATGCCTCATTTGATTATAAATTTATTCGCTTCCAAGCCTCTGATCTTGTGAAGGTAGATGTCTTAATCAATGGCGAACGCGTCGATGCCTTATCACTCATTACCCATAAAGATAATGCGCAGTATCAAGGTCGTAAACTTGTTGAAAAGATGAAAGAATTGATTCCAAGACAACAATTTGAGATCGCGATCCAGGCTGCTATTGGGGCGAATATTATCGCAAGAACCAACGTTCGTGCCCTTCGTAAAGATGTAACGGCAAAATGTTACGGCGGTGATGTGAGCCGGAAACGGAAACTCCTCGAGAAACAGAAAGAGGGTAAAAAACGGATGAAGCAGGTGGGTAGCGTAGAGATTCCTCAAGAAGCCTTCTTAGCAGTTCTTAAAGTGAATGAAGAATAATCAAAAATCACCATTTAAACAGCCATTGAAAAGCCATTGAAAAGAGTAATAAACTATGTCGATATTTGCCAATTTTACCCATTATCTCTCAGTCTTAATTATCCTCGCGATTCCTGTGACGGGGTTAATTTGGCTGATAGATGCCCTTGTCTATAAGAAAAAGCGGAAACCCGGTAAGAAAGAGCCTTGGTTTGTGGATTGGGCAAAGTTCCTCTTCCCGGTTGTGCTCTTTGTCGGCGTACTGCGCTCTTTTATTATCGAGCCTTATGTGATTCCCTCCGGTTCAATGCAACCGACGCTCTATGCCGGCGATATGATTGTGGCCGATAAGTGGTCTTATGGTGTGAGAATGCCGATTACCAATCAACGCCTCTTCTCTAAACCTGGTGAAGGTATTGAACGGGGCGATGTAGCTATTTTCAAATACCCACAAGATGAAAAAATTAACTATATTAAGAGAGTTGTCGGTATTCCCGGTGATGTGATTGATTACCAAAATAAACAACTCACTATCAATGGTCAACCACTAGAATACAGTGTTGTCGGTGCAGCACGTGCGCCGGAAGAGGAAGATCTGATTGTAACCGAAATGATGCCGATTGGAACGGTTGATCAGCCTGAAACAGGTGAGTATAAAACCCATCAAATTCAGACTTCCCGAATGATTACCCAAGCAGATAGAGGTTTAGGCCTACATCAACGTTTCCCTTTCACCATTCCTGAAGGAAAATTCCTAATGATGGGTGATAACCGGGATAATAGCTTTGATGGCCGCTTCTGGGGCTTTGTGGATGATGAAAAAATTCTCGGCAAAGCCCGCTTTATCTGGATGAATTATAACTGTGTCACCTCTTTTGAAGACTGTGATCACATCTTTACCACAATTGAATAATATGCAACGACTTGAGCAGAAATTAAATTACACCTTTATGGACAAACGGCTTCTTAAACGCGCCTTTGTTCACCGATCTTACTCACAAGATAATAACGAACGCCTAGAATATTTAGGCGATGGTTGTTTGAACTTTATTATCGCGGAAGCACTCTACCATAAGTTGCCAAAAGCAAATGAAGGGGAACTTAGCCAATTGCGGGCGCATCTTGTCAAAGAAGATACCCTTGCCGAAATTGCGCTACAACTTGAACTCAATAAATTTCTGATCTTAAGTGTCGGTGAGAAGAACAATGAGGGGGAATATCGCCCGAGTATCCTCTCCGATTGCTTAGAAGCCCTCTTTGGTGCGCTCTTTTTAGATTCTGATTTTGAGACCACACGATTAGTGATTCTCTCGCTCTATGAACCTTACTTTCAAAATATTATTGAGAAAGCGAAGAAAGATCTGAGCGATATCTTTAAGAGCCCGAAAAGCCGACTTCAAGAGAAATTACAAGCCCTTAATCGTGAAATCCCCACCTATGATGTGATTGATATCACCGGTAGAGATCACGAGAAAGTCTTTAAAGTACTCTGTACTTTTGAAAATTTACATACGATTGCCGAAGGCACCACCAAAAAACGTGCCGAACAACGCGCAGCTGAATTAATGCTGGAGAAAATATAAGATGACCAAAGCCGGATTTGCATCCATTATCGGACGCCCAAATGTAGGGAAATCCACCCTAATGAACCAAATTTTAGGGCAAAAAATTAGTATCACATCCAATAAACCCCAAACAACGCGCCACGCAATTACCGGGATTTATACCGATCAAGAGACCCAAATTATCTTCCTTGATACGCCAGGGATTCATACTAATATGCAATCAGCGCTCAACCGTCAACTCAATAGAACGGCAATGAGCTCAATCAACACAGGTGATGTGATTATCTTCATCGTAGAAGCGCAGCGCTTTAATAAAGATGATGAGAAAGTACTCGCAAAACTTAAAGGGGTAGAAACGCCGGTTATTCTTGTGATTAATAAGATTGACCGCGTTGAGAATAAAGAAGCGCTCTTCCCCTTTATTGCCGAGATGAGTGAAAAATTCCCCTTTGCAGAAATCGTACCGCTCTCAGCCAAGCAAGAGAAATCTGGGCAACGATTAGTAGAAGTGATCGAAAAATACCTCACAGAGCAGCCTTTCCCTTATAGTGAAGATGAGATCACCACCGTTTCAAGTGCATTCTTAGCGGGCGAAGTTTTACGGGAAAAGCTCACAAGACGACTCAATCAAGAGCTCCCTTATACTATTGCCGTTGAGATCGAAGAGTTTAAAATTGAAGGCAATCTCTATCGTATTCTTGCAGCGATCTCGGTCGAAAAAGAGAGTCAAAAAGGGATCGTGATTGGTAAAGGCGGTCAAGTACTTAAAGAAGCCAGTACTCAAGCCCGTATTGATTTAGAACGCATTTTCGATGCCAAAGTTTTTCTACGTGCCTTTGTGAAAGTACGAGAAGGTTGGTCAGATGATGAACGTGCGCTCAACGCACTAGGTTACAAAGATCTCACCTAAGCGATCAATAGATAATCATCAAGGTCTTCTTTTCAGAAGGCCTTTTCATTTGAGAAGCTCATTACCCTAGCTTTAATTTTCTTGCCATTGATTACACGCCTACAGCGAGACCTATTTGACCATTATGAATCGCTTACAATATCTCTTAAAACGCTATACCGACAATCAACACTACTCGCTCTATGGCGCACTCTGGATGATTCTCTCCGGCATTGCCTTTGCCGGCATTAATGTTGTTACACCGCTGATCGCTGAACATTTCATAATCAGTTCAAGTTGGATCGCTTTCTATCAATATCTCTTTGCCCTCCTTTTTATGGCACCCTTTCTCTTCAGAAGAGGATTGAAGCAGATTTTAAAAACGCACCATTTTATGACCCACTTTTGGCGAATCTTAATGGCGGTCATTGGTATTCAATTTTGGGTTAAAGCGCTCTCTCTACAATTTCCCATAGGCGAAGGAGTTGCACTCTTAATGACATCGCCTCTGTTTGCCAGTCTTGGGGCTTTTTTACTTCTTAAAGAGCGTTTTACTTGGCCTCGCGTGATTGCCACGCTACTTGGATTTGTCGGAGCCATTATTATCTTAGCACCTAATCGACAACACTTTAATTGGGCGGCGATCTTCCCGATTTTGGCGGCATTCTTCTGGGCGATGCACGCGCTTTTAATGAAACATCTCTCCGATAAAGATCATCCATTAACAATGGTGAGTTATCTCTATATCTTGATGGTACCCATTAATCTTCTAATTGCCCTTACCGATAATTTTAGCCATAACCCTAATCCCATATTTATTCCTGATTTAGCGCTTTTAGGGGCGTTATTACTGCTAGGATTACTCACCGCAATCGCCCAATATGCCGTTGCCAAAGCGTATGCGCACGCCGATGTCATCTTTATTCAGCCCTTTGATTATCTCAAATTACCGCTCAATACCTTCTTAGGTTGGATTGTCTTTGGTTGGGCTGTGACGACACAATTTTGGATAGGCGCTGGATTGATGATTATCGCGTTATTAGCCATTAGCTTCTTTGAGATGCCGCGATCTTCAACAAAATAGGCATCGATAAAAAATTCCCATAAATGAAAAACTTCTCTGAATGCAAATGATTATTACTTGAACTCATAACCATACCTGTTCTACCCTAATAGCTCTTTCGGTTATTGCGATATTCAAAAGGATTTTATTGTGCCCATTACGCTCTACTCATCACAAGATGCGATTCAAAAAATTAATCAACTCAGTCAAGCAGGAACGCCTTTTCTCTTTATCATCAATTATAATTGCACTCAAAGTGCAGTGATTCCCTTAAGTGAGATCAATCCGCAAGAGATTGCTTATGATTTTCCTCATCACAGTAACCTACCTGAATTTGAAGCTAAACATCAATCTTTACTTGCAACGCTTCAAACCCCCATTTGGCACGTCACACCGGTCACTAAAGCGGATTATCTGAAAGCGTTTACCCCGCTGATGAGCGCGCTACAACAAGGCTCGATCCAATTAGCAAATCTCACTTTCCCCTCACAGATTCGTTGCAATTTGACCTTTCCTGAAATTTTTCATCGTACCAATGCCAAATATCGTCTCTATTTCAAAGATCATTGTCTCTCATTTTCTCCTGAAACATTTGTCACTATTGATGAAAATGGCATGATCAAAACCAATCCGATGAAAGGGACGATTAATGCGCAATTGCCGGATGCTGAAAAGCAGATTATGGAAAATCCAAAAGAGATCGATGAACATCAAATTGTAGCCAAAGAGGGATTAGCTGATATTGCGCTTGTAGCGGACAATGCAACGATTACCCGCTATCGTTATATCGATCGTATTAGTCGCGGTAACGGGGAAATCTTACAAACAAGTACCGAGATTCAAGGTCAATTGCCTAACCATTACCAAGATCATTTAGGCGATATTCTCTTTCGCTTACTGCCTGCGGGTTCTATCACCGGTGCACCAAGAGCTAAAGCAACCGCACTGTTAAGCGAGATTGAAGAATACGATCGCGGTTTTTATACCGGTATTGCCGGGATTTATGATGGTAAAACACTCGACAGCACCGTCTTAATTCGTTACCTTGAACCTCAATCGCAAGCGATGACTACGAAACCTGAAGCGCAACCATCGGATAGTGCGATTTTCCATTATACCTTTAAAAGTGGCGGTGGTATTACCGCTCTTAGTGATGCTACAAGTGAATATGATGAACTTATCGAAAAAATCTACCTGCCGATTTCTTGAATCCATTAAGTTAGAAGATGGCTTCTTCTCCGCACTCTCTTATCATCAAGCACGAATGGATGAAACAAGGCAACACTTCTATCCCGAAGCCCCCACCATATCGCTACCACTTGCCTTGATGAAGCAGAGTAAAATTCCGCCTAAAGGGCTCTATAAAGCGAGAGTACTCTATAGTGAGGTTATTGAAGAGATCGAATTTGTGCCGTATAAGCCAAGAGAGATTGCCACTTTAAAGCTGATCGAAGCAGAGTGTGATTATGCCTTTAAATATGAGAAGCGCCCGGTACTCAATACGCTCTTTCAACAAAAAGGAAAATGTGACGATATTCTTATCACGCAAAACGGTTATCTTACCGATACCACCATTGCGAATATCGCACTATTGAAAGATGGCATTTGGTACACGCCCGAAAAACCGCTCTTAAAAGGGACAAAACGCGCAGCGCTTCTTCATCATCAGTTGATTACAGAAGCACAACTTCATCAGGATCAATTAGCAGAATTTGAAGCGATTCGACTCTTCAATGCGATGATTGAATTTGGGGAAATTGAGCTTCCTATTCGGCATATTATTCGTTAACTTTTTATTAAATATTCGTTAAATAGGAAGCCCTATTGTAATAGCCTAAAATACGACGGTTTTATTACCCTGAACAATCACACGATCTTCAAGATGATAGCGTAAGCCTCGGGAGAGTACGATTTTCTCAATATCTTTCCCGCGGCGGACCATCTCTTTTACGCTATCGGCGTGCGATACCCGAATCACATCTTGCTCAATAATCGGGCCCGCATCGAGCTCTTCAGTCACATAGTGGCAAGTAGCTCCAATCAATTTCACACCGCGAAGCGAGGCTTGATGATAAGGCTTTGCCCCAATAAAAGAGGGTAAAAAGCTATGGTGAATATTGATAATGCGATGACGATATTGCTCACATAAATTCGGTGGAATAATCTGCATATAACGGGCTAAAACAATCGTATCCGCTTTTGAGGCTTCAATCAGTTCATTCACTTTAGCAAAACTCGGCGCTTTATCCTTAGAATTGACCGGCACATAGTGATATGGAATTCCGTACCATTCCACAAGATTCTGAAGATCGGCATGATTAGAGATCACACCAACAATGTCACAATCGAGCTCTTCTGCATGCCATCTCGATAGAATATCGACTAGACAGTGCGCCTCTTTACTCGCCATTAACATCACCTTATGCTTTTTAGCCGTATCCACTAAACGCCAATCAAGCTGGTATTGCTCGGCAATCGGTGCAAATAGCGTAGCAAACTCAGCAGCCTTAAAGGGTAAGCTCTCCGCTTTAATCACATGCCGCATGAAAAACCGTCCAGTTTCAAGATCCGAATGATGATTTGCCTCCATAATCCAACCGCCATGAGATGCAATAAATTGGCTCACAGCGGCAACAATACCCACACCATCGGGGCACGACATTACTAAACGGTAGGTACTCATTTTTCCTCTCTCCTCTTCTAGGACAATTACTGTCAATCATTATTGATTACAAGATATCAATGCTAAGATCACGCATCTCTAGCTGCACCGCTATGACTGATCTCTTATCTTCATCTTTTATTTCTTAGCTTTTACTTCTTAACTTTTACTTCCTCTTTATATATCTCAAAAAATGATTATCATTACAACTATTAGTGATACATAAATTTTCATAAATGAGGTCAATGTTCAGCTTAATAACGAGGAAAACAAGCAAAATACATTGATTTATCGACTATCTCAGAATCTTACGAGGCGTAAATAACAGGTAATATTTTGAAATGATTGAAGTATTATTTCCAATTTTATAGACAAATTTATTGCAAAAATCCCCAATTTCTCCCGTACTACTTCGCTATTACCTGCTATAATCGCCGAGGATTCTCTTTTAGTGCACATTTTATAGGCATAATTGATATTCTCTTATTTCATATCAATCTCACGATTATAGATCATCGACAGTATTGATCTACCTTTTAAAATGTCTACTAAAAGCCTAATCTCGATATTCAGCAGATCGTGATCAACTTGAGTGATGATCACTCAACCATCTTCTTTACTTCGCATATAGGAGCTCATCTATGCAGGTTCTTCATAACGCCGTCGCGGGGCTACAAATTCTCTTTGTTGCTTTCGGTGCCATGGTGCTTGTTCCCCTTTTAACAGGTCTTAATCCCTCAATGGCACTACTCGGTGCCGGTATTGGTACTATTCTTTTCCAAGCCGTCACAGGTTGGAAAGTGCCTATCTTTTTAGGTTCCTCTTTTGCCTTTATCGCCCCTATCATCTTCTCCATCAGTACTTGGGGAATGGGTGCAACGTTCTTTGGACTATTCGCCGCTGGTTTTATGTATTTTGTCTTTGCATTTGCCATCAAACTCAAAGGGCTCGATAGCGTTCATAAACTCATTCCACCTGTTGTCATTGGTCCTGTGATTATCGTCATCGGTCTCTCTGTTGCAGTCGTGGCTACGCAGATGGCGATGGGGAAATCCAATGGTGAGCAAGTGATTGATTATAAGCTCTCCATTTTAGTATCGGCGATTACCTTTGCCACCACAGTGATTGTGACGATGTTTGGCAAACGTTTTTTACGCTTAGTCCCTATTTTATTAGGAATTACCGTAGGCTATATCTTAGCGGCGTGTTTAGGTTTAGTGGATTTTGCACCCGTTGCAGCAGCGCCTTGGTTCCAAATTCCCCATTTTGTGAGCCCTGAAGTCAATTGGATGGCAGCACTCTTTATGTTACCCGTTGCTATTGCCCCTGCCATTGAGCATATCGGTGGTATTATGGCTATTGGTAAGGTTACCGGTAAGGATTACGCCACGAACCCTGGGCTCCATAGAACACTTGCGGGAGATGGACTCGGCGTCTGTGTGGCCGGCCTCATTGGCGGTCCTCCTGTCACCACTTATGGTGAAGTCACCGGCGCAGTGATGATTACCAAAAATGATAAGCCTCTGATTATGACCTATGCAGCGATCTTTGCGATTATTATGGCATTCTTTGGAAAATTTAATGCCTTCTTAAATTCAATTCCACTTCCTGTCATGGGCGGAATTATGATCCTCCTCTTTGGTACAATCGCTAGCCTTGGTTTAAAAGCCTTGATTGATGCTAAAGTAGATATCACGATTCCCCGGAATCTTGTGATCATTAGTGCAACCCTCATTACCGGCGTGGGCGGTTATACCATTGAAATTGGTTCATTCCCATTTGCCGGCGTAGGCCTTGCTTCTGTACTTGCGATTGTACTTAACCTAATTCTGCCTCACCCTAAAACAGAGAAAGCAGAAGATTTAGAAGCCGATCTTTAATCTATCATCAGTAATATGAATAATGCATCTATCCTCGATAGGTGCATTTTTTCTGGGAATCGTTTATTCTCTTCACTCAATCCTTTGCCCGATCCCACCATTTTAGATATAACGCTATTTAAGCAATTAATACCCTCTTATGAATCCTCAATTACCCTCTGATACCCTCTCGCTGGATCAATCTCTTCCTCAAGATGACACACTGCTTGCGCCCATTACTGCACAGCAGATTCGTTATTTTCAAGCACGACTATTAGAGTGGTTTGAGCGTGAGGGGCGACACGATCTTCCTTGGAAACCTCAAGATTGCTTCTCCCTCAAGATTAATCTCTATCGCATTTGGATCTCCGAGATTATGTTGCAGCAGACACAAGTGGCGACAGTGATTCCCTATTTTGAACGCTTTATGACTGCATTTCCCACGCCGGAAGCCTTAGCCGATGCCAGCGAAGAAACGGTACTCCATCATTGGCAAGGCTTAGGCTATTACTCTCGGGCTCGTAATTTACATCAAGCCGCTAAAATGTTAGTGGAACAACATCAAGGGCTGATTCCGCCTGATTTTAAAGCCATTCGTAACCTTAAAGGGATCGGTGATACCACCGCAAGCGCCATTTTAGCGCAAGGTTATAATCTCCCCTTTGCTATTTTAGATGGCAATGTTCGTAGAGTGCTCGCCCGGATAACTGGTTTACAAGCACCAAGAACAGAACAAGATAAACGATTAAAACCCATTAGCGATACCTTTCTCTGCCAGCAAAATCCCGCAGATTATACCCAAGCCATTATGGATTTTGGCGCAACGCTCTGTAAATTAAAGCCGGCATGCGATCGATGTTTTTTAACCGATATCTGCCAAGCTTACTTACATAATGCAACGAATACTATTCCGGCAAAAGCCATTAAGAAGACGCGCCCTGTCGAATCAGTAGCGCTCTTACTCTTTCACAATGAAAAAGGGGATATTCTTCTTGAAAAACGGCCGGCGAATGGGATTTGGGGTAATCTCTATTCTCTTCCTGAAATGATCCTTCAAGGGCGTAACTCCAAGAGTCAATCAAGCGCTATTTTTCAGCTTGATGACAAAACGTATCAATTAACCGACTTTCAAGACCGGAAACAAGCCGCCGCTTTCCAACATCAATTTACGCACTATACCTTAGAAGCCACGCTCTTTACCGCCACCTTGCCGAGAGAGCTTCAACATAGATTAGATGAAGCATCTCTACATAATAAGGAAGAACGCTATCAATGGGTTGCGATCAATCAACTAGCCAATAAGCCAAAGCCGCAACCAATTGCTCTACTTTTTGAA
Source organism: Ignatzschineria larvae DSM 13226 (assembly GCF_038500265.1). NCBI lineage: Bacteria > Pseudomonadati > Pseudomonadota > Gammaproteobacteria > Cardiobacteriales > Ignatzschineriaceae > Ignatzschineria > Ignatzschineria larvae. Next base: position 341,651 of record NZ_CP150637.1, on the reverse strand, counting down.
AAGATCTTTCCAAGTGATGATCTTTTTAATATTTGAATATTGAATTTTATAGTAAGATCGGTTCAAAATAAGCTCATTTAAATGCCGGCGCATCGGTTGTAATAAGTAAGGAAGCGGTTCTATCCGGCATCTTGCAAGTGTTGTTTAAAACCATTTTTCTTAAACCAAACTTACTATACCTGCAACATTGCGAGTATTGAGTTTTATATTTCCAAAAACATTTCAAAATAGGGGCATTCATATCGATATTTTGAAGAGATTGAATGATCCTACATCCCGTTTTTTCACTGATTTTCTTTACTGATTTTCTTGCCCTTATAATTTGTAGTACAATGGCAAAGTCTTTCGGCATTTCAATACCTTCCCCCTTTTCGATCAGAGACTTTAATGAATAGATATCTACTACTAAGATTACGCCATTCGCTATTCCTCGTTCGTGACTATCTTCTTTTTGCGTTATTGATGATTCTTGCATTAACCACAGCAGCTAGCGGTGCACGTACATCTGAATTGCACGTAGCACTTCCTATTATCTCGAAAACGTTCACTGCTTATCAGGCCAAACAACAAAAAGCAGCTGAAATACCCTCAAAATACTCTTCCCAAGAAGCCACTTTAGAGATTCCGCCATTAACGTTACAATCTCAATCTATCACTGAGAACGGCACAACGGATGGTTCTGATATTAGCAACATCTCTCCTAGTAATGCCTTATCTAACGATGATGGGGCTAAAAATGAGGGGTCTGAAAATAAATTACCACAAAATAGAGATCAGAATGACTATATATATGATTTCGCGCGTAGCCCGATCGTTCTCTATTCACCGCTTGTCTTCTCTTATTGGGAACAATTACAAGAAGAACAGGTCATGTCACCAAAACTCACAGCCCAAGAGATTGTGAATAATGAGTTCCTCCACGACACAATTACAGATCTAATTTCACAACATGAAACCCCGATCGATGAGACTATCGAATTACTCTCTGTGCCGATCCAGACAACGGCAAATGCAAACACAACAGAATCAACACCTGTTACCTCTGAAATAGCTATAACCGATACTCCTATCGAGATACTTTCAATCGCAACACCGGTTGTAGAGACATCTAACGATACTAAAAGCAATGATGCGCCCGATCTATCTACAGAGATAGTTGCAAATAAAGAGTCTCTATTAAGAGAACCGGTAGCGCGTAATATTGTCGAGAGTGCCGAGATCGATAAAACAGAAACTTTGACGATCAATGCTACAACTGCTTCAAATACCGCTGAATCTATCCAGATTTATAGTGCAAACTTAAACGAAGAGATCCCTAATAAAGGCGACCTCATTACAGAAAATCTTGCAGATGAGAATTCCTTAGTAAAATCAACAGAATCGATAAAACAAGATGCGCCTTTGCCGATCACAGATGCGGATTCAAATATAAATTCAACAATGGATTCGGAGAAGAATGCCACAGTTGAACAAACCGATGAATTTATCAACCATTATCTACTCTATGCACTCTTCCCGCATCATAAAAAAAGTGTGATTGAAGCCCCGCTCTCTAAATCTTATAAAGAAAATCATGACGTGAATGATAACCATGAAAGTGACTTATCGATCATAAAATTAGTAGATAAGATTGATCATTCATTAAGTTTTAATGATGAGATGAATGATGAGGCTATGGAAGGAACTATCGATGAAGATGCTGGTTTAGAAACAGAATTAACCGAAAGCTATTTTGATAGTTACCAAAATTATCAACAACACTACCAAACACTTGACGAGGACGACGTTCTCTCCTTAGAATCTCAAGCTTACCCATATGTGCAAGATCTCCAATTAGAAGAAGCTTTGAGCTCTGCCGAATTTGAAGACCTCTCCACCAATCAACAGATTGAACAACTACTAACGACTGGAGATTACTACATATTAGCGGATGATGTCGTCAAAGGCCGACAATACTATATTCAAGCAGTTCGCATTGGTGCAAAAGATAAAAACTCCCCAATTTATGCCAAAGCCTTAGTAAAACTTGCGGACCTGGAAGAGAACCCGTATTTAGCACGTTTCCAATATACCAACGCACTTGATATTTATGAAACCCACGTGGGTTTTGATATGGAGATTGCCGATATTCTCATCAAATTAGTATTAACCTTTGATGTCACAACTGAGCGAATCGTAATTTACGAGCTTCTTACCAGAGCCAAGCAGATCCTTGAAAAATATACATACTCACCACAGTACACTATGGTGCTACGTAATCTTGCGATCTATTATGAAGCTGTCGACGATTTCGAAAATGCTGATTCTAATTATCAAGCGGCACTTGCACTTGATCTTGAATATCTCACTACTAATGATATACGCACTATTTTAGCGCTTGAAAATTATGCAGCGTTTTATCTTAAATTTAGAGAATATCAGAAAGCCGAAGAGATTCTTCTATTTAAACTCAGAGCCCACGAAGAGGCGGAAACCATAGATTACTATAATCTTGGCCGTACACAATCGATGTTAGGTTGGACTTATCTACAACTGAAAAATTATGATGATGCATTACATTACTATAACGCAGCGCTTGGTAATATCAATTATAGTATTACCAAAAACCGCTTCATGCCACATTACTACTCATTACCTGCAATTTTTGATCTGATCTATTTCTTTAATATCACTGAAGATCCTGAGCGCGGCGTTCCCTACTTTGAAGTCGCACAAGCATTACTTAATGGAGAAAATGAAGCCTCCGTTTTAGATTATCTAAAAGAGACACCTAAAGAAGTAATCGATTTGGGTCGTATTGTCAATTATCCATGGGCGGCTACAGCAGAAGTCGAAGGACTGATTGCTATGATGCACTACATTGATAAGCAGTAATCTGCGACTCAATGCGACTCGATTTAAAACAGAAACTATAACAAAATAACTTAAAAGGGATTGGGAAACGATGGCAATCTATATTATGGGCGATATTCACGGCTGTTTCGAAGAGTTTGAAATGCTACTCGCGAAAGTCGCATTTAATCATCAAACAGATCAGCTCTATCTTGTCGGAGATCTTATTAACCGTGGCCCTAAATCTCTTGAAGTGATGCAATATCTCCTCGCCCATCAAGACTCCATCTTCCCTGTACTTGGCAATCATGATCTCTCTTACCTTGTCTATGCAGAAGGTGAGACAAAGCTACGCAAAGGAGATACCTATGACGTTATTGCAAAAAGTAGTGATGCGAAAGTCATCAAACAATATCTTCGCAATCAACCCCTAATGCGAACAATCCCAGCACTCAATATCGCCATTGCCCATGCCGGTATTCCGCCTTTTTGGTCTCTTGATGAAGCGATGAAGCTCAATCAAGAAGTGTCAGAACTGCTCGCAACGGAAAAGAAAAAAACCTACAAAAAATTGATTGCTGAGATGTTTGGCAATCATCCTACGGCTTGGTCACCAGCACTTGAAGGGGTAGATCGTATTCGAGCGATCATCAACTATTTCACAAGAATGCGTTATCTCAATCTCGATCAATCCCTCGATTTTGATAATAAGCGTGAAGAGTATGATGCAACCCAAATGCTTCCTTGGTTTAAATTTAATCGAGCACTCGATCGAGATACCCAAATCTTCTATGGCCATTGGGCTTCACTTGGTATTCATCATGAAAACAATACCCATTGCCTTGATTCGGGCTGTGTTTGGGAAGGAGAACTCACCATTGCACGAGTTGATCAAAAGGAGATAATACTTACTAGCGCATCAAGAGATAAAACTGAATAAATAAAACCCAGTAATTTATTAAAATCCGTTAAAATTCGTTAAAGTCATTTCCGTTTCAGTCTCAATGACAAAAGACCATTTAATCAGTGATAAATGATACAGAATGAAATCATTGTATAACTAAAGAAAAGAGGAATAGAGAATCCTTGATTCGGTCTTATCTTTTGCCTTTTAATGCAATTTAGCCCATTTAAGGGTAAAATATGCCGTTACAATTACAATCATGAGAGGATAAGCCACGTTATGCAACCGATTCGGAATTTACTGCGAAAGACTACTTTTGCCACGAGCGCAAATGGCTTAAATCAACTGCCTGAAGATAGTATCGGTGAAATTGCCTTTGCGGGACGCTCAAATGCTGGTAAATCGAGCGCGCTGAATCTCTTAACAGGTCAAAAAAACCTCGCAAGAACGAGTAAAACGCCGGGACGAACGCAGCTTATTAACTACTTTACCATTCAAGAGGGACTCTACTTAGTGGATCTCCCGGGTTATGGTTACGCTAAAGTCCCTCTTCCAATGCGGGAACATTGGCAGAAGATTCTTCAAGGCTATTTTGAAACACGTACCACATTAGATGGGCTGATTATGTTGATGGATTCACGCCATCCGCTTACAGATCTCGACCGGCAGATGCTTCACTGGTGTGAATTTCAAGAGCTACCCACCCATATTTTGCTCACTAAAGCCGATAAATTGAGCAAGAGTGAAGCGAATAATACCCTCTTTAAAGTACGTAAATCGTTAGAAGCAGACTTTACAACGCCTATTACCGTACAACTATTCTCATCCACCAAACCGGAGATTGGTCTTAATGAAGCATTAGACTATTTAGGAAGTTGGATTTCTCATCATGAAGCATAAACCATTAGAAGTGATTATCGCAGATATGGGCGCAACCTATTCTCGAGTAGCTCTACTTGATGAATATCAAGCCATTCGCCATGTGAAAACCTATGCCTCAAATCAGTTTGACTCACCGGCTATGGTTATTAATGCTTATCTTACTGAACAAGCACTTATGATGCCCAATCTTGTACTCATCGCCGTTGCCGCACCGATCAGTCAAGATCAGCTGAATCTTACCAATATTCATTGGGATTTTAGTCAACAAGCCATCGCTAATGAGCTCAACACTAAAGTTGTTTTTCTCAATGATTTTGAAGCACTCTCTATGGCGCTCGATCATATCTCAGATAGTGATCTCCTCCCACTTACCACAAATAGCAACCCCCTCTCTATTGCATTAATGCCTCAGGCCAAAATAGTCATCGGAACAGGTACAGGCTTTGGGACAGCGATGGCGATCACGCTCAATGGTGAGACGCAATCTTTTCCTTCAGAAGGTGGGCACTCTCTCTATGCACCGCAAGATCTCTTTGAAATTGCCATTATGCAGCAATTAATGGATCAACTCGGGCGCCCTATTATTACCGAAGATATTTTAGGTTGTAAGAAAGGCATTACACGCCTTACCAAGATTATGGCAGATCTTGAAGGGGTAACGCTTGATTTTGAACCTACAGCGGAAGCGCTTGTGTTAGCCGCTTGTGAAAATCAATCCCCTTTTGCCATTCAAGTACTCAATCGTTACTGTATGATGCTAGGCAATGTGGCTAGTAATCTGGTTCTAAATACCGGCGCTACAGGTGGTATCTATATCGGTGGTGGATTTGCCCCGAGATTTGGTGAGTTCTTGCAACAATCAGATTTCTATTCCGCTTTTCTCAATAAAGCAAAGGTAGAATCTCTACTTGAAAATATTCCGATTTACCTTATTACACACCCTTACGCCACGTTGGTAGGTTTACAACATATTCTACCAAGATATCTTTAGATTGGAGGTGTTTCATGCTATCCCATATTAAAAATCATTACCATCAACTTCGTAAATCCGAAGCAAAAGTCGCCGATTGGGTGATGGCACATCCGAATGAAACGGTAGACCTCTCTATTAGCGCGCTTGCAGAAAAAGCCGGCGTTTCAGAACCGACGATTATGCGCTTTTGCCATGCACTCAATTATGATGGTTTTCATATCTTTAAACAACTCTTGGCACAAAGTTTAAATGCAGGCGTACCCTTTGTTCATGGCAGTATCTCTCCCCATGACTCTACCTCAAGTATTATTAATAAGCTAATCGATCAATCGAGTGCCGCACTTTTGAATATGAAGCACTACCTCAAAGAGGAAGATCTCGATCAAGCGATTAGTCTACTTGAAAAAGCAAATCAAGTAATGTGTATTGGGCACGGCGTTTCTGGTGTTGTTGCAAATGACATTCAACAAAAATTGCTTAGAGTCGGAATCCCTGTCTCTTCTTACAATGATCACCATGTCCATAGCTTAGCCGCAAGCTTATTAACCCCGGAAGATGTGCTCATTGCTGTCTCTCATACAGGTAAAAGTCAAGATATTATCCATTCTGCCGATATAGCGCTTTCCAATGGCGCGAAAGTCATTGCATTTGCCCCCAAAGGTTCCCCCTTGAGTTCCCATGCAACTGTGATTCTAGAATCCGGGACACAAGAAGATACATCGGAATATATGCCAATGATTTCCCGTCTAGCGGATCTCGCCATCGTCGATATTCTCCTTGTAACCCTGGCCCTTAAAAAAGGTCCTGAATTCCGTATTGCCATGGAAAATGCGCTCAAGATTATTGACTCAAAACGCATGAAATAACGTAATCATGCAATGAAAAGCAATCATCAATGAGCATCAAGCACTCAATATTCCTCATCTGTTAAGCCCTTACGTCTAACATTATTGATACCCTACTTATAATCCGAATGACAACCTCTACAGATATGCAGCTGCCACAACAAGACATGACAATCGCCACACCTCGTTATAAATATGCACTCCTTATTGAGTATGATGGTCGAGATTTTAAAGGTTGGCAGAAGCAGCTCAATCCGCCTGTACGATCTGTGGAAGCGGTGCTTGAACGTGCAATTAGTTTTATTGCCAATGAAGAGGTCAAAATCATCTGCGCGGGGCGCACGGATGCTGGCGTCCATGGGCTTAATCAAGTGATTCATTTTGAAACAAGCGCAAAACGGACGGAACGCGCCTGGTTGCTCGGTGTTAATTCTAATCTTCCTGATGATTGTGCCGTAAAAGGAATCGCAACTGCCCATGCTGATTTCCATGCCCGTTTTAGTGCTATTAGTCGCACTTATCGCTATCGTATTTATCATCATCCTTTACGAAGCCCGCTCGCTCGTTTTTACAGCCATTGGTGCTATCATGCACTCGATCTTGAAGCAATGAATATCGGAAGCCATTATCTTATCGGGGAACACGATTTTTCGGCATTTCGTTCTACCGATTGTCAAGCCCATACCACGATTCGTACTATTGAATATATCCAATTTCGTAAAGAAGATCGCTATATTGAGATGGAAATCAAGGCCAATGCCTTTTTACATAATATGGTGCGTAATATTGTCGGGACGCTACTCGAAGTCGGACTCGGTAAAGAACCGCCGGAATATGTGAAACACGTTTTAGAGAGTTTAGATCGCACTCAAGGGGGAATTACTGCACCACCGCAAGGGCTCTATCTCTATGACGTTGAATATCCCGAAGCGATTAAACCTCAATTTAAAGATTATCAAAATTGTTTTCGAATATAACAGGATCACAGAAACTAAGTAATAAATTACCAACAACGCGACAATGATCAGCAAACAAGTATTGCATTAAAGAGATTCAAGCAAATACTTAATAAAATCGTGCAATTCCCTTACAATAGCCTATGGGTAAAATCATCCATTACCAGATATTCAGCTAGATGCTCAATAGGATGCATCAACGAATACTCAACGGATACAATGAATAAAACGCATGTAGCGATCAAACAGATTTATACCACTCACTGAGTGTGAGTTTGTAATTCAAATAATTCAAATTTATATATTTATTAATGATGCGCCGACGTTAGGCGACTCAATAGAGGATTAGACATGACACAGAAGAAGGTTTTAACAGGTATTAGTACAACAGGCACACCACATCTTGGAAATTACGCCGGCGCTATCCGCCCTGCCATTGAGCTAAGCAAAACCCATGATCAAGCCTTCTTCTTCCTAGCGGATCTTCATTCGTTAATTAAATGCCAAGATCCTGAATTAGTGAATCGTTCACGCCTAGAGATCGCCGCCACTTGGATGGCACTTGGTCTTGATACGGATAAAGCAGTCTTCTATCGTCAATCGGATATTGAAGAGATTCCACAAATCACGTGGCTTCTCAATTGTGTCACCGCAAAGGGAACAATGAATCGGGCTCATGCTTATAAAGCAGCAGTGGATGACAATATGGCCGCCGGGAATGATCCTGATAAAGGGATCACAATGGGGCTCTTCTCTTATCCTGTGTTAATGGCCGCCGATATCCTCACTTTTAACGCAGATTTAGTCCCCGTTGGTAGCGATCAGCGTCAGCATGTGGAGATCGCTCGGGAAATTGCGCAGCGCTTTAATCATATCTATGGTCAAGAATTCTTCGTGATGCCTCAAGAAGTGATTGATGATGAGACAGCGATTCTTCCAGGACTTGATGGCCGGAAGATGAGTAAATCTTATAACAATACAATCCCGCTCTTCTTACCTGAAAAACAGCTGCAAAAATCAATCAACCGCATCGTCACTAACTCTCTTGAACCAGGAGTTCCCAAAGATCCTGATGATGCGCATCTCTTTGAAATCTATAAAGCCTTTGCAACGGAAGCGCAAACAGCTGAGTATCGTCAAGCATTCTTAGATGGGATTGGTTGGGGCGAGGCGAAAAAAATGCTCTTTAATCTCATCAATGATGAACTCAAAGAAGCACGCGAAAAATATTACGCCCTTATGGAAAATCCCAAACAGATTGAAGAAACACTGCAACATGGCGCAGAAAAAGCCCGTATTCCAGCCAGAGAAATGCTACGTAAACTCAAAGATGCCGTAGGTTTGCGCAACTTTATCTAATTGAGTAATTGCGCAATTAATAAATCTAGCAGGCGAACATTAGAAAACAAATAATAAAAAGCAGGTAACGATCGCACAGAGATTGTTACTTGTAATTTATTCTTTGTTCTTAATTACTTGTTCTTAACTACTTGTTCTTCATTATTTGTTATTGATTGTTGATTAATTGAATAAACCATAAATATCGGGAGATTTGAATATATGAGTGAGACGGATAGCACCATTCTCTTTAAAGGTGAGCAACTACAGCTGCCTTTAGATCTCTTTATTCCACCCGATGCCTTTGAAATTTGGTTAGAAGAGTTTGAGGGACCACTTGATCTTCTCTTACATCTCATTCGTAAAAATAACTTCGATATTCTCGATATTCCCATTCGCGAAATTACAACACAATATATGGCGTATATTACCCATCTTGAGGAAGAGCGCTTTGAATTGGCCTCTGAATATCTTGTAATGGCGGCTTGGCTTGCCGAGATTAAATCCCGCATTCTTCTGCCGATGCCAGAGTCCGACAACCCTGATGAAGAGGAACTTGATCCTCGCCAAGAACTTATTCGCAGGTTACAGATCTATGCTCAATATAAAGAGGTGGCTATTGCCCTCTCTAAAAGCCCTCTCTTCTATCGAGATACTTTCCCGATTGCACCAGGAACACCTGACATTAAGATCACACCTGAACCGCCTACGGTTGAATTATCACAACTTGTTGCCGCATTACAAAAGCTCCTTGCGCGAGCGGCGCTACGAGAAAGACATCAAGTTGCCTCTGAAAAGATCTCTATTACAGATCGTATGGCGGAGATTATCACACACTTATCAGTCGAAAAACCGATAGCATTCTCTGAGCTCTTTCATCCTCACGAAGGACGCTACGGCATTACTATCTCTTTCTTATCGCTCTTAGAGTTAGCGAAACAACAATCTATTATTATTGAGCAAGATGAGGCATATGCTGAAATCATGATTTCATTAAAAGCCACCTAAAAATAATTTCTGCAATAATTGCTACCATTTTCCCCTAAATAAAAAATGGTTGCCTACAGTTATAACACCTAGCCGAAGGGATACACGAATTTTAACGTGTGACCTTCTTTTCTATATTCGATATTTTTAATCAATATGAGGTTTGTTATGACTATGTCTACTACAAAAACTATCACTACTACAGCAATTACTAACCGTGTAAAAACAATCAAAGCTGCCTTGGTAAAATTCACAATCGGCGCTCTAGCACTTGGTTCCTTAACCTTAAGCACATTAACATTCGCAGCACCGATTAATATCAATACCGCAGACCTCCCTACCATTATGGAAAATTTAGTGGATGTAGGTCCTGTCAAAGCCGGTGCAATTGTTGAGTATCGAGAGCAAAATGGTCCTTTTAAAGTCGCTGAAGATCTACTCTCTGTCAAAGGCATTGGTGCTAAAACGTTAGAGAAAAACCGCGATAACCTCCTCTTTCTTGAAGTCGAAGAGGTTACGGTTCCGGTAGAAAGCACAAAATAAAGTTATCTCGCAAGAGAGAATCAATAGAGAGGTAGTAAGAAACGGGAATATTCAGTAATAAAAATGTATCAAAGAACTATTATCTCTGCATATATCCCCCCTTCTCATACTCTCCTCTCTTAGATCGTGGCAAATAGGATCATTCAAGTGCATCAGTGCCGGAACAAAAATGTATCAAGTATCTCCCAAACCGCTTCCGAGCGAGGGATCTCACTCATTGAGAGTTTGATCACCTTACTGTTAATCGCTTTGATTGCCCTATTTGCCACGCCTCTGTATCACAATCTCAAAATCACGCTGCAAGCTGAAAAGCTACAATTCCTACTGACACAAGATCTGCAGTTAGCGAAAAGCCTTGCTTCTATAGAGCATCGTCCTATCTCCCTCTGTGGCACTGAAAATGGCTATCAATGTGTGAGTCCGCAAACAGAAACTTGGCTCGGCTGGATTCTCTTTTATGATGATACGGCCAACTTTATACCCACATCTGACACAATCATTCACTCCGTCAATCCTAATGAACTTGCCCCCTATTTTATCCTTAAAAGCACGGTGAATATTGCCGGCGGTATTAATATTGCCCCTAGGCGAGAATACGCTTATGGTATGGGTCGATCACTTCCGAATGGTCGAATCAAACTCTGCCCTCAACCGGCTAAGATCTCAAATAGTTCCAACACTTCAGATCACTCTAATAATCAAGAAATCCAAACAGATACAGAATGGATTATTAATGTTTATGGTTACTTTCGCGTAAGTAAAGAAAAAGGACGCTGCTAAGCGCCCTTTCTTCCGATCCGTATATCGTTATTAATATTACGGTATGACATATCCCTTTATTACGATACTTGCCGCTTTCCTTTATAGAAATCACTATTAAGATACCAATGATATAAACGACGAAGCGCAACCATCAAGACAGCGCAGACAGGAAGCGCTAACAGAATTCCTACAAAGCCAAATAGGCTTCCGCCGACCATTAAAGCAAAAACTACAGCAATCGGATGCATCCCTAGTTTATCGCCAATCAAAATCGGTGTTAAAACAAAGCTCTCCATCAATTGCCCAATACCGAAGACAACACCGACGAGGATCAAATGCGTTAATGTTCCATATTGGAACCAAGCCACTAATAAGCCCATAATCACGCCTGATGTGGCGCCAAAGTAAGGGATAAAACTAATTAAACCGGCAATTAAGCCTATGACTAAGCTATATTCCACGCCAATTAAGCTCAAACCAATACCATAAATACAGGCCAAACAGAACATGACGGTTAATTGTCCACGCAGGAAGCTACTGAGCATAAAGTTCGCTTCATGTAGGAAATCCATCGTTTGTGGAAAGATAGAACGCGGAATTAAGGTTTCCATCTTCTCCGTAATCGTCATCCAATCGCGCATTAAGTAGAAAGTAATCATCGGTATCAAGACTAAACTTGCGATAAATCCGATGAGACTCAAGATCAAGCCACTAATAGAGGGGGCTAATCGCGAAGTAATCTCTCCTAAAATATTCAGAGATTTACTTAAAGCACGCTGTACAGAGGCCTTATTCATCTCAAGGCTCTCAAGTGAGAGATAATGTTCTAGACGGGGGAAGACATTATCTTGAAGCCAAAGATAGTAAGTCGGAATTTTATCTAAGAAGACTAAAATCTGATTAATGACCTGTGGAATAACGACCAGTAAAATGAGCAATAGCAGTAAAAATAACCCAACGAAAACAATACTCACCGCCCAAACTCGAGAGATACGCTTCGATTCAATTTTTAAAACCAAAGGATTCCCTAAATAGGCTAAACCAAAAGCGACTAGAAAAGGGATTAAAACCGAAGAGAGCCGATGAATAAGATAGACGGTTAGAATAACCCCTAACCAGAAAAAGATTAATCGGTTAACACGATCAAATAACATGTAAACTCCTAATGGGGCTTATAAGATTGATAGGGTGAGATCCACATAGTTTGATTATCACTGACGATAAATCCTCACTACATTTCCTCTCTATAAAATATACGATTCAAATCTGCTACAAGATATCTCTAATTCCATATTTCTCATTTCATATTTCATATTAATGGATCATCAGATTCTCTTAATCATAGCAAGCATTGCGCTATTGTACGCAAAATCTACACTTTTATAATGTTTTTTCTGATTTTTCTGCTTTTTCTAAGATATTGATAAAAACCTTTTTGATTGTCTACAATTAAGAATCATAAAACCGACAAGATCGATAGAAGCAAGATCCCAAGCAATAAGGTATAATCTTGAGTTTAAATCAATTCACCATTATGTGAATTGTCCTTACGATCAAAGCTGAGAAATCATCTCCTTGCAACAATCGGATATCCATTACAATATTCAATAGAGATATATGGCCAATAGTACTGAAACAGAGATCGCGTTAGTAGATCAGCTTCTGCCACAAACACAGTGTGAGCAGTGTGACTATGAGGGTTGCTACGCTTATGCTAGCGCAATTATTACTGAGAATGCCCCTATTAATCGCTGCCCTCCCGGCGGTAAAGCAGTGATTCGTGCGCTGAGTCAATTACTCAATCAACCGGAAATTCCCCTCGATACAACACTCGGCGAATATACCCCTCCACAAGTCGTACGAATTGAGGAAGATTACTGCATTGGTTGTATGAAATGTATTTTAGCCTGCCCGGTGGACGCTATCGTGGGGGCGCGCCGATTAATGCATACAGTTATTCGTGATGAATGCACCGGGTGTGCACTCTGCATCCCCCCTTGCCCACTGAACTGTATTGTCATTGAACCGCTCAATGTCACTATTCCCGCAAATCAAATAGGGCTTACTGAATTTGAACAGCAACGTGCCGAGCAATCACGCCGGCGTTTTAATGCTAAAAAAGCACGAGAAGCCGCTCGCAATAGTATTACTGATACACAGCCACCGCAAGAGAAGAAGCTTGCTGAGCCAGTATCTAAAAACAAGATGCTCGATCTAATTCAAATGGCACGCAAAGAATTTAAAAGTAAAAGTTCTTAAGATCCATAACAATCAATTTTCGTGAATAATAAACTGTAAAATAGAAAGCACTCATAGATAAATCATACCATTCAACAATCGGATACTCTTTTATGACAGACGCTGAAAAAAAGTCATCGACTACTCAAAAAGTAACAACTCAAAATGAAGCTAGCCCAAAAACGAAAAGGTCTACTAAAAAAGCCTCTTCGACTAAAAGTGATTCTGCTAAAAAGTCTACCGCAAAGAAAACTATCGCTAAAAAACGGCCAGTAAAAAAATCCACAGCTCAAAAACTTTATCAAAGATTGATGACAAAAGATGAAATTGAGGCCTTTTTCACGATCTTACAACGGGAAAATCCCCATCCAACGACTGAGCTTAATTATAGTTCTACCTTTGAATTACTCGTTGCCGTACTTCTGTCAGCGCAATCCACTGATGTCGGTGTCAATAAAGCCACCGTTCATCTTTTTAAAGCTGCGAATAAGCCCGATACGATGTATGCCTTAGGGGAAGAGAAAATCCGAGACTATATTAAAACTTTAGGGCTCTATAATGGCAAGGCTGCAAATCTCTATCAGACCTGCCATATTTTAGCTACGCAATACAACAACGAAGTACCCGATACTCGAGAAGCCCTCGAAGCCCTTCCTGGCGTTGGGCGAAAAACAGCCAATGTTATTCTCAATACCGCTTTTAGGCAACCTACAATGGCAGTAGATACCCATATTTTTCGGCTCTCAAATCGTACCGGTTTAGCGCCAGGCAAAGATGTCCTAGAAGTAGAACAAGAATTGCTAAAACGAATCCCTAAACCTTTCCTATTAGATGCCCATCATTGGCTGATTCTTCATGGGCGCTATACTTGTGTCGCCCGCAAACCTCGCTGTGGCGCTTGCGTGGTATATGACCAATGCCAATTTTTAGAAAAGACAGAATAGTCTTTAAATGTATTTAAATATACTAATTTGCCGGCATACGATTATAAGAAGAACGAGCCGGCAATGTGAGAAGCTATCTTATTTATTTCAAATAAAAGATCTCTTACGGCGGGAGGGAATGCTTGCAATTCCAGCAAAATCACGCGCCCGCAGTTGAGAAGCTCAAAGCCTCCTATAACGAAATAAGATCATCAGCCAACTAGCAAGTAATAACCATCAAAATATCCGGCATTAAATGATGCTACAACTGCCGGTGTGCGATTATAAGAAGAACGGGATCATTCGACCCGGCAATGCGAGAAGCTATCTTATGTATTTCAAATAAAATATCTCTTACGGCGGGAGAGAATGCTTGCAATTCCAGCAAAACCCAGCACCCGCAGTTGAGATTAATAAAATAAAATATCGCCTAATTCACTAAGGATGCCATTAAAGCACCTACCGATAGACGTTGGCAAAATGGCGCATTGACGCTTGCCCAAATCGGTTGAAACTCTTCGCTTTCGCTACCAGACTCTAACTCATCAATGGTTGCGGCATGAATTAAAAAGAGTTGCTCAGGAAATGGTAATGTGGTTTTCTTCACTCGATTGAGCACTTGTGCTCCTTGATTACTAAAACAGCGCCCCATAATCCCGGTCCAATGGGCTGTTAAGATCGTATCATATTCATTACCTGATAAGATCTTATCCGCCTCTATCTCTGTTAAGCCACTCTCCGGCGTTAACATAAAAGCTGTACCAATCCCAACACCATCCGCTCCTTGGATAATCAACGAAGCGAAAGAAGATTTATTATATACACCACCAGACACAATAAAAGGCTGCTCAAGCACTTGATTCGCTTGTGTCACTAATGTTGAAGCACTGAAACTATGTTGCTGCGGATCACCAATAAAAGTACCGCGCATTCCCCCTGATTCACTCCCTTGCAATAAGTGAATATCCACACCACTCTCTTCCCAAAGTAACGCTTCAACCATATGCGTTGAATGCCCCATAATCTTAATGCCGGCATCTTTGAGAAGTGCAATATTCGTTTCATCAGGAATGCCAAAAGAGAAACTTACCACAGCCACTTCCATCTCAATCAAAATATCGATGAGATCCTCAATCGGAGATAGCTCCCAAGCCTCAGTATTGAGCGCATCCACTTCAAGTTGCGCCGCACCCGCAAAACCTTCAATCGCTTTAATCGCCGCTTGATAACGAGATTCGGCAAGTTCATGCTTATTCGCAATCAGCAGATTCACCCCAAAAGGCTTTTCCGTTAATGCCCTCACCGCTTCAATCTCATGTTGCAAGGCTTCCGGTGTTAGCAATCCACCTGCAATCATACCAAGCCCACCCTCATTAGAGATCGAGGCTACTAATTCTGTAGAATCCCCATGATAGAGCGGTACTTGCACAATAGGATACTCAATACCGAGTAATTGGGGTAATTTTGCAGGTTTTTTAATAGTCATGACAGCTCCAAATTAAATAGTTGAACTACATTCTCTGTGGTTATCTTAGCAAGATCTTCAAGCGTGAGCGATCTTTGTTGTGCAATTGATTGGGCAATTTGATAGAGATCTTCAGGATAATGAATCTCTCCTTTTGTGCGGTAAGCACCTACTTGATAAGGACCATCAGTTTCAAGTAGTAATCGAGAAAGTGGAATCTGCAATAAATTTTGCTGCATCCGTTTCGCTCGATGATAAGTAACCGCACCACCCATTCCAATATAATACCCTAAATCGATAATCTGCTCGAGCTGCTGTAAGCTCCCATTAAAGCTATGAAATACGCCACGCACTGCAGGATAACGCCGAAGAATCTTTAATACCTGATCCACCGCTTTATAAGAGTGAATGATTAACGGAAGATTCAATGATTCTGCTAACTCAACTTGCGCTTCAAAAACCATCAATTGCCTAGCCTTTTGACTAATAAGTGCATCCGTTGAAAAATCAAGCCCACACTCGCCAATCGCAATCGCTTGATGTTGAGCCAAAGCATTGGCCAATAATGATTGCCAACCATCAGAAACAGTTAATACTTCCCAAGGATGCACCCCGAAACCATTCGCTATCCCTTGATACCTTGCTTTAAGCAGTACCTGCATCTCAATATCCGCAAGCTCTGTTCCTGGCACAATCCAACCACTAACACCTAACGATTGTGCTTTTGAGAGCACTTCTGATAAATTCTTATACAGAGGGGAATTGAGATGAATATGGGAATCAATTAGTTGCACAAAATAGAATCCTTCTCACTAGTCCAGCCTATAAAATAACACAATGTCACAATATCAAATTAACAACCCTAATAAAATAATATTGAATTAACAAATTAGATCGAATAGGTCATTTTGTAGCCATTATTTAATGGACTTTAGGTTGATCTTTTAACGAAAAATAGAGCATTAATGCACCTACACGAACAAACTCAACGAGCTCTTCTAGCGCTATTCGATCTTCTTCTGTTGCGATATCATTCATGACATTTTCAATATCTAATGAAGAAAATTCAAGTACATAGCGAATAAAATCCCGACCATCTTCATCAAGCCCTTTGTAAAGCTCACTCGATAAACCAAAGCCATAACTAAAACCATAACACCAGCTAATAAAGCCCTCGATACGCTCTTTAAGATGATCCTCTTCGGCGATTAATAGGCGCAAGTTAAATTCTGTTGAGTCCATCTCAGCAATGGTCTTTTCATAGAGAATTTTGAGAATCTCTTCGTTAAGTGGTTGATCCCCCTCTTGAATACGATGAAGCTCTTGCATCCAATCTTGGAAATGATCGAATGAAGTTCCACATAATAGCGCCACTAAAATACCCTGAGCTTCAGCTAAGTTGAGCCCTTCAAATTGTGACTGTAAGAGATCATAAGTGATCGAAGGTGCTTCTTGCATTCTTGACTCCCAAATTCAATAGTGTAAATCAATAGTATTAAAGCGCTCTATTATAGCTGTATCCTAGAAAATAGACTATCAACAAACAGAAGAAATTCATGCTAAAAGTTACCCATAAATGACTCATGAAAAAAGGCTTTAGTACAGATGCACTAAAACCTTCTAAATTTTGGATAAGTATGAAACAAACTTACTTATTTACAGACTCACGTAATCCTTTACCTGCTTTAAATGCTGGAACACGTGACGCTTTGATTTGAATAGTTTTTTCAGGGTTACGTGGGTCACGACCAACACGAGCTGCACGATCGCGCACAGTGAAAGTACCGAAACCAATTAAAGTGACGCTATCGCCTTTTGCAAGCGCTTCAGTAATTGTTTCCATTACTGCTTCAACTGCTTTCGCAGAAGCTACTTTCGTCATTTCCGTTTTTTCTGCTACTGCAGCAATCAATTCAGTTTTGTTCATAAAATTTTTCCTACTTTTTAATAAAACATGTGATTTGCACCGATTTTTAGTGCTTATGTCTAATCAAATTAACAAACTTTGTTAATTCTGTATAGTTTTATACGTCCGTATAGCCCGCAAGTCAAGTATTTCAATGTGTTTTCGCACTATTTTTGATCTTATCTTGATCTTCATTCATCAAGGTAAAGCTACTAAAACGTTCCCAATCATCCGCTCTTGTAAGTGCTTGAGTCAAGGCATAATCGACCACTTCATCAAATGTTTTCACAGGAATTATCTCTAATTTTGTTAAAACATTATCAGGTACATCCTCTAAATCTTTGAGATTCTCTTCTGGAATTAATACTGTTTTAATGCCGGCACGTTCTGCCGCAATCAATTTCTCTTTTAGACCACCAATAATCAGAACATGACCTCGAAGTGTAATTTCTCCCGTCATGGCAATATCTGAACGGATCGGCACCCCTAAAAGCGCCGAGAGAATCGCTAATGTAATCGCAGCTCCCGCACTTGGGCCATCTTTCGGTACCGCGCCTTCCGGTGCATGAACATGGATATCCCATTTTTTATAGAAATCTTCCGGCAAACCATAGAGGTTACTACGCGCACGAATGACTGTTAGTGCAGTTCTCACAGACTCTTTCATCACATCGCCAAGACTGCCGGTTGCGATTAGTTCACCTTTACCCGGCACTAATTGCACTTCAATCCCTAAGAGATCACCGCCTACTTGTGTCCAAGCAAGGCCATTCACATAACCAATTTCATGAGCCTCTTCTTTAATTCCATGACGATATTTAGTGGCGCCAAGATAATGTTTAATCCGTTCAGGCGTGATCACTTCCCCTTGCCGATTTTTATCTTTTTCAAGTAAGCGCTCTTTGATAAACTTCCGGCAGATCGTATTTAACTCTCGATTTAAATTCCGAACGCCGGCTTCTTTCGTATAGTGATTAATTAAAAAGAGTAGCCCTTCATCTGTAAAGCGAATCTCTTCTTTTGAGAGCTTATTCTCTCTATAACACTCCGGTACAAGGTGCTCTTTAGCAATCGCTAGCTTTTCAAGCTCGGTATAACTTGAGAGCTCAATAATATCCATTCGATCCCGAAGTGGGCCTGGAATATTGTAGCTATTCGCAGTGGCAATAAACATCACTTCAGAGAGATCGATATCCACATCGAGATAATGATCATTGAAGTTACTATTTTGCTCAGGATCGAGCACTTCTAACAGTGCATCCGCAGGATCTCCTTTATGGGTACTCCCTGTTTTATCAAGCTCATCGAGCAGAATTAGAGGGTTTTTTGTCTTCGCCTTGGTTAAAAGCTGGACTAATTTCCCCGGCATTGCCCCGATATAGGTTCGGCGATGACCGCGAATTTCCGCTTCATCATTCACTCCACCTAAGCTCATACGCATAAATTCCCGCCCTGTCGCTTCGGCAATGGAACGCGCGAGCGATGTTTTACCTACTCCCGGCGGCCCAATAAAGCAGAGGATATCCCCTTTTTTACTTTTGGTATGACTGATCACCGCTAAATGATCGAGAATATGATCTTTGACTTTCGTTAAGCCGGAATGATCTTTATCTAAAGTCTTCTTCGCCGTTGCTAAACCATAACGCAAACGAGAACGCTCATTCCAAGGCATTTTGAGTAACCAATCGATATAAGTGCGGGAAACCGTTCCTTCTGCGGACATTGTCGGCATCGATTTCAAACGTTTTACTTCATTTAAGGCTTTCTCTTCGGCCTCAAGAGGCATCTTCGCGGCCCGAATTTTTTCCTCAAGCTCTTCTAATTCAGAAAGCCCCGAATCACTCAGTTCATCAAGCTCTTTATTAATCGCTTTGATCTGCTCATTGAGATAATATTCCCGCTGATTTTTGCTAATTTGCGTCTGCACTAAACCGTGAATACGGCGCTGAAGGTCGATAATATTCAGCTCCACCGTTAAACTATGAATCAGCGCATCCGCCGCGCCACCGAGCTCATCTTCTGCTAAAATCGCCTGTTTTTTCTCCACACTCATCGGAATTTCTGTGGCAAGCTTCATCACAAGCGGATAGAGCGTCCGATCTTCTAGTAGCAATTCTGGCGTTAATTGTTTAATTTGCGCATTTTCTAACAGTTTTTTGACCAATTTTTCAAAGGTTAAGGCGTACACCTCTTTCTCTGCTAATGAGAGATGATCTTCAAAAGGCGCAAGTTCATACTGTCCCATCACAAAATCATAAACATAACCTTCACTATTTTCATAAACGAGCGCTTTAGTAGATTTTAATTTAACACGCTCAATCGCTTCGACTGATACTTGATACGAGCCCCCTTTTGAGAGTTTACTCGATACAACACGCACCACAACGCCGGTATGATAGACCGAATCCATTGTGATCGATTCATCATCAGGATCTTTTAAACTCATTAAGAGCACCCGATGATCGACTTCAACCGCCATCTCTAAAGCGCCGATAGAGAGTGGTCGCCCCACTAATAATGGCGTTTTAGTTCCCGGAAATACCACTAAATCCCGCAGTGCAAGAATGGGTAGTTCCGCATATTGATTCTTTTTTTGAGACATCTCTGTTTTATCTCCGATCTTTTATAATTTTATAGGGCGTTTGTTATTGACTCTTAAGATCTTAACACCTAACAGCCTTTGATAGAAGTTATGCTATAGTAGCCTTTTAACATTCGCTTTTATATTTCCTATCTCATTTCTTACAATATTTCTTTCAATATCTTATAGATAATCGAGTTTAATATGGTGTCAGATCCAATCAATTTCAAGATTTCTACCCACTATTCTCCCGCCGGGGATCAACCTAAAGCGATTGAAGCTTTAACCGAGGGACTAGAGGACGGGCTTGCCTATCAAACACTGCTCGGCGTAACAGGTTCCGGGAAGACCTTTACTATGGCCAATGTGATTCAAAATACTCAAAGGCCGGCGATTATTCTTGCACCCAATAAAACGCTAGCGGCACAACTCTATGGTGAGATGAAAGAATTTTTCCCCAATAATGCCGTAGAGTATTTCGTCTCCTATTACGATTATTATCAGCCTGAAGCTTATGTGCCGGCCTCCGATACCTTTATTGAAAAGGATGCTTCTGTCAATGATCATATCGAACAGATGCGGCTCTCCGCCACTAAAGCAATCTTAGAGCGCCCTGATACCATTATTGTCGCCACCGTTTCTGCGATTTATGGACTCGGGGACAAGGATCACTATATGAGTATGATCCTTCACGTCACGAAAGGGGAAAGAATCGATCAGAGGGCGATTATTCAACGTTTAGTGGAACTGCAATATACGCGCAACGATACCGTTCTTGAGCGCGGAAACTTTCGGGTTCGCGGGGAAATTATCGATATCTTCCCAGCAGAGAGTGAGCGAGATGCGGTTAGAATCGAGCTATTCGATGATGAAATTGAGAATCTCTCCTACTTTGATCCGCTCACAGGTCACGTCTCACGCTCTGTAACTCGCTTAACTGTCTATCCTTCAAGCCACTATGTGACCCCGAAAGATCGGCTCTTAGCAGCAGTTGATGAGATTAAAGAGGAGCTTCGTCAACGCCTCGAAGTGCTTCGCGCCGACAATAAATTATTAGAAGCACAGCGAATCGAACAGCGCACTAAATTTGATATTGAGATGATGATTGAGTTAGGTTACTGCCAAGGAATTGAGAACTACTCGCGCTATCTCTCCGGTCGCAAACCCGGCGAACCGCCACCTACGCTCTTTGATTATCTACCCGAGAATGCCATTTTATTTGTGGATGAATCTCACGTCTCCATTCCGCAAGTCGGTGCAATGTATAAAGGGGATCGCTCCCGTAAAGAGACCCTTGTCAATTATGGATTTAGACTGCCCTCAGCCCTTGATAACCGCCCTCTTCGCTTTGAAGAATTTGAAGCGTTAATGCCACAAACGATTTTTGTGTCGGCCACACCAAGCACTTATGAAGCGGAACACGCTGATCAAGTGGTCGAACAAGTGGTGCGCCCAACGGGGTTACTCGATCCTATTGTCGAGGTTCGCCCGGCAGATACCCAAATTGATGATCTCTTCTCGGAAATTGCTCTAAGAACGGAAAAAGGGGAACGGGTATTAGTCACCACTTTAACCAAAAAAATGTCCGAAGATCTCACCGAGTTCCTCTCGGAACATCAGGTCAAAGTGCGCTATCTCCATTCTGATATTGATACTGTTGAACGAATGGAAATTATTCGAGATCTGCGTTTAGGCGTTTTTGATGTCTTAGTCGGCATTAACCTTTTGCGTGAGGGATTAGATATTCCGGAAGTCTCCTTAGTGGCGATTTTAGATGCAGATAAAGAGGGTTTTCTACGTTCAGAACGCTCATTAATCCAAACCATTGGCCGAGCCGCTCGAAATTCCGAGGGGAAAGCGATTCTCTACGGGAATAAGATCACCAAAGCGATGCGCTACGCCATTGATGAAACAGAGCGCCGGCGCAAACTTCAAGAAGAATTTAATACCGCGCACAACATCACACCACAAACCATTCGCAAAGCGGTTCAAGATGTGATGTACGATGCCCGAGATAACACACCTAAACAGGAATATCTCAAGGAATATCGAGGGAAATTAATTGTCGATGAAAAAGCGATCAAGCAAGAAGAAGCCTTCAGAGCGAATCCGAAACTATTGGCAAAACACTTACGGCAATTAGAGAAAGCGATGCTCAATCACGCGCAAAACCTTGAATTTGAGGAAGCTGCGCGAGTTCGAGATGAGATCGAGGATCTTAAACGTCATCTACTTGAGCTCTCATAATCGATGATGCTCCCTCAAGCCATCATCAGAGATGATTGTTGCAGTCATATAGAAAGATAGAGATATAAAAAATAAAATTTCAAAATAGAGTTTAAAAATAGATACAAAAAACAGATAAGGATTTTCTATGCGTTATAAAATTGGTTTTATCGGCGGCGGTAATATGTCCCAAGCAATTCTCTCAGGTCTCACAGCAAAGGGTTCCCCTTATGAGCTCTATGTATGTGATCGTAATGAGAATAAACGCCATTTCTTTACAGAAACACTCGGCGTTCAAGCGACTCACGATTATCGAGAATTTATCGAAACAGTAGATGTGATTGTCTTAGCAATCAAACCGCAAGGTTTTCCGGCGTTATTGGCGGAACTTAAACCGCTCATTAAGCCCCATCAGCTGATTCTCTCTATCGCTGCCGGTATTCCGATTGAAGCGATTGCTCGAGGTTTAGGGCAAGCAGACAATCAAATTGCGATCGTCCGCGCAATGCCCAATACGCCCTCTTCCATAGGCTTAGGCGCAACGGGCCTTTATGGGAATACGGCAACTAGTGATACACAAAAAGCCATTGTCTCAACGCTCTTTGAAAGTTGTGGCGTCATTACTTGGCTCCCATCTGAAGCGTTGATTTCGGCGGTTGTAGCGGTGTCAGGCTCAAGCCCTGCTTACTTCTTCTATATTATGGATATTATGACAAAAGTGGGCGAATCAATGGGATTAGATCCTGAAAGTAGTTTGATCTTAACTCAACAAGCAATGCTCGGTGCGGCTCGATATAGTCAAGAAGCCGGTATTCCGCTAGAAACCCTCAAGAAAAATGTGATGTCCCCTAAAGGTACCACAGAACAAGCTGTCTTTAGCTTAGAGAGAGATCATCTTGATGATGTTTTAAAACGTGCAATGCAAGCCGCTTACGATCGAGATCAAGTACTCTCAAAAGAGATTGGCGATACGATTGTCTAAGTTCTAAGCCATTCTAAAGCTGATTCACCGCCGGGGCGAATAATCCCATTATTGCTACAATCCCGCTCCGGCAGTTTCGGCACTCGTCAATGCCGAAAGGTTCACAATACGTTTAATTGCAGACGAAGAGATCCATCCGGTTGAGAGGCTTTGTGCTTCTCACTTGCGGGCGCGGGGTTTCTCTGGAATTGCAAGCATTCCCTCCCGCCACGAATCAGCCTTCACTAGAAACAACTCAAAAGATTAATCTCACCGCCGGGGCGAATGATCCCGTTCTTGCCACAATCCCGCGCCGGCAGTTTGGGCACTCGTCAATGCCGAAAGGTTCACAATACGTTTAATTGCAGACGAAGAGATCCATCCGGTTGAGAGGCTTTGTGCTTCTCACTTGCGGGCGCGGGGTTTCTCTGGAATTGCAAGCATTCCCTCCCGCCACGAATCAGCTTTCATTGGAAATAACTCAAAAGATTAATCTCACCGCCGAGGCGAACGATCCTGCTCTTGCCACAATCCCGCGCCGGTAGTTTCGGCACTCATCAATGCCGAAATAAAATCATCAGACAACACCTAAAAGCGGAAAAGTTTTCAGGCTTTTAATCAGAATACCTTATAATTGTGAATAATCAGCGTATCTCTCTAGCAGAGATGCTCCCTCTCTTTTAACTACAAGGTTCATAAGACAACGATGCTACAAAATATCTTCGAGTTTTTTATTGAGATCGCTTATAGCTTTGCGATGATCTTTATTCTGTTACGCTTCCTATTGCAGTTAGCGAAAGCGAACTTTTATCATCCGATTGTGCAGTCTATTGTGAAACTCACCAATCCCATCATTCTCCCGATTCGCCGAATTACGCCCATTGTCGGTAGTGCCGATTGGTCTTGCTTAGTGGCTGTAGCGATTCTAACGATTGTGAAATATCTGCTTCTAATACTCATCGGTGCTGTGTTACCGATTTCACCGCTCATATTAGTGGGGGTGATTCTGCTAGAAGTGATCCGTAATATTATCTATATCTATCTCTTTGCCTATATTATCCAAGCAATCAGCAGTTGGATCGGCTCATCTCCTCGGCAAAATGTCTTTTTGAGCCTACTCAATCAATTAACAGACCCGATTAATCGTCGCTTTCCGGTAAAATTACAAGCGGGGATGATCGATTTTCGCCCGGCAGTGATTGTGTTCCTGCTCTTTCTTGGACTTAATACCGTCAATTACTTCTATGCACAATGGGTGTTCTTTACCTAAACATCATAGAATCAGAATCATAAAATTAATCAACGCTCGATAATCCCTTTACGATGAAATAGATCATCTCTTTAAGGTTGATATCGAGCGTCTTTCATTATCTAGCCATTGTGATATAAAATAATGATTGAAAATCGGAAGTTAATTTATATTATTTTAATATTCAGTATAATAATGCTCTTCATTCATTTTCTGCCGATTCGTTTTCTCTTCTTAAGCATTGATGCAAACGTAAAGGATCTCTATGACTTTAACTGCTTCCCCGACATACGCTCCTGAAGAATTAGCGCAGCACGAACACTTTATGCGCGAAGCTTTAGTGGAAGCAAAAAAGGCAGAACATTTAGGGGAAGTTCCTATTGGCGCAGTGATTGTGCTAAATGGCGAGATTATCGCCCGCGGTCATAATCGCTCAATCATCGACCACGATCCAACCGCTCACGCTGAGATTGTGGCCATCCGAGAAGCCTGCCAAGTAATGCAGAATTATCGTCTTCCCAATACGACACTCTACGTAACGCTTGAACCTTGTACAATGTGCGCCGGAAGCTTTCTTCATAGTCGTATCGCAACTGTCGTCTACGGTGCTGGGGATTCCCGTAATGGTGCACTCGGCACCCATCTGAATGTCAATGATTACCAAGCTTTTAATCACAAAATCGAGATTATTCCCCGCATTTTAGAAACCGAATGTCGCACCTTACTGCAAGATTTCTTTCGGGCTCGGCGCCAGAAAACATCGATAAAGAACGAGTAATATTCTGATATCTATCAATTATATATCGATATATTTGTGGATATTTTTGAGTTTTTATAAATATATTCCGTTATAGTCAATAAAACACCAAGAGGATAAATAATAATGACAACTATCAAAGATGCATACTTTAAACTCATCGAAGAGAAAGGATTTAATGTCGATCCTGTACAGGTTTCGGTAGCGGAAGCCTATGATCGTTTAAAAGCTAAAATTATGCAGGATAAACCTGTGGCTAAAGAAGAGAAGCGCTCCTTTATGCAAAAGCTCTTTAAGCCTTTTGCTGAGACAGAAATGGAATATACCGATCCCCGTGGGCTTTATATCTATGGGCGTGTTGGACGCGGAAAAACCTTTCTAATGGATCTCTTCTACAACAATATTGATGTACCCAAAATTCGGGAACATTATTACCATTTTATGCAAGATGTGCATAAAAAAATGCGGGGTTATCAAGGGGCTGAAGATCCATTGAAATTAGTGGCCAAAGAGTTTGCCAAAGAGTGTAAAGTACTCTGTGTAGATGAATTTCACGTGATCGATATTACGGATGCGATGATTCTCTATCGACTGCTAGATGCGCTGCTCGCTGAGGGAATCTTCTTTATTACCACATCGAATAGAGAGCCTGATGAGCTCTATAAAAATGGCCTACAAAGACAACAATTTTTACCGGCCATTGAGATTATCAAGAACCGCCTTGAAATAATTGTTCTCGATACCGAGCAAGATTATCGTATGCGCCATATCGAGAGTGCCGATGTCTGGTTTGTGGGTGATACTGAAGCACAGGAGGCCCATTTTAGAAAACAGTTTGAAGAGATTGTCGGTACCACAAGTGAGCCTATTACACTCGATGTCAATGGCCATCCTTTTACGATGATCGAAATGGGGAATGATTGCGCTTGGTTTACCTTTGAAGAGGCTTGTAAAAAAGCCCGCTCTTCACAAGACTTCATCTATTTAGCCTCTATTTTTGAAACGGTCTTCTTTAGTGGTTTACCACAATTGACCCGCTTCTTAGAGAATGAAGCCCGGCGGTTTGTGATTATGATCGATGAATTTTATGACCAAGGCGTTAAAATCGTCATCGGTTCAGATGTTCCTATGGAAAAACTCTATGAGCCAAAAGGGGAAAAGGCGCTCGATTTTGAATTTGACCGCACAATTAGCCGACTCATTGAGATGCAATCACAGGATTACCTCGATCAACCTAAGCGGGCAACGGGTAAGGCGTAGTTGTCGCTACGATCATTGCAACCGTTGCATCCCTCATTCAGTACATAATTTTAGAATAAGCGCTGCTTAAAAACGCAATAAAAGGAATGATATTCAATGTCATTCCTTTTTTGTTTCCATTATTTTCATTGAAATGATTTCGATCACTCTTATAATGCTTGATAAGAAGAATGATGCGCTAGCCGTGAGTGATGCGAAAGCCCATTCTCCAATAACAACAACCCTATCGTGTTACTTGAGCAGAAAAGAGAGATTATGACACAAGCAATTAGAGATCAGCGATCAGCGAATATGCAGGCAGATATAGCAACATTTATAATCGCTTTAAAAGCAACTGAATTTACCGGCGATATTGAATCTCAATATGGCCAACGTCTAGTCTCGGCAAGCGATAACTCAATCTACCAAGTGGTGCCGGATCTTCTGCTCTTCCCTCGTAATAATGAAGATGTTGCCATTGTTCTCAAGCTCCTTAATGAACCCCAATTTCAAGTACTCTCCCTTACAACTCGAGGCGGGGGCACCGGTACGAATGGGCAATCACTCAATCGTGGAATTATTCTAGATCTCTCTCGTCACCTCAATCAAATCCTCCATTTTGATGAAGAGAAGCGCCTCGTAACGGTACAAACTGGTGTTGTAAAAGATCAGCTTAATGCGTTTTTAAGACCATTAGGCTATTTTTTTGCACCTGAGCTCTCTACCTCAAATCGAGCCACTATCGGCGGAATGATCAATACAGATGCTTCTGGTCAAGGAAGCTGTGAATATGGGAAAACAAGTCAACACGTTAGAGGATTACACGCTTATAGTATCGGCGGTGAGTTAATTACAACGGGTCCACATCAAGCCTCGCCTAAAAGTGAGGCACTACAAGCAACGCTATCGGCGCTTTTAATACCTAACCGGGCAGAAATTAGCGCCCATTTCCCCCCTTTAAACCGCTTTATTACCGGTTATGATCTCGATCATTTTACACAAGATCATAGCGATGATCATAATGACGATCATCATAATGGCAATTATAATAGTAGCAGTAACCATTGCAGTAAGTTGAATCATATTCTCTGTGGTTCAGAGGGGACGCTCGCAGTGATTACCGAGGCAACGCTCAATGTGCTCCCGATTCCTAAAGCAACGGCACTGGTACTTATTAGTTATGATGACTTTATCAAAGCACTAGAAGATGCGCCCTATCTGATGCAAGCGATTCCAAAGCCGACTTCTATTGAAGTAATTGATAACATTGTGATGGAAATAGCTAAGAATGATTTTATCTGGGCCACTACAGAGCAATATTTTACCGGCATTGATTATGCAAAACTCAAAGCGATTCAACTAGTGGAATTTAATGCCGATGATGAGGACACCTTAACTGCAAAGGTCGATGCCTTTATGACCTATATGGCTCAAATGGAAAATCCGCATCGTCTCTCTATTCGGCCCTTACACGGGAAAAAAGCGGTCAATGAGATCTATGGATTACGTAAACGAGCCGTTGGGCTGTTAGGCGCAGTTCAAGGGAATCGCCGCCCCATTCCTTTTGTAGAAGATACCGCCGTTCCGCCTGAAAATCTTGCCCCTTTTATTACCGAGTTCCGCGCAATTCTCGATAAAGCAAACGTTCGCTATGGAATGTTTGGTCATGCCGATGCCGGCGTGATTCATGTACGCCCTGCACTTGATCTAAAATTAGCGGAAGATCGCCCTCTGATTCGGGCGATTTCCGATCAAGTCTTTGCGCTTTGTATGCAGTATGGCGGTGCACTTTGGGGTGAACACGGAAAAGGGGTTCGTTCAGAATATGCACAATCTTTCTTTGGAAAGCTCTACCCGCTGATTCAACAAGTGAAAGCCACTTTTGACCCGCATAATCAGCTCAATCCCGGCAAAATAGCCTCTCCTCATCAAGAGGCGCTTTTGAAGATCGATGAGGTACCTCTTCGCGCCGATTTTAATCAGCAGATTCATAGCCATTATTGGGCCGAAGCAGCTTATCAGACGACCCTCTATTGTAATGGTAATGGTGCTTGTTTCAATTATGATCTTGATGCGGCGATGTGCCCTAGCTATAAAGCCACTCGTGAGCGCATCTACTCCCCTAAAGGTCGAGCAGAATTGATTAAAGAGTGGTTACGACAACGGTCACACAATATTGAGAATCGCCCATTTGAAGCTGAAGTTTATCAATCGCTCTCACTCTGTTTGAGCTGTAAATCTTGCGCTGGGGAATGTCCTATTAAGGTGAATATTCCGGCAGCGAAATCCCAATTTTTAGCGCAATATTATCAAAAACATCCTCGACCATTGCATGAAAAACTTCTGATTAGTAGTGAAAAAATGGCCGTTACGAGCAATAAAGTTCGCTCTATCTATAACTTTATGGCCGGCAACAAGTGGGGACAGAAACTCTTTGCTAAAGCGGGATTAGTGGATCTCCCGAAATTAGAAAGAGCGAATTATCAATCTGCACACAAGCTATACACAGAGTTATCCACAGATAATATCCAATTATTGGCAGCGGTTGAGCAGAAAGAGAATGCGGTTGTCATCGTACCTGATTCGTTTTTTATGTTTTATGATGCCACTACGTTCAATGGAATTATCCAATTATTAAATGCTCTCGGCATTGAGGTCTTTATCGCTCCGTATCAACCTTCTGGCAAAGTAGCGCATGTTTATGGTGCGCTCAAACAATTTGAAGCTGAAGCAATGGCACAACATTCGCTGCTTGAAAAAATTGCTGGCTATGGAATTGCTTTAGTGGGCATCGAACCACCGATCACTCTGACCTACCGCGAAGAGTATCCCGCCATTGGTTTAAAAACAGTGCATGTGGCACTGATTCAAGAGTGGCTCAATCGTTATCTGGCACAAAAAGCTGCCTCTAACTCTCTGCCCCAAATCAAACTTCAAGAGCGATTACAACTTCTAAGCCACTGTACCGAGAAGACCAATGCAACTCATGCACCTAAAGCTTGGCAACAACTCTTTGCTCATTTTGGTCTATCGCTAGAACTTGTTAAAAGTGGCTGTTGTGGAATGAGTGGGGGCTTTGGTCATATCAAAGAAAGCCTGCCTCTTTCTGAAAAAATCTATCAACAATCTTGGGCACCTATTGTTGCAGACAGTCAGAAAGAAGGCGCTCAAGGGGAAAAGGTGACACTTCTTGCCACCGGTTCTTCTTGTCGTACGCAAGTGAAACGCTTTGATCAAGTCACTATCGTTCATCCATTAGTGAAATTACAGCAACTCCTTGCACAATAACTCATTTAATCCTGTTACTATAGGAACTATGAGTCATCAATATTGAGCCAAGATTTCTCAATACCTTTTAGTACAATAGGTAAATATAGAATCCCTTACCATTTTGTATCAAAAAACGTGCATTAAAAAGGAGAGAAGATGAAAGCAGTAATCTTAACAGAATTTGGTAATCCATCCGTATTGAAACTGGGAGAGAAACCTCGTCCTGAGTTACGCCCTAATGATATTCTCATCAAAGTCAAAGCAGCCGGCGTTAATCGCCCTGATGTCATTCAACGTAAAGGCTACTACCCAGCACCTGAAGGAGAACCTCAGGATATCTTAGGATTAGAGGTTGCCGGCATTGTAGAAGAGGTGGGTAGTGAGGTTACCCGCTGGAAAGTGGGCGATGAAGTCTTTACCCTCATCGGCGGTGGCGGTTATGCAGAATATGTCCGCGTTGATCAATATCTTGCGCTTCCTAAACCCAAAAATTTAAGCTTTATCGAAGCAGCAAGTCTACCTGAAACCCTCTATACCGTGTGGAGCAATGTCTTCCAACGAGGTGGTCTTAAAAAAGGGGAAAAATTCCTCGTACATGGTGGCAGTAGCGGCATTGGTATTACAGCTATTCAATTAGCGAAAATCATCGGTGCTGAAGTCTATACAACGGTTGGCAGCCAAGAGAAACAAGACGCGGTTAAAGCCCTCGGCGCAACGATTGCTGTCAATTATAAAGAGGAAGATTTCTTAGACGTTCTCAAAGCAATCGGAATGGATGTGATTCTTGATATGATCGGGGGTGATTATTATGAGAAAAATATTGATCTGCTCAATCCTGATGGTCGTCTTGTCTATATCAACTCAATGGGCGGCGCGAAAGTCACTGCGAATCTGATGAAGATTATGCAAAAACGCCTCACCGTCACCGGTAGTACACTGCGCGCCCGGGAATATGCCTTTAAACGAAGCCTTACTGAAGATATTACCCGAGATCTGTTACCGATCTTAGAAGCAGGTCACTTCAAACCGGTCATTTATCAAACATTCCCCTTAGCTGAGGCGGATAAAGCCCATGCATTGATGGAATCGAGTGAACATATTGGTAAAATTGTCTTAGAAGTGTAGGAATAATTGAATAATTCACCTCTTCCATAATACTTTCATATAGATAAATCAAGCGTTTCTCACACGTATGAGAAACGCTTTTTTAATCGGGCTTTACTGAAACTTTTACTTCTTATCAAAAAAGCGTAGCATAAAGGTCAGTTATACAATCATGTATCTAATCTTAAAATCGTATTATATAGTAAATTTGGTTTAAGAAAACATAAAACCGTACTAAACAACACTTGCAAGATGCCGGATAGAACAGCTTCCTTACTTGTTACAACTGATGTGCCGGCATTTCAATCAGCTTATTTTAAACCGATCTTACTATAAATACTATATTAACCCACTCTCTTGAAATTCTCCTGACCGATTATGTCCCTACTTAAATACCCCTCATTTATCCCTAAACCTCAAGAAATTCCTGGTATTCTCCCTGGATTAACGATTAGCTGTATCACTGCTCTCATTGCGATGTTGCTTGCTATGTGGGTTCCGAATATTGGGGCGGGCCCTATTGCGATTGGTATTGGTATTTTAGCCGGCAATCTCTATTTTAAACAACCGATCTTAGCACAAGGGACCAAATTTTCAGAAGGCCGATTATTAGAGTATGCCATTGTCCTATTAGGATTTTCCGTAACCTTTGAAACGCTTGCCCACTTAGGCTTTGCCGGTACGCTCTATATCATTCTACAAATTAGTAGCACCATCATTTTGGCACTTCTCATCGGCAAGTTATTACGCTTTAGTAAAAATTATGCGTTATTAATGGCAGCCGGAAATGCGGTCTGTGGTTCGTCAGCTATCGCTGCTGTTGCACCGGTTATTCGCGCTAAAGATGCTGAGCGGGGCCTTATTATCACGATCGTCAATTTAATGGGCACCATCATGATGTTCCTCTTACCGGTTATTGCGCTCTATGCCTATGATAGTAAACTACTTCAAGGAGCATTTATTGGCGGCATTTTACAATCTGTCGGTCAGGTAATCGCTAGTAGTAGTATGCTCGGCGGTGAAGTAATGCGGGATGCAACGCTCTTTAAAATTATGCGAATTGCCTCTCTGATTATTATCGTACTGCTCTTTCATCGTCTAGCACAAAATAGCCATCAAGCCCCTCAATCACAGGAATCACAGGAATTGAACAAGGAAAATAACGTCGATCATGGTGCCGCACCGCGTTCTTTCCCCCATCTCTTTAAACTGATTCCTTGGTACCTATTTGGCTTTATCATTGCCTGTGCTCTCAATTCTCTCTCATTAGTCTCTGACGCTATTGTTGCTGTGCTCCTTAGCTTTAGTCATGCCTTTGAAGTCATTGCCCTTGCCGCCATTGGTCTACGACTTAACTTTATGCTTCTAAAACAACAAGGGGGAAAACTTGCACTCTATGCACTGCTTCTTGGAACAGGACAAATCATTATGGCACTCCTATTAATTGGTCTCTTTTTGGGATAAAGAGTATTATTTGAGACTCATTTCTCAAGGATACTTCTATCTTAAGATCTCTTTTAAAAGAGCGTATCTACAACACCTTCTAGCGCCAACAATTCCCGTTTAATGGCAACGCCGCCACTATAACCGCCTAAGCTGCCATCTGCCTGAATCACCCGATGACAAGGAATGATAATCGGCAATGGATTTTGACCATTAGCCCCACCCACTGCACGCACTGCTTTAGGATTATTAATCATCATCGCTAAAGTTTTATAGCTAATAGTCTGACCATAAGGAATCTGTTGTAAGGCTTGCCAAACTTGTTGTTGAAATGCGGTGCCATCACTCAAATCTAAGGGAACGGTAAATTGCACCTCTTCACCTTGAAAATAGCGTAATAACTCTGTAATCGCCGTTTGTAAATATTGACCGAATACCGGATTAAACTGATCTCCTATCGGTAAAGGGGCATACTGTTTCTGCCAGCGGATTTTCGTGGTCAATTCAAGGCTATTATTCGATAATCCTCGCTTTTGTCGTAATGATTGTTTTAACATCGTCTGCTTCAGATGACTCTTCGAGAATAGCGGTGCAATGCTGGGATCATTTTCCCGTATTTGCGGATAGAGCCCTTCGATATCGAGGGCTTTAAGCCCATTTTCACCCAATAAAAAACCAACCTCTCCCTGTGAGAAAGGTTGGTAATAGTAAACTATCAATGCTTCTTGCTTCATATTATGCTCGCGATATAAGACTCCTTTAAGACTTTTATCGTACAGCAATATTCCTGAAAAACCTATCAGCAACCTTATGAAAAGTTCCTGAAAAACAGTTCCGGCTACGCAAGTTCAGTAACCAATGCTTCTTGAGTCAAGTCCTTTTGAGCCACTTCTCCTTGAACCACTTCTTCTTGACTAATAGTCCGCTTAGTCCGATCTTTGACGCGCCCTGCTAACTGCCCACAAGCCGCATCCACATCGTCACCGCGCGTTTTACGAGTTACCGCAACTAAGCCATAGCCCATTAGGATTGAGCGGAAGTGATCAATCTGTTTACGATCTGAGGTTTGGTAATCAACGCCATCAAATGGATTAAAAGGAATTAAATTTACTTTACCCGGAATATTCCGAATCAGGCGTGCAAGCGCATGGGCATCTTCATCGCGATCATTAACGCCTCTCAAAAGCACATATTCCCAAGTAATCTTCTTATTGGTTCCATCAATATAGTTGCGACAAGCATCGAGTAGCTCATTAATCGGATATTTTTGATTAATCGGCACTAACTCATCTCGTAACGTATTGTAGGGTGCATGCAGTGAAATCGCTAAGGCGACATCGATATCTTCCTTAAGACGATAGAGCGCCGGGACAACGCCGGAGGTACTTAAAGTTACGCGGCGTTTAGATAGACCAAAGCCATAATCATCAAGCATAATCTTCATCGCTGAAACCACATTGCGATAATTGAGTAGAGGCTCACCCATCCCCATAAAGACCACATTAGTGACTTTACGAGGGGTAAAATTATCGATCTCTTCAAAATCATTTAAGAGCAATTTGGCAATCATCAACTGCCCTACGATCTCTTCTACCGCTAAGTTACGATTAAATCCTTGTTTCCCTGTTGCACAGAAAGAGCAATCTAATGCGCAGCCTACCTGTGAAGAGACACAGAGCGTACCGCGATCATCTTCCGGAATATAAACCATCTCAATCGAGTTACCTGAATCTAAACGAATCAACCATTTACGGGTACCATCTTCTGAGAGATGATCCAGCACCACTTCCGGCAATGATAAGGTCGTAATCTCTTTGAGTTTTTCCCGTGTTTTTTTGGAAACATCGGTCATCTCATCAATCGAACGAACACCTTTATGATAGAGCCACTTCATAATTTGTGTGGCACGATAAGGTTTCTCGCCGATTGAGAGGCAAAATTCTTTTAAATCGTCAAACGTCAAACTATAGAGATTAGTCTGAGGTTTGGCATTTTCAACTTTGATATTAACGTCTAACATCAATTATTCTTCTATCCTGTAATTCTAGGGATTGCCGAGTAGCGCATACGCTTATCATAGACGCTACCCGAACAGATCACCAATAATGGCAATTATGCACACACTTTTGGTGCACCCACTACATTAGGACCGAAGAAGTATTCGATTTCAACTTTTGCAGTTTCAGGTGCATCTGAACCATGAACGGCATTAGCATCAATTGATTCTGCATAATCGTGACGAAGCGTACCCGCTAATGCATCTTTAGGGTTAGTTGCACCCATTAAATCACGATGTTTAGCAATCACGTTGTCGCCTTCTAATACAGAGATCACAACTGGACCTGAGATCATGAATTCAACTAAGTCGTTGAAGAAAGGACGCTCTTTATGTACTGCGTAGAAACCTTCCGCTTCTTCACGTGTTAAATGCGTCATTTTAGCTGCAACAATTTTGAAACCTGCTGCTTCAAAACGTGAATAGATTGCGCCAACCACATTTTTGGCAACTGCATCTGGCTTAATAATTGATAAAGTTTGTTGTTTACTCATGATAGACTCCTACAACGAATTTGTTTAAGAATAAAGGGGCTTAGTCTAGCATATTTGCAAAATGTCTACTTAAAAATATGACGAATATCAAGTGACATTAAGCAATATCCCACGCCAAAAATGATTGATCACTCCGTTTTTTCTCGCTGATCGCCATAGACTAACTGGCTTAATGTTTCTCCTAATTGCTCCATTGCTGCAACAGACGGAATTTGTGTATAAAACCCTCGAATCTCATAGACGTGTGACTGCTGAACAGCCTTAACGCCTGACAGAAATTCCCATTTAGGATGAATATTTTGTACCTCTAACACATTATAAGGTTGCTCAGGATCGGTAATCAGGCCATTGAGAATAAAGATCCATTCCGGATTTAAGAGAGAAATGGCTTCCCTCGTTAATTCTGGTGCATTAAGCGAACCTAAATAGACATTCTCCATTCCTAGTGTTTCTAATAACTCTCCATGAAAGCTCCGCCCTGCTGCTAATCTTGGCAAAATTTTCTCAGAGCTCTCGCCATAATTATAGAGAATTAAAACCTTAGGATGATCCGTCACATTCTGTGGGACTTTGTGCGCTAAAAACTCTTTTAACGTTAAGCCATCGATCACAATCTCCCCTTCACAGTAATGCCCAATCTCCTGTTTTGCTCCCTCCATTTCATCTAAGGTATCAAGCGCAAAAGCACGATTCTTAATTCCCAAAGAATCGAGACGTTGAGAAATAGGATTATTAGGCATCCCTTCAAGAAAGACGATATCTGGCCGCAGCGACATGATTTTTTCAATATTCAAATCAAAGTAACCCCCTACTAATTCCCGATCTTTTTTCTCAGGTAATTTGCAATAACGGGTCGCGCCGATCACATTATCCTCTAGCTTAAGATCCATCAAAATATCGCTAATCGCCGGCGATATTGAAACAATCCGCTGACAATTTAAGCTCTCCCCTTTTGGTAAAACTAAGTTTTCCGCTTGTGCAAATTGTGCAACAAACAGAAGCATCCCCAAAGCGAACCATTTCCCGATCTGTATCCATCTCTTTTTCACGATATTAATCACCTTATTGGTCATTGATGATCCCCCTATTCTACTCGCCTTTCTAACCGCATTAAACAGAATTTACCCTTATTTCGCATTCTCGATATAACAAAGAGGCTAACGATCACGATGACCCTTAGCCTCCTCTTATTTCCTAGTATCTGCGACTATGAATGGTCATTCATTACAAATCAATATTCATTCCCACATAGGCAGTGCGACCATTTTCACGGTAACCTTTCGCAAACTCATAATCTTTATCAAAGAGATTTTGAATCTTCGCATCTACGCTGAATCGGCGATTGATTTTATAACTACCGGCAATATTAAATACGGCAAAACTTGAGAGTTCTATATCTTGATTATTCTTCTCATCCTGACGTTTGCCATAGTAAGTTCCTGAAGCATTTAAAGTAATAGCTTCAATCGGTTTATAAGTTACACTAGCCGTAATTTGATGTTTCGGACGACGAAGCATTTTTTTATATTGGCCTCCCTCTTTTTTTTGTTTAGCATCAAGATAAGTATAACTACCGGATAATCCCCATTGATCATTAATTTCTACAGATCCAACGATTTCAAAGCCGGATATTTTCGCTTTACTCAAGTTCTCATATTTCCATTGAGTACTACTGTCATTAGTAAACATATTTTTATAACGAGTATCAAAATAACTC